>JAPUGL010000099.1 GCA_027292775.1 Gammaproteobacteria bacterium | reverse complement strand
ATCGTGGGAATCAAGGTGATTATCGTTCTGAGTACGGCGCCGGTATAGCCTTGCTGGAGAAAAGCGCTAACCCGAAAGCGGCCTATGCCTTTGGGGTTGATCGCGAAATTGCATTCCTTGGTAGAATCGAATTGACGCGTCTGCTTGTCATTCATGATCGAACGCACGATCAAAGCGCTCTGCTCGGAGGTCAGCGCCTTGTCCATCACTGGGTTGACTTCGCCATCGACTTTGATAGCCGGCGGGAAGCCCTTGGTGATAAAAAGATCCGAGGCTTCGAACTGCACCATCCGGCGCAGCTGATCCTGCATCAGCTTGACCGCTTGTTCTCGTTCCATTGCCATATCGAAACTCCGCTGACTGCTAAATGGTGTCCTTGTTGACCGCCCGGAAACGGGCTTCTTCCTTGCTCACCAGTCCCATCTGGGTCAGATCCTGCAAACACTGGTCAAGCGTCTGCATGCCCAAGGATTGACCGGTCTGGATAGCAGAGTACATCTGCGCAACCTTGCCCTCGCGGATCAGGTTGCGAATCGCCGGCGTACCGATCATGATTTCGTGTGCCGCGACCCGGCCGCCGCCGATTTTCTTTAACAAAGACTGCGAAATCACACAGCGCAACGACTCGGACAGCATCGAGCGCACCATTTCTTTTTCCCCACCCGGGAAAACATCGACGACGCGGTCGATGGTCTTCGCCGCGGAACTCGTATGCAAGGTGCCAAACACGAGGTGCCCGGTTTCGGCCGCCGTCAACGCCAGGCGAATGGTCTCGAGGTCTCTCATTTCGCCAATCAGGATGACATCCGGGTCTTCACGCAGCGCCGATCGCATCGCCTCGTTGAAGCCCAGGGTATCGCGATGCACTTCGCGCTGGTTGATCAGACAGCGGCGGCTCTCGTGTACAAATTCGATCGGATCTTCGATGGTTATGATGTGGTCCGGCTTGTTGTCATTGATATAGTCGATCAGCGCTGCCAGCGTCGTGGATTTGCCCGATCCGGTAGGACCCGTCACCAGGACCAGTCCTCGCGGATACATCGCCACATCTTTAAAGATTTTTGGCGCCTGCAAGTCATCCAACGACAAGATTATCGAGGGAATCGTTCTGAATACGGCGGCTGCACCACGATGCTGGTTGTACGCATTGACCCTGAATCGTGCCAGCTTGGGAATTTCGAAGGAAAAATCGGTTTCGAAGAATTCTTCAAAATCCTTGCGCTGTTTATCGTTCATGATGTCGTACATCATCGCGTGTACTTCCTTGTGCGATAGCGCCGGCATATTGATCCGTTTAACATCCCCGTCAACACGGATTAATGGCGGCATATCTGCTGATAAATGAAGGTCAGACGCGTTATTTTTCACCGAAAATGTTAAGAGTTGTGCAATATCTGCTGCCACATCAAAATCCCTATGATTTATTTGTCAAATATGGTTCTGTTAGCCCATAACTGTCTAAAACCAGCGATGCTCAGTATAACTAACCCAGCTTAAGTAAAACATGACGAACGTCACACGGAATCTGTCGAAAATCCGCCAAAGAATCCAGCAAGCCTGCGACAGCTGCGGCCGTGACCCCGCAGAAGTGAGTCTGCTGGCGGTCAGTAAAAAGCATCCAGCCGATGCGATTCGCGTCGCGTTTCAGGCGGGTCAGAGAGCTTTTGGCGAAAACTTTGTACAGGAAGCGCTGAGCAAGCAGCGACAGCTGAAGGATCTCGATATCGAATGGCATTTCATCGGTCACATACAAAGCAACAAGACACGCGAAATCGCTACTAGCTTCGACTGGGTCCACAGCGTTGATCGTCTCAAGGTGGCGAAAAAACTGAGCGCGCATCGCCCACCCGAACAACCGGATCTTGGCATCTGCCTGCAAGTTGCCCTGGCCGACGAAGGCGGCAAATCGGGCGTGCGGCCGGATAATCTTGCCGACTTAGCCAGCCAGATCGACGCGCTTCCCAGGTTGCGGCTGCGTGGCCTGATGTGCATACCACCGGCAAGCGAAAATCCATCCCGCCAGCGTCATTGGTTTGCACTCCTCGCGGGCATGCAGAACGAGATCAAGCAGCTGGGATTTAGCCTCGACACGTTGTCGATGGGCATGAGTAATGACCTGGAAGCGGCGATAGTGGAGGGGTCGACGCTGATTCGCCTGGGTACCGCTGTATTCGGACGACGCCCTGCCGGTACCGGTCCGGACGATTGAAATGCGGTGCCGCCATGCTATCTTTGGCAGCCCAATCGCACGCAGGTATTCGACAAAATGGCGCAGGCTTTTTATTTCCTTGTATCCACGATCGGCGAACTCTACGTCAGCTGTTACCTGGTCCGTTTTCTGATGCAATGGGTCAGGGCCGACTTCCACAATCCGCTATCGCAATTTATCGTGGCGGTCACAGGGCCGCTGGTCCGCCCGGTCAGGCGAGTCATGCCGGGCTGGAGGGGCCTGGACCTGGCAACCCTGCTGGTGGCATTGCTGCTGGAACTGGTCCTTACGCTTATTCTGATTTCGCTCAGTGGCCAGTCGACACCGTCAGCCGGAGTTCTACTGCTCATTGTCCCGCAGAGGCTGGCCATCAACACGGCTCGTCTGTTTTTCTTTATGGTACTGCTCAGAGCGATACTCAGTTGGGTCAGTCCCGGTGGCTATCACCCGATCGCCGCGGTCCTGATCTCGCTGACCGAACCACTGATCAGACCGGTGCGCCGCCTGATACCGCCGATCGGCGGACTCGACCTCGCTCCACTGTTTGTCTTGATCGGATTACAAGCGCTGATCCATGCGCTGGGTTAGGACAAAATACTGCGGCGATGGGATTTTATCATTGGACAGCGGATGGCCTGGTTCTCGACTTGCGCCTGCAGCCCCGTGCGAGCCGCTGTGAGTTCGCCGGTCAGCATGGTGAGCGTCTGAAAATCAGATTGACCGCACCACCCGCCGATGGCAAGGCAAACCGGCAGTTGCGCGAATTCCTCGGTAACTCCTTTTCGGTCGCGCCGTCAAGGGTCTTGATCCTCTCGGGTGAAAGCGGCCGCAACAAGCGCATCAAAATCGAGCGTCCGGCATCCATTCCACAGTGTCTGCGGGAAGCCGGTCTGCACGATCCGGAGTAGGCGGGACAGTTACCATGAATGGCTCGGTCGGATCGCCAGCGGTGATTTACTGGTCGACAGTCGACAGGACCCGATCGCGAATTTTCATCAGGCTGGTATTTCGAACATACAGCAAGTCGGCCACTTTCCTCACCAACGAGTCTTCCAGCGGATCCAGGCG
>JAPUGL010000098.1 GCA_027292775.1 Gammaproteobacteria bacterium | reverse complement strand
GGAATTCGGGAACTCTGCATTGGTGTTTAGCGCAGTCGGACAGCGGGCGTCGGCAAATGTACCGAGGAATCCGAATCCGCCCGGGTCGCTGACCAGGAACGAACCGGGGAAGCCAAACGAGCTTAGTCCGAGATTGGAGGTGAACTCGCGGTCGCGGTCAAATACGATCGTTTTTTCGGTGTGTTCGAGGCTGAATATGATGTGACCCTTACCCGAACCTATTCCGCCAAGAACCGAATAGGCGTTTTCATCGCCGCCGGACTGGCTCGGACGGCTGCTACGGGCACGGATTTGCACACCTTCGAAGTCGTCGCGCAAAATAATATTGACCACGCCACCGACCGCGTCCGAGCCATAAAGCGCAGACGCGCCGTCCCTGAGGACTTCGATGCGCTCGACCGCTTCCATCGGAATAATGTTGAGATTTTGGGATGAGCCCTCGCCGAATGTTGGCGCCCCGGCCATCCGTCGTCCGTCCAGCAATACCAGTGTTTTGTCTGAGCCGAGACCGCGTAGATTGACAACGGACACGGACTGAGCGGAACTTCCCGAGCGTTCTTTGTGTGAGCCGATCTGATTGATGCTGGAGCCGCGAACGACCTCGGAGATCGAAATTTCGCCGGATGCCTCGATGTCAGCGCGAGTGATTACCGTGACCGGTTGTGGCGCCTCGATATCCACGCGGCGGATGCGCGAACCGGTAACGTAGACAAGATCCTGCTCCGCGATATCTTCGTCATCGTCCTGTGCGAGGGCCGTATTTTGCGCCAGTAATGACGTGGCGGCCGCCGACATCGTCAAGGCCGCACGAATTGACCTGCAAAGGACTAGTCGCTTCATTAGCACTCTCCCGGCATTTTTCTTGGTTCTAAGCGTCGCTAACTACCTGACCATAGCAGAAAGCATGGTTTTTGCGCTTGTTTGGCTCATTTCTGCTGCTGGTCACTATTGGCGGGTATTGCGGTGCACAATCCCTTGCGCCCCAGGTTCGGGCTTTCGCCGCGCCTGGAGAGCGGAAAGTGGTTATCTCAGCGTGATTGACTGTCTCGCCTTTAGCCGCCGCGAGCTGTCGGTACAGGGCTAGAAAAAATCCCGCTGAAGGGCTGTTGGATGCATCACTGGCACCGAGCCGTTTCGGCAACCGGCTGGCACATCGATGGCCAGCCGAATTGCTGCCAGAACTCAATCAAGCCGATTTTCTCCAGCATACCGGCATAGCGTGGATCCGATCGTATCGAGCCTGCCTCGGGCAGCAATGTGTAAACATATGGCAGACGCTGATCGTCGATGTGTTTGGCTGCAAGCGTGAAAAACTCGTCAGCCTGGCCTAGCAAGGAATAGCGAAAGAACAGCTCACCGTCCGACGCATATCCGTTTGACTGAGCTGACCTCAGCACCTCAAGAGCGCCCGGAATATTGTCCGGGTCATTCATGGCGCTGGCAAACGGAATAATCCACGATGTGTCTTTGCCCGCCTCTTGATACGTCTGCGCCAGATCTTGGGCGGCTTGCTCGAATTGCCCGCGACGCAGCCTGACCACAAAACTCAAGTGATCATCCAACAATCCGGAGTATCCAAATTCATTTGCTGCGGCACTATGTTTCAATGCCGGCTCATCGTAGTCGCTGCCCGAAAGCATGTAATTGAACGCAAGCACCACATTGACAGCCGGAGATGCCCGGTCAATTTTGTGTGCTTGTTGTGCCGCTAATAGTGCGTCCTCCCCGAAGAGCAGGTCGTTCAGATAGTTTGAGTGCCATTGGTAGATTGTTGCATTATTTTTATCAAGCTCCAGGGCGCGTTCGAACTGAGGGACAGCGCTCGTCCAGCGCCAGCGACGCATATTCATATAGCCGAGTATTCCATGCGGGCCGCCCGCGGTCGGATCCAACTCAATCGCGCGGGTCGCATGTCCGGTTGCAATAGCATAGGCTTCAATCGTCGATTCAGCCGAGTATTCTGGAAGAATGGCATAGGCTGTGGCGAGAGCCTCGTAAGCTCGTGCAAAATCCCGATCGATTTCTATCGCAGCGGAAAACAGCTCTATGCTTCGCCGAATAGCTTGCTCGCCACGCAACAACAGATGGTGTTGTCCCTGCAAAAACAAGTCGTAGGCTTCGAAATGCGCCGTCGGTGCCTGCGGGTTGGTAAATTGGATCGATTGCCCCGCCCCGAGTACCTTTGAAAGTTCGCGGGCGATGCTGTTGGCCAGGTCGTCCTGAACGGCAAAAATATCGGTCAGGTCCCGATCGAAGGTTCCAGACCAAAGATGAAATCCACGGTCTGCGTCGATCAACTGGGCTGTTATTCTGACTTTGTTGCCGGCCTTGCGGACACTGCCTTCGACGATGTTACGTACGCCCAGTTTCGCCGCGATTTCCGTGATGGGTAGATTCTTCCCTTTGAAGAAAAATGACGACGTTCGCGCTGCGACGCTGAGTTCGTCAAGCTTGGCCAGGCGGTCGAGAAGTTCTTCGGTAATACCGTCGCTAAAATACTCGTTATCGGGATCGCCGCTCATGTTTACGAATGGCAGCACCGCTACGGAATTTGCAGGTGCGGTCCTCGCGGATTCCGGATAGGAAGGTTGTGAAGGTAATTCGACGACCTTGCTGAACAATCCCAGGCTAATGATTACGACCACCGTTATCAAAGCTGTGATCGCGAAGTAATCGAATCGGGTTAGCGATAGATTCGACGCATCGGATCGGCCGTCGCTTTCAAGACCGGCTCGTGTGATTCCTTCTATGCTGACGTTATATCGCCAGATAAAAAAAATCGTGACCGGGTAACCGAGCACAGAAGCGAACAAAACAAACCGTAATGCCGTTTCGGGAATGCCAAAGGCGACGAAGCCAACGCCGAAGATTTGCAACAACAGCCATGTTCCGACTATATGCGCAATTGTCGCTCGAAAAACGCGGCGACGGCGCAAATATATCAAGGCCACAACGAATCTGGATGGCATTTGGTCTTTCTGGCAATAATTCAGGAAAGCCAGTCTAGACAATGACTAACGCTAGCGCCATCGTTATTCAGCCGACCACTTCTGAGCGAAATCCGATTTTTTTTGCGAATTGACTTCTAACCAGCAAAAATCCGGCTAAACTTGGCGGCGCCAGGGGTTATCTCGTTTAACCCAAAAATTATTCAATGGGAGAACCGAAAATGAAAAAAATAATCAAGGCGATGCTAGCGGCAGTAGTCACTGCTTCGATTTTCGCGTTTGCTGGATCGGCGATAGCAGACAAGCCAGTCTGTACGGATGCCGATGGCAACGAGATAGCTTGTGAAAGAGGCCGGCGTGATGATTCTGAGTCGGCTGATGGCACGGGCGGAACTGAGTCTGCCGATGGCACAGGCGGTACCGAGTCGGCGGACGGCACGGGTACCGAGTCGGCAGACGGCACGGGTACCGAGACGGAAGACGGCACCGGTATCGAATCGGCGGACGGCACGGGTGGTACCGAATCGGCGGACGATCCCGAGGGCACATAGAAAAAGTTAGCGTTCTTGATGTGGAAATCGCTGGCGAGACGCCTGCTGGATAGAAGGCGTCTTGCCGGCGATCTATCAATCCGGGGGATAAAGTCTTGAGCACCAGGTAGCCTGGTTTCGGAAATTGAGGAGCAGTTAATGGAAATTATTTACCCGCTTTTTGCGATGTTTGCTCTAACTATATTTGTAGCCTATCGAATGGCCTATTTGCGCATCGCCGCTGCCAAAAGCGGACAAATCAATCCGCGGTTTTTCAAGACCTACCAAGGTTACGAAGAACCCGAGTATTTGCGAGTGATCTCACGCCATGTGATTAATCTTTACGAAATGCCGGTGCTTTTTTATTTGGTTGGTATCCTGATTCTGCAGACTGGGCAGACGAGCGTTTTGACGCTTTCGCTGGCGTGGGCATATGTGGGGCTACGTTATATCCACAGCTATATACACTTGGGCAGCAACAAGTTGATGCACCGCCTTCGCGTATTTGCGCTAAGCTCTTTTGTGCTGATCGCTTTGTGGTTGACGCTAATTATCAGGCTGATGACATCCGGTTAGCCTCGCCCGTGGTTTTTTCCGAGCCATGAAAAGAACCAGCAATCACCGATGTCCCGCCTGACTGATTTTTTCCAGCAACTCAGCAAACGCCGCGTCATCCGCGCCGGCGTACTATACGCGGCTGGCGTTTGGCTGGCGCTGCAGGTTGCCGATTTACTGGCACAGGCCGGAATGGTCAGTGATGACTTTGTGCGCTGGATGATCCTGCTTGGCTTGATTTTCTTCCCCATCACCCTTGCGCTGACCTGGTTTTTCGAACACCCATGGCATGGTCGGCCGTGGCTCGCGATGGTCGCTGATATCTCGATGTTGTTGATTGTCACACTGGCGGCCGGGTTGCTGGCCTACCAGCAATGGACAAAATCCTTCACCCGCCCGGTCGTGGCCGTGTTGAACCTGGAACCAACGGATGCACAGCCCGGTACCGGTGATCTGGCAGGCCACCTGGCATCACGTATTCGCATGTTGCTGGCAACCATGCCGGAGCTACAGGTTCTGGAACTATCCAGCAGCCAGCATCGGTCGCTGAACGCGTTGCCGGTCGATGAAAAGGCAGACCTGTTACATGCCGATTTTCTGTTGGCGGGTACGCTAAACCAATCGCGACAAAATCTCCGGGCGAGCATTCAATTGTTTGACGGCGACGGCGACCTTTTGTGGAGTGACCGGTTCAGCGACCGAATGATAAACCAGCAACAATTGCAGTACTCGATCATGGCGACGGCGTGGCCGGCATTAGGGCTCGATGAATCGGGTTTGCTTCGAGTCCGTGAGTTGATTCGTGGCTGCGCATACCCGGCCGATGAAAATGCTGTCAAAGCCATCGCAACGATAGAGGGGCGGCTGGGCGGGCGAGAAACCCACAGTTTGCAGGACTATGAGCGCATGGTGTTGAAACTGGACGCGCTGATCGGCAGCACGGAAGAAAAAGGCTTGTTGTACCTGCTCAGGGCCAGATCGCGATGGCAAGCGCTAAACCTTTCGCCGGCAATTAAAAGGACGGTCCTGCAACGGCTGGTCATGAAGGACCTGGAGGATACGGCCTATCTGTGCCCCACTCATCCCGATACCCAGCTATATCGACTGCGGTTCACGAGAGCACTCGAAAGACAGGATGCCGGCGCGGCGGATCTGCTTGACCGTTATCCAAACGAGGCCTCGATCAGGAAATCGCTTGCCCGGATCGCCAGCGACAATGGTGATACCGAGACAGCGATCGATCTCGCACGGCAGGCGTTCGAGCTGGATCCGCTTGCTGCCGACATGTTTTGCTTTTACCGGCAACTCGCGCAGGCCAGCGAAGATTCTGCATGGCAGGAGCAACTTGCGAGGGTCTCCGGTAACGCCGGCGGAACGAACGACTGCCAACCTTAGGCGGCAGCCTTTGTATTAGGTATTGGGCGTGGAACAGACCGGCAACGCATGAGCTAAATTGATATCATCGCCAGCCTTGCGGCCGCAATAATGAAAGGAGCGGGCATGTCGACAATAAAAACGCTGTGGGACCGGTTGCAACGCCGTCATGTCATCCGAGCGGCCGTTGCCCATGTGGTTTTTTTCTGGCTGCTGGTGCAGTTTGCCGATGTGGTCCTGCCCTATATCGGTGTCGTCGATAACCCGATCCGCTGGGCCATCATCGCAGGCGTCGCCTTGTTCCCGGTGACCGTCGTGGGTGCATGGTTGTTCGAGCATCCATGGCACAGCCATAGTCGAGGACGATTGGCGATTGACCTGGTCGTGCTGACGGTCTTGGTTTCAGGCGCCGGTTTTTATACGTGGAGAAACCTGCCCGAGGGTACGCTGATCCGCACCAGTATCGTGGTGTTGCCGTTTTCCGGCGAGGGCGATAGCACGTTGGCGAGGACGGTTTCCCGAGCGCTGACTTATGAGATCAACAGCCTGCTGATGCGCTCCCGGCGTTTCGATGTCATCGGTTTCGAATCCGCGACCTCTTCGCTGCTCGATGGGCTGAACCTGCCGCAGGTCGCACAAAGACTCAAGGTAAAGAACATCCTGACCGGGACAATTCGCATGGATGGCGACCTGATGAGTATCGATGCCCGGCTGGCGGATGAAAATGGCGAGCTGATCTGGAGCAGCCAGATCAACGACGATGTGAATCGTCTGTTCAAAGTGC
>JAPUGL010000097.1 GCA_027292775.1 Gammaproteobacteria bacterium | reverse complement strand
GATCGCTGAGGCCGCTCACATTAACGCCGCCTTCGATAATCGCACCCTCGGCGATCGCGATCGACGTGCCAGCCAGACTTCCGGTAACTCTGGCACTCGCAGCGACCTCAAGCTGACCTGAAGCCTGAACCTCTCCATGTACCTGACCTGCGATCACCACGTTTTCAGCCCTGATGGTTCCGTTCCAGCGCCCATCGACGGCTATGGTCCGTGAGCCTTCGAGCTCGCAGTCGCCCTCGACCTCACCACAAACGACAAAATGGCCACGGCCACTAAACTTGCCGATAAAGCGTGTTCCTTCCCCCAGCAAGGTTGTAGATTCGGAGGCGCTATCCATAAAGCGACGAAAATTTTTGGCCATCGGCAAACTCCCTGTGTTTGATTTTCGATCCTGAATTTGGGGCTGGCGCCCCGTGGCTTCATCGTGGCATTGTGCGCACATTGGGAATTGGAATCCAGTATTGGCTGCCGAAGCGGAGCAAGATAACTACATGAGCTTTGTCACTTACCTGCGTTGTCTTGGATGTGGAAAAGAGTATCCCCCCGACCAGGTCATGAACCTGTGTCCGGAAGACAGCCTCCCGGTGCAGATGTGCTTTGATCTGGAGGCGCTCAGAAAAAAAGAGTCGAGCGATATTGCCTACCGCCCGGAGCTGAAGAGCATGTGGCGTTTTGGCCGTTTAATGGCGCTGGATCCGGGTGATGCTGGAGATGCGAGCAATATTTTCTCTCTTGGCGAAGGATTCACTCCGCTTTATCAGTGGTCGGATAACAACCTGGCGAAAAAACATGGCTTTGAATTGTGGCTGAAGGATGAGGGGCGTCCGGCACCGGGTTTTGGCGCAAACCCGACGGGTAGTTTCAAGGACCGGGGGATGGCCATGGTGGTTTCCATGGCGCGAAAGTTCGGGCTTGAAAAGCTTGCGGTTCCTACCCAGGGCAACGCCGGCGATTCGCTGGCTGAATATGCGGCGCAAGCTGGCTTGTCTGCCGCGATCGCAATGCCGGTTAAGACGCCGATGCCGATTATGGGCAAGGTTTCTGCATATAGTCAGCTCTACCCGGGGATCAGTATCGATGTGGTTGCGGGCACCATACGCGAAGCCGGTCAACTGATTAAGGAGAAATACCTGCCCCAGGGATATTTTTCGGTTGCGACTTTTGAGGAGCCCGGTTGGCGTATCGATGGCAAGAAAACCCTGGGTCTGGAATTGGCCGAGCCCGCCATACCGTTTAACGATGGCGCCTGGCAAATGCCCGATGTCATCGTCTATCCGACGGGTGGTGGTACCGGAATACTGGGGATGTGGAAAGCGTTCAATGAGTTGCAGACCCTGGGACTGACCGACGGCCCGATGCCGCGCATTATCGCTGTGCAGAGCGACGCCACGGCGCCGCTGGTCCAGGCATTCGAAGCCGGCTTGTCAGACAGCGATGCGGTAGAGGCGGGACAGACCATCGCCTACGGAATCAATGTTCCGGGCGGGGTTGGCCATTTTGAGGTATTGCGCATACTTCGCGAGTGTCAGGGTACGGCGGTGGCGGTGCCGGAAGCGGAAATCGGCGCCGCGCTGGGCCGGGTTTTCAAGAAGACAGGCTGGTGGATCTGTCCTGAAGGCGCCGCCTGCGTGGTGGCCATTTCGAGGTTGGTGGATGAACAGCATATCCACCCGGGTGACCGCGTGGTCATCATAAACACCGGTTCCTGGGAGAAGTATCTGCCGGACATCCGCCATTTACTTTAGTCGGCTTTCACGAAGCCTGTGCGGCAGAAATATCCATAGCGATGGGATTTGGGAAATAGATACCTGCAAGTGACGTCGCGGAACTCAATTGTCAATCTGTGACAAAAAAAGTCACCAATGTGCCGAGCAGGAAATCACTTAACTTATTGTTATTTAACATAAAAGAATTTTTGGCACGATGATTGCACATAATCCAGCAGGAATAGAGACTGATGCTGGAGATTGCAATGGGTGCCGAAGTCATTGGATTACTGTTACCAGAAACGGATGTCGATTCATCTGAGGATGATTTTTCTTCGACGGCCACGCTACTTCTGAGGCGGTCAAACGGCCGAATTGAATTAAGAGAAGTAGAATCGGATGTTGACTACCTGAAACGATGGCCTACGACGGGCTGTTTCAGGAAAGGAAGGCCAATCACCGATCCTGAGACAGGCAAAGTACTGGGCTACGAAATGGAACAAGTTGCTTTCGGCTGAAATCGCCACTACTCGTCGAACGCTGTTTTTCGCTCTGGCGCCGCGGTCAGCTTCCCCCGCCGCGGCGCCCTTTTTATTCTCTTTCTAGTGGGCCAATCGTGGCCCGCCGTCAACCCAGACCAACCAGGGTCAAAACGGCCAAGGTCAGGGTTGCCCCGGTCCATCCCAGCAACGCCAGCTTTTCCTGTCGTATGGATAATTCCGAGGAGACCTGCGCCGCTGCCAGGGCATGAAGCAGAAAACTCGCCGCGAGCAAATCTGTATTTCCGCTGGCTGCGAACGCCACGATGCCGATTACCAGCGACAGGCGAAGTAAAGCTTTTCGGCCACTTCCGGCCAGCAAGGTGCCGTAAATCCACACCAGCGCGCCGGTAAAGGAAATAGCCGACAAGAGTTGCGTCTGCTCAGACGGCGCCCAATTCGCAAGGAGTGAAGCGATTACAGCTGTGGCAATGCTGCCGGCAAGTACAGCCCAGATTTCCAGGGCGCCGGGGAATAAACGGCTTGCTGATGTCTTGGCGAGGTAAATCCACTCGCCGAATCCGTCCAATTTTTCTGTGTGTGTGGTATACATCTTAAGTCTCCCAAAAAAATACTTACTAGTAGGTAAGTTTATCAGTCAAAAAAAATCAAAGCCCCAGATCGCAGCGGATCTGATCGATAACCTGGTCAACAACCTGCGGCCCCATCAGTCTGGCAAGCTGCCCTGCACCCTGTAAGGTGGCTTTGACCGACAGCGCTTTTTGTTCAGCCGCGCAGTTAAACTGGAACTCATCCTGTTCCCGCCCAAGCTCCATTACCCGGGTCAGGTAAGCGAGAAGTTCGTTGCTCAGCGTAACCGCCTGCGCCCGAATCTCGTCAGGCAGTGTATCCATAGCTACCGCAACGTTTGTCAGTGGACACATGCAATGGGCATCCAGAATTTCATGACGAATGAACGCCAGATAGGCTTCCAGCTGATATCTGGCCGAGCCGCCGTGCTTCATGAAATCAGCGGTCTCCGACTTGAGCAGGTCGCGGTATCGCTGCATGACAGCGCTGCAAAGATCGGACTTGGTGGAAAAATGATAGTGGATCGCCGCGTTCCTGATTCCCATCGGCGTGGAAATGTCTTTGAAACTAAAGCCGTTATAGCCTCTGCCCTGGAAAAGCACGGTTGCTCTTTTGAGAATATGTTCACGGGTTGAGGTTCGGGGTATCGTCATTGTTTCGCTCCAAAGTTACTTACTTATAAGTAAGTTTATCGTTCAAGTCAAGCTTTTTATCAAAATAATCTGGTGAATGGGTCGCGATCGGAGCCGATCGATGCGCTGGCTAGATATCCAGCTTGGTGGGGAAGATGCTGTTGAGCCGATGAAATGTGCCGGTCATTTCGCTGAGGTTGACCTGTGGCCCGCTCGCTCTTTGGTGATTTTCCGCCAGCCCCAGGTATGTGTTCCAGCGTTTCAGCCATCCCGGTATCTGCTCGCCGGGCATGGGCTGGGCGATGAAAAAGCCTTGCCCCTCGTCGCAGCCCATCGCAGATATCATCTCCCATTGTTCCTGTTTCTCGATACCCTCGGCGACGACATACATACCCATCTCATGGCCGAGTTCGACACACATGGCGATGAACTGCCTGGTTTCTTCATCGACCGTCGCGCTGTGGATATGGTCCTTGTCCAGCTTCATCTCGCTGAATGGCATTTCTTGCAGTTTGGAAAAGTTGGAATGACCGGTGCCTACGTCGTCCAGCGCCAGCCCGAAGCCCTTCTCGCTCAGCCCGTTCAGAATGTCCAGCGCGGTCGCGGTGTCCTGGCATTGCCAGGTCTCAGTGACTTCCAGCACGACCTTGTCAGAAGGCACGTTGAACACACCGGTAACGTCGTGAATCCGTTCTGGAAGATCCAGATTTTCCAGAGACGCTCCTGAAATATTGATCGACACGCGCAGATCCAGCCCCTGGTCCCGCCACTCGGCGTTTTGCTTGAGGGCGGTTTCCAGCACGATGTCGGTAATACCGTGTATATGCTCGCCTTTCTCGGCCAAGGGAATAAAAGCGTCTGGCATCACCACGCCAAGAGTCGGGTGATTCCAACGAACCAGCGCTTCCACCGAGACGAATTCCAGCGTTCGGGTATCGATTTTCGGCTGGTAATGCACAACGAACTGGTGCTCGCGGATAGCGATCGCCAGTTCGTCACCGGATATCGATGGAGCCGCGGCAACTAAATTGCCGGTTATTTGATGTCTGCTGTCCACAAACGCAGGTAGGCCTGTCTTGCTCAAATCCCGCCCAGTGTAGTGCTATGCCAATATTTTCAGCGTGTTGGGGTTCACAGTCTCGGGCTGAAAAGCTGTACCCAAGCGCGAACTTGCCGCTATCGGGAGGTCGATACTGCGGATACAATGAACCGGCGGAGACACGATGGGGGTGGATTATGGAAAATAGAATCGGCAATTTCGCAGAATTTTACCCATTTTATCTTGGCCAACACAGCAACAGAACCTGTAGACGCCTGCATTTTATCGGCACAAGCCTGGTCGTTATCGTTCTTTTCTACGCACTGCTTGAAGGTCGTTTTGCCCTTTTGTGGCTGATGCCGGTTTTCGGTTATGGCTTTGCCTGGGTCGGGCATTTTGTGTTCGAAAAAAACAAGCCGGCTACCTTTCAGTATCCGCTGTACAGCCTGATGGGTGATTTCGTCATGTACAAGGACATACTCACCGGGCGAATTCCGTTTTGATTCGTATTTTGATCCCATCAGTACCACCGGAGAGTGTGGTTTGAGCCAGCTTGCGGACGAACGCCTGCTACGGTTTTCAGACGCCGGGCTGGCGGCAGTCCTGCAACGATGCCGCAAGGGTGTCGAGAAAGAGGCGTTGCGAGTAACCCGGGATGGCAGCCTGGCTACGACCGGCCATCCACTGGCGCTGGGATCCGCGCTGACCAACCGCTATGTAACGACAGACTTCTCGGAAGCGCAGCTGGAGTTCGTTACGCCAGCCTTTACCTCGACCTGGGAGACTCTGCAGTTTCTGTGTGATATTCACCAGTTCGTCTATCAGCACGTGGGCGATGAGCTGTTGTGGTCGGCCAGCATGCCCTGTCTGATCGAAGGCGACGAGGCCATACCGGTGGCTCGTTACGGTGAGTCAAACGTCGGCAAAATGAAGTCTGTTTATCGGCTCGGCCTTGGCCACAGGTATGGTCGAAAAATGCAGACAATTTCCGGGGTGCATTTCAACTTTTCGTTGCCGGAGGAATTCTGGGATCACTACCAGGAACTGGAAAAAGACACCAGCGGATGCCAGGAATTTCGCTCGTCATCTTATTTCGGTTTATTGAGGAATATCAGGCGAATGGGCTGGCTGGTACTTTTTCTGTTCGGCAATTCACCGGCCGTCTGCAAGTGTTTTGCAGACGGCACGCCGACGGGCCTCGAGGAATTCGACAAGGGCACATTTTTTTTGCCTTATGCCACCTCGCTGAGAATGAGTGATCTGGGCTATAAGAACAGCGCTCAGGCCGCGCTGGATATTTCACTGAATAACATCGATGCCTACGTGAAAACATTGCTGAAGGCAGTTACCACGCCCAACCCTGATTATCAGAAAATCGGGGTGCAAGTCGATGGCGAATACAGACAGATCAGCGCGAGTATCCTGCAGGTGGAAAACGAGTACTACGGATTGATTCGGCCGAAGCGCGTTACCCGTTCGGGTGAAATGCCAAGCAGGGCCCTGAAACGCAGGGGCGTGGAATACGTAGAACTGCGGGCGCTGGATGTCAGCCTGGCCGATCCGACCGGCATAAGCCAAAACCAGATGAGATTTATCGAGGCATTCCTGATTTATTGCCTGATAGAGGACAGTCCTCAGTTGGACTCCCGGGAAATCGCGGAAACGGAAAGCAACCAGTTGCTGGTGGCCCGCCAGGGGCGGGAACCCGGCCTGACCTTGGGCAGGCACGCGAAGCAACCCCTGTTGACGGACTGGGCGGACGAGATCTGCGCTCACCTGGTTGGCATATGTGATTTGCTGGACGAAGGCAGCGGATCAACCTCGTATCGCGATGCGCTCGAACTACAACGCGAAGCTATCCGGGATCCCGGTCGGACACCATCTGCGGGAATTCTGGCGGAGATGAAACAATCAGGTGAATCCTTTTTTACCATTGCCCAGCGAATATCGGAACAGCACCGGGAGTACTTTTTGAGCCTGGGGAAAGGCGATTCTGCACGACTGGAATTTCTAGCCACGGAAGCTGCCGCATCGATTGGGCGACAAAAAGACATCGAGGCCGGAGATCGGCTCAGCTTCGAAGCGTATCTGCAGAACTACTTTGGGCAGGCGGACGAACTTGTCTAATTTAACGTCGGCGAAAAAGAACTACGAAATAGTTCGTGGAATATGTATACTCCCGCATCGGTCATAAAGCCCGGGTCCCGCAAAGCCTGCTAGGGGCGGTGTGTGGCGTCGGGAAGAATGAAGGGGGAGAAGCGATGGGCGTGACTGCCGGTGATTTACCGCGACCGACAAACGCGGAGTTGGGGATCCTGAGAGTCCTGTGGGATTTGGGTCCGAGTACCGTGCGCAGAGTTCACGAATATCTGCAGAGCGAGAAAGCGACTGTCGGTTACACGACTATCTTGAAATTTCTCCAGATCATGCATGGCAAGGGTCTTGTCGAGAGAGATGATTCGAATCGTGCGCATGTCTATTCCGCACAGCTCAGCCGGGATGCAACCCAGCAGCAATTGACCAGTTTTCTTATTGATAATGTCTTCGATGGCTCCCGTTCGCAGCTCGTGATGCAAGCCCTGGGCGGCGGCGCGCCCGCCAGCGCGGACGAGTTGGCGGAAATTAGATCGTTGCTCGAGCGTCTCGAAAAGCGGCAATCATGAATACCGTCAGCCTCCATGTTGATTCAGTGGTAAACGCGCTTGGCTGGACGCTGCTCCATTTTCTCTGGCAGGGTGCCGCGATCGCCGCAGCTTACGCGATTCTTTCTCTGGCATTTAAGGGCTGCAGGGCGAATGTGCGCTACAACCTCGGGGTACTGGCGCTGTTTTTGATGTTGCTGACGCCAGTGCTTACTTTCTTGTCCATATTTCAGCTTCCGGTAGTACAGACCGGCCTGGGTGAACCATTGTTGTCGTTTTCGGTACAGGCCGCCGGGGCCCAATCGACAAGTTGGCTGGGCGAGCTGGGCCTGTGGTTTGATTTGCTGACGCCATGGGCCGTCGCCGGGTGGTTGGCCGGGGTGGCTCTGATGAGTCGCAAGCTATTCAAAGAATGGAGCCAGGTAAAACAGCTTGTGCGCCATAACGTCAAACCGCTGCCCGCGAACTGGCAGCGAGTTGCCGATTCACTGCATCGACTGTTCGGCATTCGCGTTGTCGTCCGCGTGCTCGAATCCGGGAAGGCGTCGGTTCCGATGGTTTTGGGATGGCTGAAGCCAGTGATCCTCGTGCCGTCGAGCGCGATTCTGGGCTTGAGCCAGCAACAGCTGGAAATGCTGTTGGCGCATGAGTTTGCCCATATCCGGCGTATGGATTACCTGGTTAACCTGTTACAGATTTTCGTGGAAACGTTGTTGTTTTATCATCCTGCGATACGCTGGCTATCCGCGCGGGTTCGCCACGAACGCGAATTGTGTTGCGACGAGCTGGTCGTCGAACTCAAGGGTGACAGCCTGGTCTACGCACGAGCATTGGCAGGGATGGAAGAACTCAGGAGTCTCAGGCCGTCGCCGTCCATAGGCATGGCAGCCAGCGGAGGGAACCTGTTGATCCGCATTAGCCGTTTGTCAGCGGCCCCGGTTCCTCAAAAAGGCGTTTTGCACTGGATTGTCGGCCTGGCGGTCATGGCAACCGGTCTGGGTATGTTCGCCGCAACGCATGTAACCCTTGTCACAGTCGGTGATCCGGCCACCCCGATCGAAGTAACGGCGCCTGCCCAGGCGTCACCTGTCCCGTTGCCAGAGACACCGGTTCCGCCATCGACGGAATTGACAAGCATTGCGCCGCCATTAGCAACTCTTCGTGTCGAATCACCGGATGCGGATAGGCCGCAAGAACCGGTGAACGAAGCCCCCGCGGTTCCGGTTGAGCCTGTCCCGCAAGAACCGGATTCAGTCGCGGTAAGTCCGGCACGGATGGGTGACGTCGATAGGCCTGCGGTGCCTGCGGCAAAACGAGCGGTTCGGCCGCCACTGCCGAACGACGGTTCCGCGGGCGATGCGCCACCGCCTGCCGAAACACCTGCCAGTATCCCAGAGGCCATTGCGCCGCAATCCACTGCGTCACCGACGGCAGAGGTCCCCTCGATCGATGACCCAGTCATCACAGGCGGGTGGATGTTGTCGGGGAAACAACCCAAATTTCCACGGAAGGCGCGCTTGAGAGGAACCGAGGGTTGGGTTACCGTGCGCTACACAATCGACCGGGACGGACGAGTCCGCGATGCGCGAACTCTGGAATCGTCAAACGGTCGAATTTTCAGCAAGACAGTACACAGAGCGCTCGCCACCTGGCAGTTCGAGCCATTCCGGCAGGACGGCAAAGTTGTCGAGCAAAGCGTTACCCGGACCATTCAGTTCCGGATTGACCCGGATGCCAAGATTATTTCCGGTTGCGTGATGGCGACGGGAAGCAGGCTATGCAAAACGAAGCGGAATCCCGATATTCGTCAAGATCGCCTATACCAGGCGAGGGCAAATTGACGCTAATTTAAAGTTTCTGTTGTTTTATACGAAATACTTCGTATAATGGCAAACCTCGAGCCGACGGTGATGCCATCGGGACACAGTTTTTTATAGGGAGTATTTGGATGCAAACGAAATACCTACTGGTGGCATTGGCTGCCGGGCTTATCATGGGCTGCGCTTCTGGCGCGGGCAACGAACCGGCCTCGGTGAAGACCGCCCAGACGGCGCCCACTTTTACCCAGGAAGAAAAAGATCAGATGACCACCGAAGAGAAAGTGGCGATCTACAACACCCAGGAAGAAGAGAAGGATCAGATCATTTGCCGCAGGACCCAGATTACCGGTTCTCACCGGAAAAGAACCGTCTGTCGTTCTCTCGCGCAAATTCGGCTTGAGCAGGAAGAGGCGAGACGGACGATGCAGGATATTCAGCTCGGTGGCGCGAGCGCCAGTGATCAATAACGGGGAGATTCAGTCAGCGCTGAAAAAAGCCCGCTTGGCGGGCTTTTTTTTTGGCCCGCAGGTATTTTCGAGGTTACCAGGCGAATGGCAATGGGGTTGCGTCACGCATTATCCATTGCCGATGAAACTCCTTCAGTTTCAGTGTCAGCGGGTCGGACACGGTCTCTCCGATCATCCGACAATCTTTTCATACAAGAATTTCGTATCATAGCGAGCCTCAAGTCG
Source organism: Gammaproteobacteria bacterium (assembly GCA_027292775.1). Classification (GTDB taxonomy): domain Bacteria; phylum Pseudomonadota; class Gammaproteobacteria; order Steroidobacterales; family MnTg04; genus MnTg04. The sequence continues at coordinate 525 of JAPUGL010000097.1, read as the reverse complement.
GCGGTGACGACGTCGGGACAACGTTTTTGGAGTATTTGGATGCAAACGAAATACCTACTGGTGGCATTAGCTGCCGTACTGATCATGGGCTGCGCTTCTGGCGCGGGCAATGAACCGGCCCCGCTGACGGTCGCGCAGGCGGCGCCCACTTTTACCCAGGAAGAAAAAGATCAGATGACCACCGAAGAGAAAGTGGCGATCTACAACAGCCAGGAGGAAGAGAAGAATCAGATCATTTGCCGCAGGACCCAGATTACCGGTTCTCACCGAAAAAGAACCGTCTGTCGTACGATCGCGCAGATCGCGGAAGAGCAGGAGAACGCAAGACGGACGTTGCAGGATATCCAGATTGGTGGAGCGGCCGCTCCCGCAGGCGGCGGTCTGTGATCAGCGGCTACAGTCATATAGAAAGCCCGCAATTCGGGGTTTTTTGCCTGCGGATAATCCCGTAGTTTCAAGCGAACGGCAAAGGGGTAGCGTCACGCATTATCCATTGCCGATGAAACTCCTTCAGTCTCAGGGTCA
>JAPUGL010000096.1 GCA_027292775.1 Gammaproteobacteria bacterium | reverse complement strand
CGGGCCTATCGCTACCCACAGTGCTACCCAAAGAACAAAGGGCTACACCCTATGAGATGTAACCCTTTGATTTAATTGGCGCGCCCGGAGAGATTCGAACTCCCGACCGCTCGGTTCGTAGCCGAGTACTCTATCCAGCTGAGCTACGGGCGCATTGTTTCGTATTCAAATATTGGCGGAGAGAGAGGGATTGATTCGCTCGTTCCACTCGCTCACCCTACGGGCGCACTACGTGCGTCCAAATCGGCTTCGCCTATTTGTCGAACCCCATTGTCTACTTCGAGGGCTCGAATTCTTTCTATCTACATTTATTATTGGGCCTCGTTGAGGGCCCAATAATAAATGTGGCGGAGAGAGAGGGATTCGAACCCTCGAAGGGCTTTTAACCCTTACTCCCTTAGCAGGGGAGCGCTTTCGACCACTCAGCCACCTCTCCGTTTTTTCTGTATATACAATCGGGCTATCTAGCCAGATTCTTGAATCCTCTGTTTTACATGGTCAGGGCATTTCAAGTAATTCTGATAACTTTCTAAATGTCAGTCCGCTCCAACCTTCATCTTTCTCATAACTACTCCGGCGGCCTGGACCACTCAGCCACCTCTCCGTTTTTTCTGTATATTCAATCGGGCGATCTAGCCAAATTTCAATAATCCTTTGTTTTACAGGGTCGTTTGCATCTCAAATTATACCGGCAACCTACTAGAGTTCAGTCCGCGGCAACCATCGTCTTTCTAATAACCTCGTACGCGGACTGCCTCACCGTTCTTGCCTTCTCTGGCCTTTTGGACCAGCAAAAGGGTCGCAAATGATACTGGCACGCCAGCCGTTGGTAAAGGGTTTGCCACGGCCTGTCAGGTTTCCGGTTCGGACTCCCCGGATTCGGCCTCCGCGGCGGCCTTCGCGGCAAGTTCTTTCTGAATTCTTTCGAATATCTCTTCGCGGTGTACGGATATTTCTCTTGGTGCGTTGATGCCGACCCGGACCTGGTTGCCTTTGACCCCCAGCACCGTGACGGTTACATCTTTCCCTATCACCACCGTTTCTCCAACACGCATTGTCAGAATCAGCATCTTGCTATCCTCAATGCCCTTTTTTGGGCGGTCCCTTTTTTTTCTTTATCCCTGGGCTTCCTAGCTGCCCAGGTTGAATCGGTCCGCCTAGCCTTGACTGGCCGCGGGTTCCTGATCCAGTCCGAAGGCCTCGTGCAAACAGCGCACACCGTCCTCCAGTCTTGCCTCGTCCACCAGCACCGAGATGCGAATTTCCGATGTGGACAATATACGCAGGTTGATGCCCTGCTCCGCCAGGGCCTGCAGCAAGGTCGCGCCAACATTGGCATGCGAGCGCATCCCGGCGCCCACCACCGATATTTTCGCCACCTTGTCTTCGGTCCGGACTTTGGCCCCATCCATGCCATCTGCCGCCTTCCGAACCAGCTCACCGGCTCGCTCATGATCCTGCCGGTGAACGGTAAAACTGATATCCACGTGACCGTCGCGGGGCGCATTGAGGACGATCATGTCCACGTCTATACGCGCATCGGACAGCGGCTTTAGAAGCTGGAGCGCCATGCCGGGCTGGTCCGGAATGCTGGTGACGGTGATTTCCGCCTCGTCCCGGTTAAACGCAATCCCTGACACCACCGGTGCTTCCACATCCGCCTCCTGCAGACTGATCAGCGTTCCGCTGCCCGGCCGGAAGCTGGACATCACTCGCAAGGGTACCTTGTATTTGCTGGCGAATTCCACTGCGCGGTTCTGCAACACACGCGATCCCTGGCCTGCGAGCTCAATCATCTCCTCGAATGTCAGGTTTTTTAGCAGCCGCGCCTGCGGGACCATGCGCGGATCGGTCGTGTAAACACCATCCACGTCGGTCAGGATCTGGCACTCGTCGGCCGCCAGCGATGCGGCCAGAGCGACGGCCGTGGTATCCGAGCCGCCGCGCCCGATGGTGGTTGTATTGCCGTGCTCATCGACTCCCTGGAAACCTGCGACTACCGGAATACAGCCTTCGCTGATATCGCGGTTGAGTACCTGGGTATCCACGGCGGTAATGCGGGCCTTGCCGGGGACCGGTTCGGTACGAATTCCGACCTGGACGCCGGTATAAGAACGTGCCGGGCAGCCGAGCCGCCGCAATATGATCGCCATGATTGATACCGCGACCTGCTCGCCGGTGGCCAACAGGGCATCGAGTTCCCTGGGATCGGGATCGGGACAGGCGCTATTGGCCAGGTCATTCAGCCGGTCGGTGCTGTCCCCCATCGCGGACAGGACCATGACCACCTGGTGGCCTTGTTCGCGCAATTCCATGGCGCGGCGGGCGTGGTTTTCCATCAGCGCCACAGACGCCACCGAGGTACCCCCGTATTTCTGGACGATCAGCCCCATATCATCATTCCGTGACAGGCTTGTTCAGCTCGGCGCAATCGTTCAGCCGCCGAGCGCAGCCTCGACCAGCGACGAAACACTGGCCAGCGCCTCGTCCAGCTTCGATGGATCGTTGCCGCCGGCCTGGGCGAAGTCTGGCCGCCCGCCGCCCTTGCCACCGACCGCCTTGGCCACGGCGCCGATAATCTGACCGGCATTGAGGACCTTGAGCTGATCCTTGCTGACCCCCGCCGCCAGGCGAACCTTGCCGTTATCCGCCGCACCCAGCACCACGACGGCGCTGCCGAGTATGTTCTTGAACTGATCGACGGCGTCCCTGAGCGCCTTGGCATCCGCGCCATCGATACGCCGGGCCAGCACTTTGACTCCCTGCACATCGACCGCCTCGCTGACCGGGTCCGCGCCCTGCCCGCTTGCCAGTTGACCACGCAGCGTGGCCAACTCTTTTTCGAGTTGCCGGTTGCGGTCGATCAGGTTCTGCGCCTTTGCGGCCAGCTCACCGCGCGAAGCCTTGAACATTCCGGCCAGCGCATTGATCGCATCCTCTTCCGCTCGCAACCAGGCGATGGCGCCCTGGCCGGTCACCGCTTCGATGCGCCGGACGCCTGAGGCCACGCCGGTTTCCTGGGTAATCTTGAAAAAGCCGATATCGCCGGTACGCCGAACGTGGGTGCCACCGCACAACTCGGTGGAATAATCGCCCATGCGCATGACCCGCACCTGGTCGCCATACTTTTCGCCAAACAGGGCCATCGCGCCGGCGCCGATCGCATCGTCATAGCTCATCGTCGTGGCCGTTGCCTCGGTATTGTTCCGGATCTCGAGGTTGACCCAGCTCTCGATTTCCGCCAGTCGCTCCGCGTTGAGCGGCTCGAAGTGGGAGAAATCGAAGCGCAGGCGGTCGGGTGCGACCAGCGAGCCTTTCTGGGTCACGTGATCGCCGAGCAGGGTTCGCAATGCCGCGTGCAGCAAATGCGTGGCCGAATGATTCAGCACGACGTCATTGCGCCGCTCACCATCGACCGTGGCGGAAAGCTTGTCGTCTTTCTTGATGCTGCCCTTGACGACCGAACCGACATGCACGATGGCATCACCGGATTTCTGGCAATCCTCGACCCGAAACTCGACGCCTTTGGCGCTCAGCACGCCGGTATCGCCGACCTGGCCACCGCTTTCACCATAGAAAGGCGTGTTATCGAGAACGATCTGGCCACGCTTGCCTTTGCCCAGCGAATCGGCCGGTCCGTTTTCATCGAACAACGCGACGACCCGACCGTCGTCGGTCATTGACTCATAACCGGTGAATTCGCTCGTTACATCCAATTCGATCGCCTGTTGCTGCTGCTGACCAAACTTGCTGGCGGCTCTTGCCCTGTTGCGCTGGCCATCCATCGCCTGCTCGAAACCCTTGCGGTCGATGCTGAGGCCTTTTTCCCTGGCGATATCGGCGGTCAGGTCCAGCGGAAAACCGTAGGTATCATACAACTTGAACACGGTGTCGCCGGGAATCTCCTTGCCATCGAGCTTTGCGATCGCTGCTTCCAGCAAGCCCATGCCCTGGCTCAGCGTCTCCGCGAATCGCTGTTCTTCCTGCAGCAGCATTTTCTCGATGTGTGGCTGGGCTTTTTTGAGCTCGGGGTAGGCTTTACCCATTTCCTTAACCAGCGGCTTGACCAGCTTGTGGAAGAACGGGTCTTCCATGCCCAGCATGAAGCCGTGCCGGATCGCACGCCGGATAATCCGGCGCAGTACATAGCCACGCCCTTCGTTGAGCG
>JAPUGL010000095.1 GCA_027292775.1 Gammaproteobacteria bacterium | reverse complement strand
GGCGAGCCAAAGCCCTCCATTTCTTTCAAATTCGACCCGCAGACAATTACAGAGTTGCCACTGCCACGGCCGAGGTTCGAAATATTCGTTTATTCGCCCAGGATGGAGGGCGTTCATTTGCGAGGCGGCATGATCGCACGGGGCGGTCTGCGCTGGTCGGACCGGCAGGAAGACTTTCGCACCGAGATCCTCGGTTTGATGAAGGCGCAGACGGTCAAGAACACGCTGATCGTAGCGATGGGCGCCAAAGGAGGATTCGTCTGCAAACGCCTGCCTGAAGGGGCGCCCGATGAAATTCAGGAGGAAGTCGTCGAATGCTACAAGACGCTGATTCGCGGCATGCTGGATATCACCGACAATCTGGTCGAGGGCAAGCTGGTCCCGCCCAGGCGAGTGGTTCGACACGACGGTGACGATCCGTATCTGGTGGTCGCAGCGGACAAGGGAACCGCAACGTTCTCCGACATCGCCAATTCGATATCCGATGACTACGGATTCTGGCTGGGGGATGCGTTCGCATCCGGCGGCTCCGCCGGTTACGACCACAAACGCATGGGGATTACCGCGAAAGGCGCCTGGGAAGCGGTCAAGAGACATTTTCGTGAAATCGGGGTTGATATTCAAAATAACGACTTCACGGTAGTCGGAATCGGCGATATGGCCGGCGATGTGTTTGGCAACGGCATGCTGTTGTCGCGTCATATCAGGCTGCAGGGCGCATTCAACCATATGCATATCTTCCTGGATCCCGACCCGGACGCCGAAAGCAGTTTTGAGGAAAGGAAAAGACTATTCGAAATGCCGGTCTCAAGCTGGTCAGATTACGACAAAGCGCTGCTGTCCAAGGGAGGTGGAATATTTTCGCGCAGTGACAAGAGCATCCCGTTGAGCAATGAGGTCAAAACCATGCTCGACACGGATGCAAACAACATGAGACCCCAGGAGCTGATTCAAAGCCTGTTAAATATGCGTGTTGATCTGTTGTGGAACGGCGGTATCGGTACCTATGTAAAAGCCGGGAGCGAGAGTCACATCGATGTCGGCGATCGCGCCAATGATGCATTGAGAGTAAGTGCCGGTGATCTGCATTGCGCTGTTATTGGCGAGGGCGGGAATCTGGGTCTGACCCAGCTTGGCCGGATCGAATACGCCCTGGGGGATGGCCGAATCAATACTGACTTCATCGATAACTCGGCAGGCGTCGACACCTCCGACAGGGAGGTAAATATCAAGATCCTGCTCAACCTGGTCAAACAAAGCAGGCCGCTGACGACCAGCCGCCGCGACAAACTGCTGTCGGCGATGACCGAGGAAGTGGAGCGGCTGGTACTGCGGAATAATTACTTGCAAACCCAGGCGATCAGCATGATGGAAGCACACGCCGCAGAGCGGCTCAATGAGCATGCTCACTTGCTGATCGCGATGGAACGCAGCGGCGAACTGGACAGAGAACTTGAGTTCCTGCCCACCGATGAAGAAATCAGCGAACGGCGCAAGGCCAACAAGGGATTTACCCGACCCGAATTATCGGTGCTTCTCAGTTATAGCAAGATTTCGCTTTACCAACAGCTCATCGAATCGGATGTGCCGGAGGATTCGTTCCTGGCCCGGGAGTAGCATCGTTATTTTCCGAAGCCCCTGCAGAAACACTACACGGAATTCATGGACGATCACCGCCTGGAGCGGGAGATCATTGCCACGATCGTGACCAACAGCGTGATCAACCGGATGGGCCCGGTATTTTTCCAGCGCACCCAGGAAGATACCGGTACGGATGCTGCGTCGGTCGCCCGTTCCTACACGATCGCGCGCGAGATTTTCGACGCCAGGAAGATCTGGGAAAAAATCGAATCGCTGGACAATGCGGTTCATGCGAACGTCCAGTACTCGATGATGTTTCAAATTTCGAGACTGTTGAGACATGCGACGCACTGGTTGCTCGCTCATCATCTGGATGCACTCGATATCGAGGATCTGGTTTCCCGCTGCCAGCCCGGCACACGCATCCTGGCCCGTAAACTAAACAAACTGTTGAGCGGCAACGAATTGAAGCGTTATCGGGAATCGACCCAGCTGTATAAAGATATCGGTGTTCCCGAGTCGATCGCGAGATACATGGCGGGGACCAACGCGCTGTATTCTGTGCTGGATATCACCGAGGTCGCTAACCGGCGAAATGTGGACGTCGAATTTGCCGCGCGCATCTATTTTGAGATCGGCCGCGGGCTGGCGCTGGACTGGATCAGGGATCAGATCGAAGGCCTTCACGTCGAGGGCCGCTGGCAGGCGGTCGCGCGCGGAACCTTGAGAGACAACCTGTACCAGTTGCAGGCGACGCTGACCGAACAAGTGATACGCAACCATCGCGGAAACAACCCGGTAGACAGGGTCAGCACCTGGCTGACCCGTCATCAGGCGCAGATTTCCCATGCCAATCAGACCCTGGATGACATGCGCATGGGTGGCGACCTGGACTTTGCGACCCTGTCGGTTGCCTTGCAGGAGATCCGCAAGCTGAGCATCCAGTCTTAGCCCAGATATTTCACCAAGGCGTTGGCCGTCGGAAGTAAGCTGCGGAATATTCAGGTATTTTTGGGTATCGGTACAGTGACGGCTAATTACATTTTGTACGCCGGCGTCCACCTATCGCGGCCCTGGCTGGTTCTCGGACGCCTGAGCCCTCACCCAGCATTCGCGATCCTTGGTGAAGTATCCGGGCTTGCGGGCCGCGCAACTGTCCCCAACGCGGCATCGGGTATGATTGCCGGATGCGAAAATCCGGCACCATTGTGACCCGCCAGATCCTGTTTCCGCTGTTTCTGTGTATCCTCGCGCTGACAGCCTGCCAGCCCCGGAAACGGGCCGCCCTGCCGATATTTGTCGACGCCAACGCCGAAAGCGGGCTTGATTTTGTGCATGTCAACGGCATGAACGGCGGCTACCTGTTTCCGGAAATTCAGGGACCTGGCGTGGCATTGTTCGACTATGACAACGACGGCGATCTGGATGTTTACCTGGTCCAGGGTGGCTACCTGGAGGACACCGGGACATCAGACCGGCCCACCACCAGGCTGATCGACCGCCTTTACCGCAACGACCTTGTCGTGTCCGCGGACGGCAGCCGGCACGTCCGACTCCACGATGTGACCGTTGCGGCGGGTCTGGACGCCGGTAGATACGGCATGGGCGTGACCACTGGCGACTACGACAACGATGGCGACATCGACCTGTACCTGAGTAATTTTGGTGACAATCAGTTGTGGCGCAACAATGGTGACGGCACGTTCAGCGAGGTCAGCGAGGAAAGCGGCACCGGCGATTCTCGCTGGAGTCACAGCGCCGTTTTCGTCGACATAGACCGTGACGGCTGGCTTGATCTGCTGGTAGTCAATTACGTGGATTTTCGTCTCGGCAACAGGAAAGCATGCTCGGATGCGACCGGCGCGATGGATTATTGCGGGCCGTTCGCGCACGCTCCGGTTCCTGACCGCCTTTACCGAAACCTCGGCGACGGCCGGTTCGAAGACATAAGCGCGAAATCCGGACTGCGCCAGCCCGGTAGCGGGCTCGGTGTCGTAAGCGGCGATTTCAACCAGGATGGCTGGCCCGACCTGTATGTTGCCAATGACGCAATGCCAAATCATCTTTGGATCAACCAGGGCGACGGGCGCTTCCTTGATGACGCGCTGATGCTCGGTACCGCGGTGAATAGCGAAGGTCAGCCGGAAGCCAGCATGGGCGTTGTCGCGGGTGACGTTGACGGTGACGGCGACGAAGACCTGTTCATAACGCATCTGCGCGAAGAAACCAATACCCTGTATGTCAACGACGGCAACGGGGAATTCAGGGAAAAAAGCATCGCCAGCGGTCTGGCCGCAGCCAGTCGTGGGTTTACCGGTTTTGGCGCGGCCTTACTGGACTTCGATCTCGACGGCTGGCTTGACGTCGTTGTCGTCAACGGAGCCGTTCGTGCCGTGCAAAGCGAATCACAACGCCGGCGTGCGTTTCCGTACGGTCAGCCGAACCAGCTTTTCAGAAACCAGGATGGCCACTACATCGAAGTAAGCGACCAGGTTCCGGTGCTGGCATTCGAAGAATCGAGTCGCGGCCTGGCGGCGGGCGATATCGATAACGATGGCGACCCCGATCTCATCATCGCCAACGCTAATGGACCCGCAAGATTGTTGCTGAACACCCATAGGGATGCTGAATGGCTGGGGCTGCGGCTGATCGGCAAAAGCGGACGGGATGCCATCGGCGCCTCGGTGACTCTGCGCCGGGCGGATGGTCGTCCAATGTTTCGCCGGGTCAGAGTGGGTGGCAGTTACCTGTCGGCCGGTGATCCCAGGCTGCTGTTCGGTCTGGCCGGAAACGCCGCCATTACCGGCCTCGCCGTGGCCTGGCCGGATGGGAGTTGCGAGCGCTGGTCCGGATTGGCGCTGAACCGGTATCACGAACTGGTTCAGGGCAAGGGCGGAACAACGGATAAAGACTGTGACGGTGAGGATTGAATGAGACTCGACCTTCACGCATGGCTAATTCTTGCCGGCAGCCTGCTGACAATCGCCTGTACTCCCGCCCCGCCGGTAATCAGCCTGCCCGGGCAACCCAGGCTGGAACGCCTGGATACGCCGGTAAGAATTCAATTCGTGCACGCATACGACCGGGCCGAAAAAGAGATTCTTGCCGGAGTCCCTGCAGACATGGCAGTGGCAATTGGCGAACTCGGGATGCTTTACCACGCCTATGCCTATCCCGAACCTGCCTTGCAGGCTTATCTGGCCGCTCGCCACCTGCAGCGTGGCGAAACTCGCTGGCATTACCTTTATGGACTGGTCGCCGATGAGCTCGGTATGACTGACGATGCCGAGTCCGCATTCAAAGAGGCACACCGGATCGATTCGGAATCCGGCATTATTGCCCTTCGTCTTGGCCGGATTTTTTTGCACCGCGGACAATTACCTGCTGCCCTGACCTGGTTTGAGCGTGCGCTGGCGGATGATCTGCAGACCGGTCCGGCGCTGGAAGGGCTGGGGATGATCGACCTGGAAAGAGGTGATCCGCAGGCTGCGATTGTCAGGCTGAGTCGCGCACGCGAACTAATGCCGGACGAGGTCGCCGTCCTCCATGCCCTGGGCAACGCGTATCGGGCCCGGGGTCAGCGACAGGAGGCGTTGAAGCTGTACGAGCAAGCCAGGTCCGCTGTGTCGTTGCCGCAAAGGGAATTCGCCAACGATTCCTATATGCAGGAAATTCTGCTGCTGCAAAGAGGCCACAAGCAGTTTGACCGGATGGCAGCGAGCGCGCTGAGCCGAGGGCAAACTGACGAGGCGCTCGCGCATTATCGTCGCGCCCTGGACGCGCAACCGGCCGCGCTCGATGTCAGGCACAACCTTGCCTTGTTGTTGTGGCGAAGCGACCGGAAAGAAGAAGCGCGGGCTGAATTTGGGCAGATATTTTCACGCCGCCCCGCCTATGCGCCCAGCCACATGTTCCTGGCTTTTGAGCTGGGTATCGCCGGTGAACTCGACGCAGCAGAAGATCACATCTTGATCGCGCTGGAATCCGACCCGGACAACCTCGATACGCAATTGTTGCTCGCCGATTTTCTGGATTTCAACGAACGCAGCGACGAGGCGCTCATCGCATACGAAAAAGCGATAAGCTTGGACCCGGACATGGAGAAAGCCTGGATCGGTGCTGTCTATAGCCTCATCCGGCTGAACCGCCACGCGGACGCGGTCACGATGAGCGGCAACGGCTTGATGCGATTGCCCGAAAGCGAGCAACTGGCAAACTTGCATGCGCAGGTCCGGGAGTTGAACAGACATGAAACCGATGACCAATAATTTGCGATCGCACCGGGGGAGATCAAAGTCTGTCGCAGCCGTATTTGTTGCTCTCGGCTTGCTGCTCGCCGGCGGCTCTTCGGCGGCAACGGTCCGCGAACAGCAATTCAGCTTGCCCACGAACGGCCTCAGGGAATTAAGGGTACAGGCCGATGAGGGCGAACTGACGATTACCGGCAACAAGGACATTGCGGAAGTGCGGGTGCGCGCGATCATCCGGGTGCGACCCAGTCTCGGAGATCAGGAATTTTCGGATTTTCTCGATAACTGGGTTCGCCTGGCACTGGACCGCCATGGCCGGGCGGCCAAACTCGAATCCACGATATCGGCGATGTCCCTTGCCGACTACAGCCCACGCATCGACCTGGTGGTCGAAATGCCGCGTGATTTGGACCTGGTCGTGAAAGATGGTCAGGGTGTGTTGAAAATATCGGGTTTGCATGGCGAAGTCGATGTCACGGACGGGTCGGGAAAGCTTTTTCTCAAAGACATACGCGGTAATGTGACCATCATCGACGAGGCCGGCGGCATGGAGATCAGCCATATCACCGGCGACGTGCAGATCCAGGATCGCACCGGATCGGTAAGCGCAGAAAAAATCGACGGCACGATATTCCTGAACAAGCGCTCGGGTCCGGTAAGCATTGACGGACTGAGCGGCGATCTGGTTATCGAATCGAAATTACGTGGCGAGCTAACAATCCGCAATCATGCCGGTAAAATCATTCGACAAGAATGAACCCGCATATTTCACCAAGGATCGCGGACTCTGGGTATGGGCTCGGGCGGCTGAGGGCAGGTCTGGAGCGAAATCCATAGTGGGTTGCTATGGATTGAGTGAAGACCAAGCTCATGCGTTCCGGAACCAGCCAGGGCCGTGATAGGCGGCCGCCGGCGCGCAATCTTTAATCAGCAATCAACAGACCGATCCCCCAACATAGCCGGACTTCCCACTCCTGGCACCAGGCGGCTACCGCCTTGGTGAATTATTCGGGTGAAGAATGGATCGACGGTTTCTTCGCCGCCGGCAAAACGGTAGGCTTTCCCCTACTCTCCCGATGGTGGTGATGCGATGGATGGTCAGCTTCTGCTTCTACGTCACGGTCAAAGTGAATGGAATCTGCAAAACCGGTTTACCGGCTGGACCGATGTCGATCTGACCGATCGGGGATCGTCCGAGGCTACCGCGGCCGCAGAATTATTGCAGGCAGAGGATCTGCAATTTGATGTGGCATTCACTTCGGTACTAAAAAGGGCTATCCGTACGCTGTGGATCGTGATGGATTTCCAGGACCGGATGTGGATACCGGTAATCAGGAGCTGGCGTCTCAACGAGCGCCATTATGGCCGCCTGCAAGGCCTGAACAAGGCGGAAACGGCGGCCGAATATGGCGATGAACAGGTGCTGGTCTGGCGGCGGAGCTATGATACGCCGCCGCCGGAGCTGGCCCCAGATGACCCGCGGCATCCGCGATTCGATCCGCTCTATAAAGATATCGATGAATCCCTGTTACCGGCCAGCGAGGCTCTGAAGGACACGCTGGACCGGGTTCGCCCGTATTGGGAAGGCAGCATACTGCCTCAATTGCAAAAAGGCGCCCGGGTCATGATCGTCGCGCATGGCAACAGCCTGCGCGCGCTCGTAAAAATGCTCGATGGCATCTCGGATGAAAAAATCGTCGGTTTCAATATCCCGACCGGTTTTCCGCTGTTATACGACCTGGATGACAGGCAACGGGCGGTCGGCAGCCGTTTCCTCGGCGATCCGCAGGCAGTAAAGGCGGCGGCTGAGGCGGTTGCCAAACAAGGCCGCTCGCAGCAATAAGACCATCGATCGCATTGAGTAGGCTGATCAGCTGCAACGACTCGTCCTAAGTCCTGGAGACCGTCAGTTCGCGACAATCGTATAGCAAGGATGATATGCCTTGCCCGGCAATTTCATCCTGTGGTCCTCGATAAACCCTTTCAACAGCTTGTCGATCGCCTGCATGATTTTCCTGTCACCACGAATCTTGAATGGCCCGTGCTCACGAACCATGTGAATTCCCGCATCCTTGACATTGCCGGCGACGATGCCTGAAAAAACACGCCGCAGGTTGACCGCCAGTTGTGCCGCCGGCAGATCACTGCTTAGTTCGACGGCTTCCATGTTCTGATGACTGACGGCGAAAGGTTTTTTCATTTCCATGGGTATCCGCAGCAACCAGTTGTAATAATATGCGTCCCCGGTTTTACGGCGGTTGCCGGCGACACCAGCAATCGCTTTGGTCATTTGCCTGGCGACTCCGATCGAATCGTTTTCAATAATCCGGTAATGCCGCCTGATGTCCTCGCCCAGAGTTTTCACGAGGAATTCATCTATGCGCGTGAAATAGGATCCGCTCCCCTCCGGGCCAGTGAAAATCAACGGCATTTCGATATCGTCGTTTCTTTCATCGCTGAGTACGCCAAGAAGGAATAGAATTTCTTCCAGGGTTCCGGGACCTCCCGGGAAAACCACTATCCCGTGGCCCATGCGTACAAATGCCTCCAGGCGCTTCTCGATATCCGGCAAAACCACCAGGTAATTCACAATGGGATTTGGCGATTCCGCGGCAATAATGCCTGGTTCGGTAACACCGACATAACGGCCATTACGTATGCGCTGCTTGGCATGGCCAACCGCGGCGCCTTTCATGGGACCTTTCATCGCGCCTGGTCCGCACCCGGTGCAAATATCCATGCCGCGCAATCCAAGCTGATAGCCCACCTCCTTGGAATAGTCATATTCCCGGGACCCGATCGAGTGCCCTCCCCAGCAGACGACCAGCCGCGGCGGCATTCGCAAATGCAACAAGCCGGCGTTTCGTAAAATATGAAAAACCAGGTTTCTTACTCCGTTGGCGGTCTCCGTATCGAGCTGGTCAACGCCATACAATTTGCCGGACATGAAAACGATATCGCGCAACACGGCGAATAAGTGATCCTTGACGCCATTGAGCATTTGGCCATCGACAAATGCACAGACCGGCGCGTTTCGGACCTCCAGTCTGATCCCGCGCGTACGCTGGACAATTTCGATCCCGAAGTCAGGATATTGCTCGAAGACCTCGGCCGCGTCATCCGTTTCCTCGCCGCAATTGAGTACCGCAAGCGCGCAGCGACGAAACAGGTCATCGAGATCGCCACGTCCTGCTTCGCGCAGGCGGCTCACCTCGTCCTGCGACAATAATTCCAGCATGCCTCTTGGGGTTACCGAGGCGTCCAGCGTCTCCACACTAAAACCTTGATCCTGCGGGTCAGAGTCCTGGGCAACGTGGTCCGGGTTCTTGTTCATCATATTGGTTTTTCATTTATCGGGTTCGCGACTCAATAATAGTACCCCGTCAAGGTGATCAAGAGCGGTTTTTGCAACTAATTGCGCACACCGCGCATCATCTCTTGAAATACACTCCTGTCGGGGACCTCCATGAAGCTCCTTTTTGTTGCCAGCCTCACCGTCTGTCTGTTGTTCGGGGCAAACCTGGCGATCGCTACCCGGGATACCGTGGCGACGCCGGAAGAAAGAGGCGCGGCGTTTATCGACGCACTGAATCCCGAATCAGGAACGGATTGGGAGACCTACATCACGGAAAATTTCTCGGCAGAATTTGTCGAACGCCGTGGAATCGATGGCCTGATACGCATCATGGCGATGATCTCGGACGACGTGGGCCGGGTGAGGATAGAGTCCGTCGAGAAACAGGATGACAATACGCTGCGCCTGGTCGTTTACTCGGAGACCGCCGACCACTGGCTTGCATTTGGTCTGGGTTTCGACCCCTTGCCCGGGCACCTTATTTCATCCTTCGAAGCACTGTTCATACCCGCCCCCTTGGCGCGGGATAAGGTTGGTTTGGCAGACGAAGGCCTTGCCGAGGAAATCGCTGCCTATATCCATGACAAGGCCGAGACCGATCAGTTTTCGGGTGCCGTCATCGTAGCCCACAACGGCAAAGCAATTTTCGCCGAGGCGTTTGGTGACGCTGACAAGAAAACACGACGGAAAAACACGCTGGATACTCCGGTAAATCTTGGCTCCATGAACAAGATGTTTACCGCACTGGCAATCGCCCAGCTGGTGGACGAAGGCCTATTGGACTATGCCGACACAGTTGGCCAGCACCTGCCGGATTATCCGAATCCCGTGGTTCGTAACGAAGTAACAATCCACCAGTTGCTCAGCCACACGTCGGGACTGGGATCCTATTGGGGGAAAAAATTCGACAGCAAGAAAAACGACCTGACCACGGTAGCCGACTTTGTCGCCTTATTCGCCGAGGACCCGCTGGAACAACCACCGGGGAAAGGCTTTCTTTACAGTAACAACGGGCCGACCGTCGCCGGATTAATCATCGAAAAGGTGTCCGGCCTCTCTTACTACGACTATATCAGGCAAAATATCTACCTGCGGGCCCGCATGACGCGTAGCGATCATTACCGCAAGGATGACAACGGCGCAGGTTTTGCCATCGGATACGAAAAGACGGAATCCGGCGAATGGCAGGACAATATCGACTGGCTGGGCATGATCGGTGGACCGGCCGGCGGCGGTTACGCATCGGCCAACGATCTATTGCGTTACTCCAGCGCGCTTAGCGGGGGCGACATCGTCAGCGCCGCGCAGGTGGAAACAGTCACCAGCGGTAAAATCCGGCTAGCGGAGGATTTCGCCTATGGCTATGGTTTTGGTGAGCACGAGCTCGCCGGCCAGCGTTATGTCGGTCACAATGGCGGAGCGCCTGGCACCAATGCCGAATTCAGCCTGTTCCCGGAACTGGGTTATACGGTTATTGTCCTCGCCAATTACGGACATGCCGCGACCCCGGTGGCCGACTATTTGCGCCAACTGATCGCCCATAGCAAATAAGCGCCTGCCTGGCTTGCCCGGAACCGGGCATGGCGCATTATCATCTAGAATCGCGCTGTCCTGCGATTCCCTCGTGACATCCCGCTCGGCGGGCAAACGGGCTCCGAAAACTGATATGCTGGCCCACTGTCCAACAAGAAAAGGCTAAATCAATGACACGTTTTATGGGACTCATACTGGCCTCCGGCCTGGTACTCGCAGGCTGTGAGCAAGCCACTCAGGAAACCGGCTCCGCAGCCGCAAAAACCGGCGGCGAAGTGACCACCGACGAAACTGACACGGCGGGGAACCCCCTGCTCGCGGACTGGGATACGCCGTTTGGCGTGCCACCATTCGATCTGATCGAGGACGAGCATTACCTGCCCGCCCTGCGCGAAGGCATCACGCGGACGCTGGCCGAAGTGGACGAAATCACGGCCAATCCCGATGCGGCGACCTTCGCCAATACCATCGAGGCGATGGAAATGGCCGGCGGCGATCTGAACCGGGTGAGCAATGTCTTTTTTGCCGTAAACTCCGCGCACTCGAATGACTCGATACGTGAAACCGCGAAGGTGATCGCGCCGGAACTCTCGGCATTGGGCGACACGATCTCGCTGAATGCAGAACTGTTTGCGCGGGTCCACGCCATTTATGAGCAGCGCGAGTCCCTGGGTCTGAGTGCGGAGCAGATGCGATTACTGACCGAATCGCACAAAGGGTTTATTCGCTCGGGTGCAAACCTGGATGAAAAATCGAAAGAAAGCCTCAAGAAAATAAACACCGAACTCGCCACCTTGACGCAGCAATTTGGTGAAAACCTTCTGAACGAGACCAACGATTTCGAACTGCTGGTGGATGATCGGGCCGATCTGGGTGGGCTGCCAGCCAATCTGATCGAGCTGGCTGCGGAAGAAGCAAAACGCCGCGGTCACGATTGCGAGTGTTGGGCGTTCACGCTGCAAAGGCCCAGCATCAACCCGTTCCTCGAATATTCTCCAAATCGTGAGCTGCGCAAAAAAATCTACATGGCTTATGCCATGCGCGGCGATAACGACAACGAGGCCGACAATAAGGACATTCTTGCCCGCATCGCGACGTTGCGTGCCGAACGCGCCCATCTGATGGGTTATGAAAGCCACGCCCACTTCGTCCTTGAAGACAATATGGCAGAAACACCCGATCGTGTTTACGCCCTGCTGGACCAGGTATGGACGCCGGCGATTGCGTTGGCCAAAAAAGAACGCGCGGCTTTGCAGGAAATGATGGATGCCGATGGCATCGACGATCAGGTTCGAGGCTGGGACTGGCGGCACTACACTGAAAAGGTTCGCAAGGCACGCTACGACCTGGATCAGGAGGCGTTGCGCCCCTATTTCGAGGTAACCGCCGTTCGTGACGGTGCGTTCGCCGTGGCCAATAAATTGTTTGGACTGACTTTCGAAAAACGCGATGATCTTCCAATATGGCACCCCGACCAGGAAGTGTTCGAAGTGTTCGACGCCGATGGCAGCCACCTCGCCATTCTTTACATGGACTGGTTCGCACGCGAAAGCAAACGCGGCGGCGCCTGGATGAACGCGCTGCGCTCGCAGCGGAAATTTGGTGGAGTAGTCAGCCCGGTAATTACCAACAATTTTAATTTTCCGGCGCCAACTGCCGATTCGCCGTCTCTGATAAGTTACGGCGACGCGGAAACGACTTTCCATGAATTCGGCCATGCGCTCAACGGAATGTTGTCTGATGTGACCTACGAGTCTCTCTCAGGCACCAACACGCCACGGGATTTCGTGGAGTTTCCCTCGCAGGTCATGGAAAACTGGATGGGAGAGCCCGAAGTTCTGCGCTTGTTCGCCCGGCACTATGAAACGGGTGAGCCCATTCCGCAGGAATTCATAGACAAAATGGTCGCCTCGGCAAAATTCAACCAGGGATTCGCGACGGTCGAATACATGGCGGCAACCTATCTCGATCTGGACTACCACACATTGAGCCACCCCGCGGAAATCGGTGACCCGAGGGAATTCGAGAACAAGGCCATGGATACGATCGGGTTGATCGAGGAGATCATCCCGCGTTACCGCAGCGGGTATTTTGCGCATATTTTCTCGGGCGGTTATTCTTCCGGTTATTACGGCTACATGTGGTCCGAGGTTCTGGATGCCGACGCGTTCCAGGCCTTCAAGGAAACCAGTCTGTTTGACCAGGAAACGGCGGCGAAATATCGCGAGCACATTCTCGCCAAAGGCGGATCCGAGCCCGGTATGGATCTGTATGTCGCGTTCCGCGGGCGTGAACCGTCTATCGATCCGCTGCTCGACAGGAGAGGAATGGCTGGGAACGACGAATAAGAAAACCGTTTAATAAAGGAAGGGCGCTGTCCGAGGACGGCGCCCTTTTTCGTGATGCTTAAAGAAATCAGTAATTGTATGCGATCGTATGCAGGTAGCTCGCCAGGCGATCCTGGTAAACCGCTTTGTCCCTTTCCAGGTCCAGAATCTCGTGCTTAAGCTCACCCTGACGGCGCGCCATGTCCTTGGCGTTTACCAGCAGGATTGCCTTTTCCTCAAATGTGGCATCGCTGTCAAGCAGCGCTGCCCCCACATGCACGAGTTCCTCTTCCAGTTCATGCAGCTCGTTTTTCTTGTAGGCGATTTGGTTTGTCGTGGTATTGACCTGTGCGCGCAAGCCATACAAATGCTTGCCTTCCTGAAACGCGCTAACAAAGCGGGGCTCAAGATCAGCGGGGCAAATACCGGAATAGCTCCCGCCCCGCTGGCCCACTCTGAAGCCGATTTGCGGCTGGCAGAATTCCCGCAACCCTTCCTCCCGGCCATCCTGGTAGGCACGGAAGTCAGGCGTAACATTGTGATCGGCGCAGGCTTTCCTGTATTTTGCGATGCGGTCGCCAGTCCGGCCCTGAACGCCGTCTTCATAACCGATGGCATACCAGTCGCCGGTGACGCATTCCTGCTCATTCATGGTCGCGCAGCCCTGCAGGGCGAGCAGAACCACCAGTATCGATGCTATTCGGATTTTCATGCCATTCTCCCGATCGGCCTTCGTCTTGCGGCCAGTACAGATATCCTTTCCGCCGCAGTTTAACGGCTCTTTGGACATAATATCCGTGACCAGGATCACGTTACGGAATCGTTCTGCGGCCGGAATCAGCCGTCCAGCAATTTCTCAAGCCGGTCGAGATCGTTGATGACCCGCCAGGTGCCTCCGCCCGCTTCCACTACAGTTTTCCAGTCCTCGATCCGATCGAGATACTGTTGTGGATCCACATTATCGGATCTCAATTTGGTCACATTCAGAGCGACCACCTCGAATCCATCCAGCTCAAGCGGGATATCCCGGATATAACCCTCCTTCAGGTCTTCTTTCATGTCCGAGAATATAAATATCACCTTCCGGCCGGGTTCTTTTTCGTTGAGGTACTCGATCGCCTGCAGAATGCCACCAGTTATATCCGTATATGGCGACGACCTGACGCCGTTGGTAAACGCCGCGATCTGCTCTGAGAACTGGCGCTTCTGACGGTTCGCGGTACTCGGCCGATCGTCGAAAGTCGCTTTCGCGACGATGTCCTTTTCGCTGAAACTGCCCGTATCGATTCGTGCCACGGCAAAACTGTCGGACGGTCCCAGCCGGGTCAGCGTGTAGTTGATAATATGCTCCGCTTTCTCTAGTTCCTGGCTATAGGTGCCGGAGGTGTCGAGCAGCAGATAGGCGCCCGTGTTTCTGGCGACCGGTTCCCCGCATGCCGTAAGCAGGAAAATGAGGATTAGCGGTAATATGCGAATTTTCATAGTGACACCTCTCGAAACTGACTGGCCGATTTGTTTCGCTTCCCGACCACCATGTGCTCAATCCACAACGGCACGATGATCAGCAGGTCGTAGAGTTGCTGCAAAAAAGTCGCGCCATGGCGGAAGGTATTACCCAGGACCCGCATCAACAATGCAATGGTGCGCAGTAAGCCAATCCCAACAACGCCAACAACCGTACGCATTGAATGCACGAACGTTTCCAGCGGGATGGCAACGAATACGAGGGCGAATGGAAGCACGAAACCCATGCCCATCTGCGCCGCTGTGGTTATCCATTGAAAATCGTTCGGTGCCAACAACGCGGCATCTCCACGCAGAATCGCGCTGGTCGCCAGTTCGTCCTGCAGGAGTATCTCGCGCATATAGGCGAGACCCGCTTCGACGGTGGCCAGTAAGAAAAGTATCGTGAACGTGACGTATATCATCCTGACTCTCATCTTGTCCGGTAAAGCGCCGATCACCGGGAACAAGCGCGTGATGCGCATGGCCTCCATCAAAAACAGGCCCATGGTGATTTCGACCAGGATGATTACCAGGGCCGCGATATCGGCAGCCCGAAAACTACCGATAAAATTCGTACCACCGACCATTTCGGCCATCGGGCGGGCAATCAGCGAGAAATTGACGGTCGCGCCGCCGAGAGCGACGACCAGAATCAACGCAGACACGAAAAACTGTACCAGTGACGAGGACGAAAGCGTTTGCACGGCCCTATCGGTACCCTTGACTATGTCTTCATATTCTTTCATGTGCCGATCGATCGCGCGCGACCTTTTCAAAAGAC
Organism: Gammaproteobacteria bacterium; assembly: GCA_027292775.1. Taxonomy (GTDB): domain Bacteria; phylum Pseudomonadota; class Gammaproteobacteria; order Steroidobacterales; family MnTg04; genus MnTg04. Next base: position 6,981 of record JAPUGL010000095.1, on the reverse strand, counting down.
TATCGATATTCTTGGTGACCGATGACAGCGTTTGCTGAATCTTGATCCATTGCGGCATCATCCCGGTCAATATTTTGTGGCGTACCGCACTTGCTTTTCGATATTCCTCAATCGCCTGATTGTGTGCCTTGACCAGTGACTTGTGAATATCGGAGAGGATGTTGCCGATCATATAGTCGCTGGGGGCATCAATCTTGGCGACCACTTCAACGGCCTTGGTCCAGCCCGGCGGTGAGGGCGGGACATCGATCGCGCTCTGGTGGTCTTCATCAATCCGGGCGATGGCTTCGTTCAGCCTGCGTCGCAAGGCCGGGTACTTGGAAAGATCTTTATCTACAGAGTCACCGACACGCTCAAACTCGCGCTCGATGACCCTTTCCTTGGCTTCCCGTCCGGTCGCCAGGAGCACTTCCCGGTTTCGATCCTCCAACCGAGCCTCCGCCCGGCTTATGGAGCGTGACCCGAGCCGCAGGGCGTTGTGCATAATCCCGCCTACACTGCGAAGCGCTGCGTGGACCGTCGATCGCGCCAGGTAAAGGATTGCAATAATGATCACCGCCCAGATAATGGCCGACAGCACCGGACTGGGTGTAAGAGAAAGAAACTGTTCAACGCTCATGTGGTGTCTCCCATAGAAAACTCAGGCTGCAAATATGCAGGCGCAACGTGCCTTGCAGGCATCACCTCGATCGTCGGTATCGCAAGCCGCCGGCAGAAAAACAGGGAGAGTTCGGCGAGACCGCCGGAATGACCGCCCCATGGAGACAGATAAATCTGCTTCGGTAACCCCGCTATCATAGGAACATCCCTTAGATCGGTGGCTTTGCGACCCCTTCTTTCGAAAAGGTGTGCCTTTCACAATCGGCTTGAGATTGTCAGGGAAATATTGAGTTGTCAATCAAAGAGGCCTTATGAGAAGCGATTATGTGACCCAGTGCTCCCGGGCGGATATTTGGGCCCGGGCGACGCGCCGAATATGCCGGGACTCAAGGCAAGAGCAGATAACACGATCCGGCAATTACCGCCGCGCCGATCAGGTTGAGGACAATGCCTTCACGCGCCATTTGCTTGATCGTCAGCAGGCCGGACCCAAAAACAACGGCATTCGGCCCGGTCGCCACCGGCAGCATAAATGCAAAACTGGCACTCATCGCCGCCGGCACCATGAACAGCGCGTGATCGATACCGGTATTGCTTGCCGCAGCCGCAAGAATCGGCATGAGCAGCGTTGTTGTAGCGGTGTTGCTGGTCACTTCCGTCAGGAATGTTACCGCCAGACAGACAATAACGATCATCGGTAGCAGCGGAAGCTGCCCCAGTCCCGCCAGCGCGGCACCCAGGGTCACGCTAAGTCCCGAACTGACGAACGCCTTGGCGATGCAGATACCGCTGCCGAACAGGATCAGGATACCCCAAGGAATCTTGACCGCCGCGTCCCAGACCAGCAGTCGGCTCCCGCGCCCGTTCGGCAACAGGAACATCGCGACTACGGCGAGCAATGCGACGCTGGCATCATTTGCGTCTGGTAGTCCTGCCAGTGCGCTCCAACCGCCAAAAGGCTCCTTTCGGGTCATCCACAGGACCGCGGTAATCGCAAACACCATCAGCGTGCGGATCTCTTCCGGACGCCACGTTCCGACGTCAGGCAAATCAAGCTTTAGGTGTTTTTTCAGCCCGCGCGTCAACCAGATACCGGTGATCGGGATCATGATCATGACGACAGGGAGCGCCCATTTCATCCATCCCAGGAAAGTGATCTCGATCCCCGTGTTTTCCGCGTAGACTTTCATGAAAATCAGGTTGGGTGGCGTACCGATCGGCGTTCCCAAGCCACCGATATTGGCGGCAAACGCAACCCCCAGCAAAAGACTCACTTTCATGCGGTTGTCGGTTACTTTTTCCGTGATCGCCAGCACGATCGGAAGCAACATCAGCGTGGTTGCGGTATTCGATATCCACATGCTGAGTACGGCGGCGGCGGCCATGAAGCCAAACACAAGTCGTCGGGAACTGGTACCGCCAAACGCGTGAACCATGCCGAGCGCGATCCTGCGGTGAGCGCCACTCCTCGCCAGTGCCGTCGACAGCATGAAACCACCCAGCAGCAGCAGTATCACCGGGCTGCCGTAGGCTTCACCGACCTGGGTGGGCGTCAGCACGCCGACCAGGGGTAGAACAGCCAGCGGTAGCAGGGAGGTCGCCGGTATAGGAATGGGTTCGAAGATCCACCACAAGGCACAGATAAGCGTGATGCCGGCAGTCCAGGCAACAGCGGAAGTCGATCCGCCATAAAACAGCCCAACTCCTAATGCGGCCGCCAGTAGAGGGCCGGCAAACAGCATTGCTGTTCTCATCGACATCCTGGGTACAAGACTCTATTTTTCCAGCACATACAGTTGCCACAAGTCCTTGCGATCCATATGCAGAAAAGGACGCATCGCCATTCTCCCGGTTTTACCAATGCTCTTTTCCAGGAATCTCATTTCCTCGAACTTTGCACGCGTTCTTTCTCCAACCGGCTCGTCAAAACCGTTCTCGCGCATCATCAGTACACCTTTGGCACGCAGGGCGAGTTCAGTGTACAGACGCAAATAACAAAGCATATCGACGACCACCGGCCCCTTGAACTTGTTACGCAGTTCGCCAAGGTACCTGCCGATCGAAGATTCCGAGAACTCACTCGAGTTGATCTGCTCGAGCAGGTCGGCATCCGCATCAAAATCCAGTTGCAGCCAGTCATGCATCGACCGCGAACTGTGCAGGTAAATCACATACAACACGGGCGGCAGCACAAGCAATATCAACATCGTCGATTGTATTGGAGAAATCAGGAAATGATTGAATAAGGAATGCAGCGCGGTCGCGAGCGCGAGTCCCGGTAGATACATCAAGGGATTGATCCCGATACTTCTTTCGGTCAGCGCCTGGGTCAGGATGCCAAATATCGCGGTGGCACCGCCATGCATGATCGCCGTCCCGAAACCGCGGACTATCCAGACACCGATGTTGGCTTCATCCAGAGTTTGTAAATAATAGAGATTCTCGACGAGGGCAAACCCGGTGCCTACCGCAAAACCAAAAATTGCCGCGTCGACCAGGAATCCGATGCGATTGGTCCTGAGCAGCACAACAATCACCGATGCCTTCAGAATTTCCTCGATGATTGGTGCGACATAAAGGCTGTAAGCGGTCCATGTCATTTGGGTGCTGTCCAGAACCGCGGCGCCGATAAAATATGTCAGGATCGTGATCGACCCGCCGACACCGATTACCCAGATGATTGCACGCATGGAAACCAGCTTGTAGCTGTCCATATAAAGCAGGATCACCAGGAAAATAATCGCCGGGAGCAGTCCAATCGGCACAACAACAAACAGCTTCTCGGTCATACGCTTTCTTCTGCAATAAGGTATTTTTCGTGGCTACCTTACTAGCAGGCGGGTCAGAGTACGTCAAATGCAAGCAATTTCAGCGACACCATCCATTCATCGCTCAGCTTGTTACCGTCCTCGTAGCCCTCTGCGTAACCCACCGATAAAGTCATATCCAGCCGGTGAGCGAAAGTGAACTGGAAATCCAGTTGCGCCCCCAGTGTTTTGACTGTTCGTTCGAAAATATTACTGCCGGGATCCGTGACAAGCGCCCCGTAGAACACGGCAGGCCGCGCATACGCCAGATAGAAGCCAGGCTTGCCCTTGTTCCTGAAGCGTATCGGCGGCAGGTTCCACTCAACGATTGAACGGACGTATTTTTGACCGCTCAATTCATTGATATCGAAGCCGGGAAAACTATAGTACTCCCGGTACCTTTTTACGTTGCCATTATCGACATCGTTGTTGCCAAATCCGCCGAAATAGAAATTGGCGAGCGGGTCCATTCTGTCGCCACTCGCTCCGCCCGCGGAGCTTCTCAGCCAGATAGATGAATGAGAGATCGGCAGGGCAAAGCCGAAGTCAAAATCGGCCCGCCACTTCGGCACCGTTTCACCGTTGACACGGTCGGCAAACCTGATCAGGTTCCAGGAGTATCCTTTTTCGTCATCAACATGGCCCAGAGAAGAACGGGCATGCTTGTAGCTAAGCTCGATTTCGCCGGTCAGCAATTCATCGAAAACCGCGTCGATGTTCTGGAAATTCGGCAAGGTATCCAGATGCGTGTAATAGGCAATACCGACATTTAAATCGAGCCGACGCGGAGAATCGTAGATTATAGGCTTTTCATAGACCAGCGTGTATGCATTGCCCTTGCGGCTTCTTTTTGTCGGCCCGAACAGATCGTAAAAATTAGCCCCGTTATGCTTGTATCCGAGACGCCAATTGATCGTCCGATAGTCAATGTTGATGTGTGTGCGTTCATTGGATGGCAAGTCCGAGTCCGGCGAATATGTCGCAGTAATTCCCAGGTGACGGAACGCCATCGTGTCCTCAATATTGAAGTGCCAGCCAAATGCCGCCGAATCTTTGTAACCCTCGACGACCGGATAGGCGGATTGCAGTCCCATTTCGCGGCCAGGTATGAATTTATCCTCGGTGCGTTCAATATCTTCGAAGGCGACCTCGCCAAGTGAAGAAACCACCTCCCATTCAATTATCTGTGGGTGTTTTTTTACCAACTCGGCGCCAAGAAACCGTACGGCGCTGGCATCTTCCAACGGAACAGGATCTATGATCCCCGGCACGAATCCTTGCCCGGTGTATTCGAATACGATAAGCGACCCATCCTCCAATGGTATGGGCCGGAAAAAGCCGGTTGCCGTGTTACTTACCGCCTCCAGTTCGCCGTTGGCGACTTCGTAGCGCCAAATATTGGACACGCCTGAGTAATAAGAACTGCCATACAAAAACTTGCCATCGGGTGAAAATACGAATCCCTCCGGCACCGCCGTTCCGAAAAAATCCACCTCGGCAACCGCTTCTATATCTCCCGCCAGGAGTTTTTCAATTGAAAAAAGGCGCAGCAGCTGCGTCCCACCGATGGTTCCCATCGACGTGGAGATTAGCGATCCGTTGGGGCAAATATCCATGTCATATAGAATGTCCCCGTATGGCCAGGTATGAATCTGATTCCAGCTCGTGTAAGGCGGCGGAATTCGAACGAGGGTTACGTAACCGTTCAGATGCCTGACTCCCCAGATCGACTGGTCGGCAGGATTTACCACCAACTCCCCGATACGCGCGTCTTTGATCAGCATTTTTACTTTGCCGGTATCCGCGTCGAGCATCATCAGATCTCTAAACGCGTGATTGTCGGCGGTATAAAAATAGTTGTTGCTCTGCTGGTCATAGGCCAATGCGGTTACCCGGTAGAGCATCGGTCCCTTGATATCGGCAAGGTGTTCTATGCTGCCGTCATCAAGCGACATCCTCCCGATATGGGCAACCTTACCCGGGTAACGAAAAGCGCCCACCAGTTCATTTTTCTCGAGGTCAACAAAGCTTCTCGAAATCGATCCCAGGGCCCTGTCAACAAGCGGTCGCGCCGGAGTAATCGGAAACTCCTCTATCGCAGCCAGGTTCTCGGTCTGGAACTCGTGTTCCCAGTCAATCCAGTCCTGCCAGACTTCGTCCAGTTTCTTGCCAAAAACATATTTAAACTGTTTGGCATAATAGCGTTTCGAATTCTCGCCCCGCTGCAGCCACTGGATAACCATCTCCGGTGAGTAGGCCCATCCGAGATAACTGAAGAAACGGGTTCCGTACAGATAGGCATTGACGCCAACCTGGAAATCTACGTGGGTTCCCTCGGAAACCAGCCCAAGCGGGCTGTAAAAATGTGCTTCGTCCCTGACCATTGAACGAAACACCATCTCATCGTACGCACCCTGGGCACGGCCGAGGCCACCGGACATCCAGGTTTCCATAAACACCGCGCTGCCTTCAAGATACCAGCGCGGCACAGAAACCCTGGGCGTGACCAGGTAAGAATAAAGAATGGTCTCGGGATGATCTTCATCCACGGTTGGCTTGCCCCCGAAAAACTTGCGCCAGGCACGGTCTTTCCTGCTCGATGCATCCATGGTCGCGACGTGAGTTAGCTCATGGTTCATCAACATGAAGATGCGCTCGCTCGCCGAAAAGGTCTCGAAAGTCCGGCTGAGCGGAGCGACATCGATGATCATCGCGTTGTTGGGTGCAGATCTTGCGGCAGCATTGCCATAATCCGAAAAATCCTTTAACAGGACAGTCGTTTTGTCATACGGCTTCCAGCCGAGAACATCCCGCTGAAACTTCAGCGAATTATAAAAACTGAGTGTCACATGCGGGACCAGGTAGGTCTGCGGCGGATCGAAATAGAGTAACTGGAGGTCTTCGGTCTCCAGCCTGTCCATATGGAATGTCTCTAAAAAAACGGTTTCCGCGGATACGGATTGAGAAATCAGCAAAAAAAACAATACTGCTTTCACTTTACTCATAGACATATCCTGGCTTGTAGAATTGGTTCAAGAATAGTACGAACCTGATCAGTATGCTCGAATCGGACCAAAGAAAAGGCCGCCTGTGTAACAGACGGCCTTTCGTCAATCGCTTGCCTGATTCGCCTTATCTCGGTTTATTAGTTCCGGTCCATTGCCCTTGCGAATCCAGGATTACTCAGCATCGCGGAAAAAGCGGGGCTATTTGCCAGCGCCATGAAAGCCGGGCTGTTTGCCAGCGCCGTAAAGACCTGCGGATTCTGAGCCAGCGCTTCAAACGCCTGCGGGTTCTGTGCCAGCGCCGTGAATGCCTGCGGGCTGCTAGCCATCACCTGTAACGCCTGAGGGTTCTGCGCCAGTACTTCGAAAGCCTGCGGATATTGCGCCATCACCTCCAAGGCCTGCGCGCTCCGCCCCAGCGCCGTGAATGCCTGCGGGTTTTGCGCCAGTGCTTCAAAAGCCTGCGGATTGCTGGCCATCACAGTTAGCGCCTGCGGGTATGGCGCCAGCGCCGTGAAAGCCTGCGGATACTGCGCCATCACCTCCAACGCCTGAGCGCTCTGCCCCAG
>JAPUGL010000094.1 GCA_027292775.1 Gammaproteobacteria bacterium | reverse complement strand
CATTGCTCTTTTTGTGCCTGGCTACCGTATTGGGCCAGCACTTCCATGTTGCCGGTATCGGGCGCGCTGCAATTAAAAACCTCCGAGCACCACAGGACTCGTCCCATGATCTCGGCCAGGGGTGCGTACTCAAGATTACCGAGACCGGCGCCGTATTCGTCATCCGGCAGGAAAAGGTTCCACAAGTCCTCTTTTCTCGCTTTTGTCTTGAGTTCATTCATCACGGCCGGTGTTACCCAGGGATTTTCCGACGCCTTGATAGCGTGCCGGTAATCTTGCTCGACCGGGTAAATATGTGCATCCATGAACTTCTCGAGGCGTTTTGTGAGCTTGCCGACTTTGTCCGTGTATCGAAAATTCATGTCTGGAATCCTCTGCTTCGAATTCTAATTATTCAGTTCGAGGTGGGCGGTATTGTTGAAGCTGTCCAGCAGCACGGTTTCGGCATTGAAGAAAAACCGGCTGTACGCGCAATTTCTGATTTGCATATTGAGTTGTATTTTCATTGCCTTGCTGACGCCAAGCACCTGCCCGGTCAGCACGGCGATCGGGCCACCCGAGCTGATTACCAATACTCGCTCGCCCCGGCAAAGGAAGCGCAAAGCATCTGCGACCCGTTGCTCGAATTCCTGCCATGTTTCCGGCAACGACCCTTCCAGGCGGTCCTCACTCCAGACTAACAGTGCCTGCTTCAACACCTTGTAAAAACCCTTGATTCCATCGACATGGCCGGCTTTTCTCAGACCAACGGCTTTTTTAGGATACTGACTGGCAAACGCACGGCACAACGCGATGAAGTCATACTCATCAAGACCCGGATGTTGTTCAGATTCGACTACACCCGCCATCGCTTCAACCGTGGCATCCGCGGTCTGTAAATGGCGTTGCATGCTGCCGGTCACGACCCGGTCAAAGCCAAGGTTCAACTCGGAGAAATGCCGGCCCAGTGCCCTCGCCTGCACTAGCCCCTGCTCAGACAACTGATCGTATTTTGAGCCGTCGATCGTGGCTTCGCCGTGTCTCACCAGATAAATTTCAGGCATGGGTTTATAATCAGTGTCGCTCAAGCCGGAACGATAGCTTAGTCAATACACTGGGCATTATGAAGGGCCAGTCGCTGGCAGACTCCTGGCGAGCCAGACCGTTTTTTTTGACTCGGAGAATCATATGGCATTGGCCATTCGCGTTTTTCTTACTTCTTTTCTGCTTGCCCTGACGGCTTGTGCGGCGAATGAGACGGCGGTCAGAAATGCGCAATTGACCGAAGATCAAATCGTCAGAACCGATCCAAGCGAGCGATCTAACGAGGTATGCAAGTACACTCGAGTCACTGGCTCGCAGATTCCAAGGCTTCAATGTTTTACATCGGATGAGATTGTGCAGATGGAGGCCGATGCCAAAGCGAGGCTGCGAAAAGCGTCAAGGGGCGGATCACCCAGAGACCACTAAGGCTTGATTTTCGTTAGTCTGTCTGAATCGGATTGACCGGCAGCAGTCAATCGCGAACGCGATATTTTTCCATGAGTGCCTCGAACGCCGGCTCATCATGCAGTTTGTCAAAACCCGGGTTACGTAGAATGTGGTTTGGGCTCCAGCCACTCGGTCGCGAAAGTAATTCTTCCAGCTTCTCAATCGCAGCGTCGTGCTGACCGAGCATCGCGTAGGTTGTTGCGTAATTGAGGACATATCCCGGTCCGTTCATGGCGTCCACGTTCACCGGCAGCAATTCATAAGCTGTTTGAGCCGCTTCGAGCGCTTCATTTCTCTCACCCAGTCCCGCGTGGACGAAACTTAAGGAGCTAAAGATTCTCGGGTCATCCGGTGAATCATTGGCCTTGTTTACCAATATCACTTTTGTCGATTCGAAATAGCCGGCCGATTTAGTTCGGTCGCCGAGGTAAAACTCTGTCAGCCCCCGCATCAAATCCAGGGGAGCGAAAATGGCCTGATTGTCCAATACGTTGGTCTCGCTGCGCCCTATCGCGTCCATCGCCAGATCATAATCGCCATCCTGCATAGCAGAGTCCCACCGCGACAGGACCAAAATCGGCTCATCAGACAATGTCGGGTCGACCATCATGTCTCTCAACGCCGAAGAATCGATGTCCAGAGCGATCATCGCATAGGCTCGAAAAAGTCTGTTGAAGGGATCGTTTGGCGATAATCGAATTGACTTTTCGTAATAGGCAATCGCTTGATCCCATTGACCTAGTTGCCCATAAGTGGACCCCAGTTCGGAAGGCCACAAGGCGTTGCGCGGGTCGAGGTCGATTGAACGCTGGAGATCGGGTATGGAATCCTCGATGTCGCCGCGCCGCCGCAGGATAAATGAGCGAATCGCGTACGCTTCCTCATTTCCCGGTACTAACGGGATTGCGATATCCAGCTGTTCCAGGGCCCGGTCATAGTCCAAAAAGCCGTGATAGTAATAGTCGGACAACGCGATATGGGCTTCCGGCATGCCGGGATTCAGCTCGAATGCTTTGTCGATCGCCGTGCGGGCCAACCCGAGATCGGCCTTGTCGCGTTCAAAAAACCAGTATCGGTCTAAATATGCGCTGGCGAGCATGGCATGGGCAAGCGCAAAATCAGGGTCCAGTAACACAGCCTGTTCATAGAGCTGCAACTTTGTAGCCAGGCCTTTTCGGCCCGAGTTGCGCTGAATGGATCGAGCACGCTGGAAAAAATCATAGGCCTGCAGGTTCTCGGTCGGGATACTGGCCAGGGCCTGTTGCTCGGCCGGCGACAAGGCGGCATGCAGGGCAGCGGCGATCGCACTGGCGATTTCGCTCTGGATCGCAAAAATATTCGCCGTGGTCAATTGCCGGTCATAGGAATCTGCCCACAGGTGTTCATCGGTCACGGCGTCGATCAACTGCATATTGATTCGAACCCTGTCGCCCGCCCTTTGCACGCCGCCTTCCAGTATCGTCGCGACACCCAGTTCCTCGCCGATCGTGCGCATATTCTTGGTGGTATCGCGGTACTCCATCACCGAGGTCCTGGAAATCACCTTTAGCGACCCGATTCTGGCCAAATGGGTCAACACATCGTCATGCATGCCATCGACGAAAAATGCGTCGTCTTCATTCGCGCTGCGGCTGGCAAACGGCAACACGGCGACCGACCGCCGGCTGACCGGTTTCGCCTCTGCGGGGTCCTCTGCGAGCATGACCGACTCAGGCACTTGTTCATCGACCCAGACGAACTTGTCCAGCGCGAACAGCGCAACGGCGAACAAGAGCACGGCGATGATCATGAAATCGAGTTTGCGGCCGGTTTCGGCAGTTACCGACTGGCTGCGATCGACGTGTTTCTCCAACTTCAGGCCTTCCGGCGTTATTTCGAAGGCCCAGGCGAAAATCAGCGCCAGCGGAAAACCGACGGCGATCAACAGCAGGAAGAATTTGCCGACCCAGCCGGGCAGTTCCAGCAAGGGTACGACAATGTCCACAATTTGCAGCAGCAACCACGCGACGATGCTATAGACAAACGCGACCCGAACGACGTTCCGCCGCTTGAGTTCAGTCAGGAAATCGCCTACTTTGCCCACTCGTCACCTGTAGCTCAAGATTGTGAGTATTCGATGTTAGTGGAAGCCACAAAGCGCTGCCACTAAAGGTCGAGGGTTATCGCCGTTTTGGTGGTTCTTCCTTTCGGAAAAATAGATATTCCTCTCTAAATTACTCGGTTTTGGCTATCCGCGGCGGTTTGTGTGACCGCTATCACATCTGAAACACGCTCCTGCGGTTATGTTAATCATTGTTTTTTATACGAAATTTAATCCGCAGGAGTAGGAAGATGTCACGCATTGCTCTTATGGTTTCA
>JAPUGL010000093.1 GCA_027292775.1 Gammaproteobacteria bacterium | reverse complement strand
CCACCGGGCTGACTCTCGGCGCCAGTGCGCCGGCCGCGGCCGACGACATCGATATATATTTTGGCGGAAATCTTCCTGTGGGCAGCGAGCCCCTGGTCATGTTCAGCCTGGATTATCGTCCGAATCTTGGGTCCACGGTCTGCCAGAATGGCGAGTGCCAATTCCTGGTTGATGCCGGCGTTCTACCGGCCCAGGCATCTTACACATTTTTCGACATGCTACGCGGCGTGCTGCGCATGGTCATGGATCCGCTGGAAAATATCAAAGTCGGCCTGATGCTCAATCACGACTACAAGAACAACTGCGCGGGTCCGGCCAAGGAAAACACCGATCGTTGCTCAAACGGCGGCTACGTCGCGATGGGCTTCGAATTGTTCGATGCGGGTGATACCAACGGCGCCAAGGCCCGTTTTCATCAACTGCTTTCTGCCATTCCCCTGCCGCAAGGCAACCTTTCCCATCCCTACCAGGGTAAGGAATTGTTTTTCGAGCTGTTTCGTTATCTGACCGGCCAGAAAATCGAAAATGGCCACGTCGGCTATCTCGATTATGACGGCAACCCGTTTATCAATCTGGATACTAATTTCCCGGCGATCGCCTGGGACACTGGCATCGAAAAACCGGGTAACCAGGGGCTTTATGTGAGCCCCCTGAGTGCCGCCAACGAGTGCACGAAGATTTTTACGATCAATCCTATGTTCTTTGTCGCCAACCACGAAGACGATTCTGACGTAGCGATAGCCCAGGCTATTGCCAATGGTGGAACAGGATCGCCGCGCGCCAATTTTGTCGACATGCTGCAGTTCCTCAATGACGTGGATCTGGCCGATGGCGTTGTCGGTGCTGCGCCGAATCTCGACGGCACACAAAACGTTATGTCCTACTTCCTGACGCCGAAAGCCAACAACACAACGATTGGCTATGCCAAGGCGGGCAATACCGGCCAGCCACTGCCGCTGTCGGAAAATCCAGAGGAATTGGTCAATACCATCAGAGATATTTTCAGTCAGATTCTCAGTGTCAGTACGACCCTGGTCGCGGCATCTATCCCGGTCAACGTGTTCAACCGGGCGGAAGTCGTGGATAACGTCTTTCTGGCCCTGTTCCAGCCCGATTCGCTCGGTCGCCCGTACTGGACCGGTAATGTCAAAAAGCTCAGGCTGGCCGGACTCACCGATGGTACCGGTAACATCTTCCTCGCCGATGCGCTGGATCAGCCGGCGGTCGCCGCCGATGGGCGAATCCGCTTCGATGCGTTGACCTTCTGGACCGATCCCAACGCGTTGCCGCCGCCCGATCCGGATGAAGACGAGTTTGCCGGCCGTGACGGCCGGTCGGTTGCACGCGGCGGAGCCGGGCAAAAGATACCGGGCATGATCAGCGGGCAAATCGGCCTGCTCAATAGCGATATTGGCGCGCGCCAGGTCTTTTACGAGATGGGCGGCGTACTCAAGGCTATGGATGTGGACATCAATGTCGTCAACCAGCTGACACCTTACTTCAACCTCTCGGTCCCGCTCGTCGACATGGTCGCCGAGGTCACCTGGATGACCATGTACGCACGCGGATATGACATTGACGATCTGGATAATGACGGAATTCTTGCTGAAGCGCGTTCGTGGGTCATGGCCGATCCCCTGCATTCGCGCCCGTTGCCGCTCAACTATGGTGCATGGAGTAGTTACAGCGATACCAATCCAGCCATTTTCCTGGCGATCGCGTCAAACGACGGCTACCTGCATATGATTCGCAACACCACGGCTTCGGGTGCCGAAAGCGGCGAGGAAGTCTGGGCCTATATGCCGAAAGAAACGCTGGATGTGCTGCCCGAGTTGCGCGCGAACCCATCTTCCTTCAGCCACCCGTATACGGTCGACGGTTCACCGGTTGGTTATATGCTCGATGTCGATGGCGACGGCACGATCGAAGCCATCGATGGCGACAAGGCCTATGTTTATATTGGCGCGCGTCGCGGCGGTAAATTCCTGCATGCGCTTGATGTGACCGACCCGGAAAATCCCAAATACCTCTGGGATATTGATAATTCCGATCCCGACTTTAGCGAACTGGGTATGACGTTCTCGACGCCGCGAGTCGGCACAGTCGATCTCGGCTTTGGGCCGCAGGCGGTTTTGATTTTTGCAGGCGGCTATGACGTCAACAAGGATGACCGGTCAGGCGTCGGCACCAACGATGCGGAAGGTAACGCATTGTATGTCGTTGATGCAGAAACCGGTGCGCTGATCTGGAAGGCCGTGGGCAGCGGAGTTCCTGCTGCGAACACCTTTGTTCACAATGACATGGTAGACAGTTTCCCATCGCCGGTCGCCGTTGCCGATATGGACGGCGATGGCCTGACCGACCGCGTCGTTGTTGGCGACTCGGGTGGTAAAATCTGGCGCGCCGACCTGGCTGGCAACGGCCCTGGCAATTGGAAAATGACGATGCTGGCCAATCTGGGCCGGCACTCGGTCGCCTCGCCGGGTGTGGCCAATGACCGGCGATTCTTTCATCGTCCGGATCTTGTGCCCAGTCGTGATGGCATCGGCGCATTTGATGCCGTGTTGGTTGGCTCGGGTAATCGTCCCGACCCTTTGGGCAAGGGTGGCCAGGCTGACGATTTCTTTTATATGATCAAGGATCGCAATATTGCGATCGGTGGCGGAGCCGACAGCTTGCTCACGCATGCCGGTCTTGCCGATGTGACCGATAACTGCCTGCAGGCAGGTTCTTGTGCGCTGGATCTCAGTAACGGCTGGCGCATGGGCCTGACCGGGACCGGCGAAAAGAGCTTGTCGACGCCGCTGACCATCGGTGGAAC
>JAPUGL010000092.1 GCA_027292775.1 Gammaproteobacteria bacterium | reverse complement strand
ATGGATTACGCCGCTTCTATTCTTGGCCGACTACCCAAGGGGAAGCGTGCGACAGGGGAGAATCAACTCCTGACCCAGCTAGAGGGGTATATGAGCCCCGAGGCGATCGACAACATCATGGAAGCGTACCGGTTTGGCGCTTCTGCTCACGAAGGGCAGAAGCGCGTGTCCGGTGCGCCCTATATCAGTCACCCGGTCGCGGTTGCCACCATACTAGCGGAGCAGCGCATGGACGCGCAGACGATAATCGCTGCGATTCTGCATGACGTTATCGAAGACACTTCCACGGTAAAGGATCAGCTCGAAGAGCAGTTTGGCAAGGAGGTCGCCGACCTGGTCGATGGGGTCAGCAAGCTGGACCAGCTTCAGTTTCACAACAGGCAACAGGCTCAGGCCGAAAGTTTCCGAAAAATGCTGCTGGCGAAGGCCGAGGATATCCGGGTCATCATGATCAAGCTAGCGGACCGAACTCATAATATGCGTACATTGGGCTCCATGCCGCCGGTCAAGCGGCGGCGTATCGCCCGGGAAACCCTCGATATCTACGCGCCCATCGCCAATCGCCTTGGCATCAACAGCATCAGGCTGGAACTCGAGGACCTCGGATTTCGCAGCCTGTACCCGTATCGTTACCGCGTTATCGAAAAGACCCTAAAGAAAGCGCTCAGCAATCACAAGCAACTGGTCAAGAAAATATCAGAGCGCTTATCGGACGCGCTGGATGAGCTGAAAATAACCGCCGATGTCGACGGCCGCGAAAAACATATGTACAGCATCTATCGCAAGATGCGGGAAAAGGGACGGTCGCTGTTTGAAATTGTCGACATGTTCGGATTCAGAATTATTGTTGACGATGTCGATACTTGCTATCGGGTACTCGGGCTGGTGCATCGTCTGTACAAGCCTATGCCGGGTCGCTTTAAGGACTACATCGCAATTCCACGAATCAACGGATATCAGTCCCTGCACACGACCTTGTTCGGCCCGGACGGCATCCCCCTGGAAGTCCAGATCCGGACCGTAGACATGGACAGGGTGGCTGAATCGGGGATCGCCGCTCACTGGCTATACAAGTCGGACGACTCCAGTAATGAATCCGCACATGCGAGCGCCCGCGAGTGGCTGGCAAGACTGGTTGAGCTGGAACACGACGATTCCGAAGAATTCCTCGAAAACGTCAGGGTAGACCTGTTCCCCGACAAGGTTTATGTCTTTACGCCTCGTGGCGATATCATGCGTCTGCCGATGGGCTCCACGGCTGTCGATTTTGCCTATACGGTTCATACTGATGTCGGCAACCGCTGCGTCGCCGCCAAGGTCGATCGCCGTTTGGTGCCGTTACGCACGCCGCTGTTGAACGGCCAGACGGTCGAAATCATCACGGCCAAGGGTGCCCGGCCCAATCCTGCCTGGGTCAATTTTGTTGCGACGGCAAAAGCACGAAGTGCGATCCGGCAATATTTGAAAAACCTGAAACGGGGTGAAGCTATTGACCTGGGTAAACGTCTGCTGAGCCAGGCCATGGGCGAGTTCGACAAGAAAATACGCAATGCATCGACCAAGGAAATGAAGACGCTGCTCGAAGAACTAAACCTGCCTGAGCAGAAATCCTTGTACGAGGAAATCGGCCTCGGCAAGCACCTGGCGCCGTTGATCGCCAGGCGCCTGGTAGGCCAGGCCGAAGGAACGGTGAAAAAAGACCCTGCGCCACTGGCCATTGAGGGTACTGAGGGCGTGGTAGTCAGTTACGCGCGCTGCTGCTACCCGGTACCGGGCGATTCAATTATCGGCTTTCTCAGTTCCGGAAAGGGCATCGTCATTCACCGCGACACCTGTGGCAACCTGACGGAATACAGAAAACAGCCGGACAAGTGGATCTCGGTTAACTGGAAAGAAAATGTCGAGCGTCAGTCAATGGTCGAACTTCGGGCTGATGTGAACAACAAGACTGGTGTTCTGGCCGCTGTCGCAGCGAATATCGCGGAAACCCACAGTAATATAGACTCAGTATCGGTTGTCGAAAGGGACGAAGACACCGTTACGTTGATTTTTCATTTACAGGTACGCAATCGCGTCCAACTGGCCCAGGTGATGCGCAGTATCCGTGGCATGCCCGACGTGCTCAGCGTCAGCCGTAGCTGCGCCTGAGACGCGACACCCGGACGCACGTTCACACGAATGCAAGGAAGACGCATGGAACGCGAATCGATCAACACGGCCAATGCACCGGCGGCGATAGGCCCTTACTCACAAGCCATACGCATCGGCGAGACGGTTTACCTGTCCGGACAAGTGCCGCTGGTGCCGGAAACCATGGAAATGCTGGATGGTGATATCGAGGCATGTATTCACCAGGTATTCAAAAATCTCAAAGCCGTATGTGAAGCTGCCGGCGGCTCGCTGGACAATATCGTGAAGCTGAACGTGTTTCTGACCGACCTTGCCTGTTTTGACAACGTCAACAAGATAATGGACGCCTATTTCAGCAAACCGTATCCGGCGCGAGCCGCCGTTGGTGTCGCCGCGCTGCCAAAAGGTGCGGAAGTCGAAATGGACGCCATCCTGGTACTGTGAACCGCAGGGAACGTGGCCAATAAACCGATCGAACAGGCATCAGTGCAACGGCTGCATGGTGTTGGCCCGCATCTCGCCGCCCGCCTCGAAAAACTGGGCATTCAATGTGTGCAGGACCTGCTGTTTTTCCTGCCGCTACGCTATGAGGACCGTACGCAAATCGTTCCGATTGGCAGTCTGCGACCGGGCCAACGGGCCGTTGTCGAAGGTGAAATTCAGTTAACCGAGGTCGTCTATCGGGGACGAAGAAATCTTCTTTGTCGTATTAGTGATGGCACCGGCGGCCTGATCTTGCGGTTTTTTCACTTTTCGAGATCCCAGCAGGATGGCCTCGCCCGTGGCAAGCGCATCCGTTGTTTTGGCGAAACCCGGCCAGGTACGGGTGGGCTGCAGATGATACACCCCGAATATCGCCTCCTCGGAGATACCGATTTGGCGATCGATGACACACTGACGCCGGTTTACCCGACCACCGAGGGTCTGCAGCAAGGCCGGCTGAGAAACCTGACCAGGCAGGCGCTGCAGCTGGTTTCGACCGGTGAACTCGAGGAATGGTTGCCTGCTCGAATCCTGGATGCCATGAAATTTCCCGGTTTGCTGGAAGCGGTGACAATGCTTCATCAACCACCAGCCGATACCGATTTTCAGGCGATTCAGGAGGGAAGACACCCGGCGCAACGGAGAATGGCGTTTGAAGAATTGCTGGCTCAACACCTGAGCCTGCGCAGGTTGCGCCGCAAAATCCGCTCCGAACCAGCGGCAGCGCTGGTGGACCCGGGAGCGGCAGTCGCGGATTTCATCGCATCCTTGTCCTATGTACTCACGACCGCACAACAACGGGTAGTCGTGGAGCTGCTCGACGACCTGGCAAAAGAAAAGCCCATGATGCGCCTCGTGCAGGGCGATGTCGGGTCGGGAAAGACAGTGGTTGCGGCAGTGGCGACCGTCTGTGCCGCTGCCTGTGGCAGGCAGTCCGCGGTCATGGCGCCGACCGAACTGCTCGCCGAGCAGCACGCCGAAAACTTCCGCCAGTGGCTGGAGCCATTGGGACTGGAAACCGCGCTCCTGACCGGCGCGACCAAGGGCAAAACACGGCAGCAAATGCTGGAAAAAATAGCGGACGGCCAGGTTCGAATCGTCGTGGGCACCCACGCCCTTTTTCAGGAAAGTGTCGTATTCGATCACCTCGCGCTGATCGTTGTTGATGAGCAGCATCGCTTCGGCGTACATCAGAGACTGGCGCTAAGAGAAAAAGGCGGCGGCGACGGCCGCTGCCCGCACCAGCTGATCATGACCGCAACCCCCATACCCAGAACTCTGGCGATGACAGCCTATGCGGATCTCGATGTATCGGTGATCGACGAATTACCGCCCGGGCGCAGGCCGGTGACCACGGTTGCCATGCCCGAGTCCAGGCGGCACGAATTGGTAAGCAGTATTCGCGACGCGTGTCTGTCCGGTCACCAGGCATACTGGGTATGTCCTTTAATAGAGGAGTCCGATGTACTGCACTACGAGGCGGCGGAGAAAACGGCCGATATGCTGGCGGAAGCACTGCCTGAATTGTCGCTCGGTCTGGTTCACGGGCGCATGAAATCGAAGGACAAGCATCGGGTGATGCAGGCTTTCAAAGAAGGGGAGATTAACCTGTTGGTTGCGACGACGGTCATCGAAGTCGGAGTTGATGTCCCGAACGCCAGCTTGATGATCATCGAAAATGCGGAGCGCATGGGGCTGGCACAACTGCACCAACTGCGCGGCAGGGTCGGCCGGGGCAGCGAGCAGAGTAGTTGCCTGCTGCTGTACAAGCCGCCGCTGACCGATTTGGCGAAAAAGCGGCTCGCGGTGCTTCGGGAAACCAATGATGGGTTCAAGGTTGCACAGGCCGATCTCGACCTGCGTGGGCCCGGCGAATTACTGGGTACGCGGCAGACCGGGTTGATGCAGATGCGAATTGCCGATCTGATACGAGATGCCGACCTGTTGCCCGAGGTACACAAGACAGCGACTTTCATGATGAAGGAACGGCCGGATGCCGTTGATGGCCTGATTCGGCGATGGGTTGGCGAAGCCGATCGCTTCGGCAAGGTCTAAAAAATCAGCGGCTAATGGGAAAGGCTGTATGCTCAGGCAGGCCGCACGCCTTACAATGCGTAACTGGCGGTCGAAACGGATGAACAGTGGACGGGGACCTGGCAAATAAAATCTCGGTACCGGATTACGAAGCCTCACAGTGGTTGCAGGCCGGGGAATTTCCCATGGACCAGGTGCCGGCGGGACTGCGACACTGGCTTGATTCCGGCGGCATGCTGACCCGGCGGTTGAAAAAATGTTGCGGGCCGGGTTTTCGCCTGCACTTGCTTGAGCAAAGGCCGGCAACGGCAAACGAGTTGAACGGCGGCGGCCTGTGCCGCGAGGTTTCGCTTGAGTGTGGACCATTGCGCGCGATTTTCGCCCGCAGCCTGATCCCCTCGATCACATTGGCGATTTGTCCTTGGCTGGCTGACCTTGCGGAAAATCCGCTCGGAGAGACGCTGGCGGAAAAACCGGACATGAAACGCAGCGGATTCAGTTTCGCGATCGTCAGACCGGGTCAGCCGCTGTATACGGCCGCGTTACCACCGGGTGCGGAAACCCCGCCGCTCCTGTATACGCGACGTTCCGAGTTTCGCCTGGACGACCACCCGCTTTGGGTTTGTGAAGTGTTCCTGCCGGCGATCTGCCTTTGCCAGGAAAACCGCGGCTGATGAGTACGCCGTTGGAAAGGCTCAACCAGGTCCAGTGGAGATGGTGGCTGGCTCAGCTCAAAGAGTACGCACTGCTGATGCGGCTCGACAAACCTATCGGCACCTTGCTTTTGTTGTGGCCTACGTTGTGGGCGTTATGGCTCGCAGGCGAGGGCCGGCCCGACCCAAGGATTTTCGTCATTTTCGTTGGCGGCGTTTTCCTGATGCGCTCGGCGGGTTGCGTCATCAATGATTTCGCAGACCGAAAAGTGGATCCACACATTGCGAGAACCAAGAACCGTCCGCTGGCGACGGGTCGCGTCAGCCCTCAGGAAGCGCTGATGCTGGCGGGCGGACTCGCATTGCTGGCACTAGGCCTGGTTCTGATGCTCGACCTGCAAGCATTGATGTGGGCAGTGCCCGCCGCGGCCATCGCTGGCGCCTATCCGTTTTTGAAGCGCTTTACGAATTTTCCACAATTCTATCTCGGCATTGCTTTCTCCTGGGGAATACCGATGGCATACGCCGCGCAGACCGGTGAAGTAACCCAGATCACCTGGTTGCTGTTTATCGCGAACCTTTCCTGGGTCGTCGCATACGACACGCAATACGCGATGGTGGACAAGAAAGACGACCTGCGTATCGGAGTCAGATCGACAGCGATTGCTTTTGGTGACCTCGACCGGTTCTGGATCGGCGTTTTTCAGGGGTTGTGCCTGCTGACTTTGTACCTGGTCGGCGAAAGCACTGGCCTGGGAGGATGGTTCGATCTTGGTCTCGTTGTCGCCGGGCTGATGTTCGGATGGCAACAATATCTGACCAGGCATCGCGAACCCGACGCCTGCTTCCAGGCATTTCTTCACAATCGTTATGTCGGTGCCGCCGTCTTTGGCGGCCTCATCCTGAATTACACTTTTATTCCCGGTTAACGCGGCCCACCTGGGATTTATTGTCGGGATTTTTTTATCGCGGCGCGTGCTTCTTTGGCAAGCTCATAACAGCGCTCGTACTTTTCGGCCAATTGCATGGCTTTTGCCGCGGTCAGCAACCCGACTGCCTTGGCAAGGCTGATCTTGCCATCGACACCAACCGCCTCGGCCAGGTCCAACTCCGCCCAGCCACGGGACAACTCGTCCGGGCAAGTCTCGGTAAACGGCCTGGACCCTGTGCAGCCAATCAAGAGACAACAACACAGCAGGGCAAGACAGTTATTTTTGTTCGGCATCGAGAGTCTCACTTGATGGAGAGGGGATGGCCATTATTACCCGTTTTCCAGTTCAGGGCATGCCCGATTGCAGCGGCAAGCTTCAGGCCCGGGCCAGGCACCAGACCAGCACCTGCCTGGTGCCCTGGCTTTTGAAAGTGCGGGCAAGTTCTGCGCAGGTGCTGCCGGTCGTCATGACATCGTCGATAATAACGATTCGCTCCGGAACTGTTTTTCGGCGCAGCGCAAATGCCTTTCGCACATTTTTATGCCTCTCTTCCGCGCGTTTCCCACTTTGCGCCGGAGTATTGCGAACTCGAACACAGAGCTCGCTGCGAATGTGGACCGGCATGATCAGACCAATCGTACGGGCCAGCTCGCCGGCCTGATTAAAGCCACGTTGCCACAATCGCCGTCGATGCAACGGGACCGGTATGATGATCGCCGGCTCGGTCATGGCTGGCATCGAAGTCCGACGCCGAATGCTTGTGAGATGGTGAGCCAGCAGCCTCCCCAGGACGCGGCCCATGGCCAGGTTTCCTCCGAATTTGAATTGCTGAAGCATCTTGTCGATAGGCCAGGCGTAACGATACGGGGCGATGACCCATTCGAATGGTGGTGGGTTATTCTGGCAGGATCCACAGATCATCGCATCGCCAACTGCCGGCCGGGCGCAAACAGCGCAACCATCGGTCAGGCGCGGCAAATCACGATAGCAATCGGCGCACAAATCCATCGCCGGTACAGTCATGCCGTCGCAGTCACAAAGGACGCACCGGGGTTTCAATACAATAGCCTGCACGCGGAGCAGGTTTCGCGTTGCTGCCGACATTCGATGGACCCGCTCAACTGATGTCCGAGGACCCCGGCGAGTATGTGATTCACGCGCGTACACCGACAGTGTCATTTCCACTCGGATTCGGTAGATATTCACAAGACGTGTCTGAAAATGCCGAGGCGGCCGCCGACGCAGTCTCATCAAGTGTAGAAACACGGGCCGCGAACGGTGAATAATGGACAGACCATGCCAAACGCCACTTATCCGGAACGATGAACCACAGCCAGGACCGAATTTTCCGTCCGGACGCCGCTCGGGTCAGGCAGGCTTTCAATCAGGCTGCCAAAAGCTATGACCAGTCGGCGGTTCTCGAACAAGAGGTCATGGAACGCCTCCTGCAAAGACTGGATCTGGTACGCCTGAAACCGGAACTGATTCTGGACGCTGGCGCCGGCACCTGCCGGGCGATCCCGATTCTCAGACGCCGCTATCCTGCGAGTCGAATCCTTGCTGTTGATTTTGCCGAGCAGATGATCGCTGCCGCCTCACCGTCGATCGACGGCCGGCACGCAATTTGTGCCGACCTGGCGAGGCTGCCGTTGCCCAATGACAGCGTCGACCTGATTTTCTGCAGCCTGGCTCTGCCCTGGGTATCCGATGTCGACCAGGTTTTCGGCGAATTCTACCGGGTGCTGAAGCCTCGTGGCCTTTTCAGCTTCAGCAGCTATGGTCCGGATACCTTGTATGAACTGCGCCACGCCTGGTCGGATACAAACGCCGACAGGCACTTCCTGGAATTTCCCGATATGCATAATATCGGCGATGCCCTGGTCCACTGCGGGCTGGCGGAGCCCGTCATGGACGCGGAACATTTTACGCTCACCTATGACAGCGTAAGGAAATTGCTGGATGACTTATTCGACACCGGTGCGCAAAACGTGATCCAGGGCACAATGCCGAAGCGGGTCAGCGAGCAGAATGTCAATGCTATAGAGGATGCCTACGAGTGTTTTCGGCACCAGGGAAAACTCCCCGCCACTTACGAAGTGGTCTACGGGCACGCCTGGGGGCCGATCGAAAAAAGGGCGCGGCCGGGTGGTCCGGGTGAGTTCCGAATTCCCGCAAGTGGCATCGGTCTCCGCAAAAAGGATTGATTTCGATGAGTCGAGGACTGTTTATTACCGGAACGGATATCGGTGTCGGTAAGACCCTGAT
>JAPUGL010000091.1 GCA_027292775.1 Gammaproteobacteria bacterium | reverse complement strand
AAGAAGGCAAGTGGGGCGAGGGCAAATGCGGCGAGTCGCTGTAATACTTTCATAGCACTGCACGGAATTCTTCTGAATTCTAATGAGGCCCGCGAAAGCGGGCCTTTTTTTGTATTTTTCTGCACAAAAACAACTGGTGCGGACCCGCTCGCCCGGATTACTCTATGGTCCGTTGTTCAACGATCTTTGATGAGCGATTTTGATGGCAGGGAAAAAGAAACAAGACAACAGGTGCAGCTGGGCGCAAAAGGAAATTTTTTACGACTACCACGATCGGGAATGGGGTGTTCCGGTACACGATGACCGGCTGCATTTCGAATTTTTGGTGCTGGAGGGCGCGCAGGCCGGGCTCAGTTGGGAGACCATTTTGAGAAAGCCCGATGGTTACCGCAAGGCATTCGACAACTTCGACCCGAACAAGGTTGCTCGCTACCGCGACGCAAAAATCGAGAAACTCCAGGCCGACCCGGCGATAGTCAGAAACCGGCTCAAGGTCAGATCGGCGGTGAGTAATGCGAAGGCCTTCCTGGCGATACAAAAAGAGTTTGCCAGCTTCGATCGCTACATCTGGGAATTTGTTAGCGGCAAACCGATACAAAATCGCTGGAAAACCATGGAACAACTGCCAGTGACATCCGCGCAATCGGATGCGCTGTCGAAAGACCTGAAAAAGAGAGGATTCAAGTTTGTCGGTAGTACCATCATATACGCGCATATGCAGGCTATCGGGATGGTTAACGATCATGAAACGGGTTGTTTTCGTTATCAGAAATGCAAAGCCCTGGCTGTTTAGCGCACTGTTGGTTTTCTGCCCGCCGTTGATGGCGGAGGCAGGGGATCCGGAGTCGCTGGTTGTCCAGGCCGTAGCTGCAGCACGGAAACACAGCAGCGCTAACCAGACCGGAATCATCCGCGAGTTCACGGACCTGCTGGCTTTACGGAACGTGGCATCGAATCACGATGATATGCGTCGCAATGCCGAGTTCATTTTGCAAATGATGCGGCGACGAGGCGTCAAGTCACAATTGCTGGAAGCGCCGGGCAGTCCGCCAGTTGTTTTTGGCGAATTGAACCGGGGCGCCGCACACACGGTACTCATTTACGCACACTACGATGGCCAGCCTGTGCAACGTGAGTTGTGGGCGTCCGATCCGTGGCAACCGGTGCTGCGAGAAGGAAGACTCGAAGACAATGCAGCAACGGTGAATCTCGATTCCTTGCCGGACGAAATTCCCGGCGAGTGGCGTCTGTACGCGCGCTCAGCCGGTGACGACAAAGCTCCGATTATTGGCGTGCTGAGTGCGATTGATGCGTTAGCGGCGGCGGATATTCCAGTCTCGGTCAATCTGAAATTTTTTCTGGATGGCGAAGAGGAAGCCGGCTCCCCTCATCTTGAGGACATGATTCGGCGGCACGCGAACCTGCTGCAGGCCGATTTCTGGCTGTTCTGCGATGGGCCTGTGCACCAGACCCGGCGGCAACTGGTCAGTTTTGGCGTCCGCGGCATGACCGCGGCAGATGTCACTGTCTATGGTCCTTCGCGCCAATTGCACAGCGGGCATTACGGGAACTGGGCGCCAAACCCGATCATGATGCTGGCACATCTGCTGGTCAGCATGCGCGCCCCGGACGGCAGAATTCTGGTCGATGGATTTGCCGAAGCGGTACCGGAGCCAAGCGCCGAGGCTTTGAGCGCTATAGCGGCGGCTCCGCCGGTCGACGAGTTATTGCGAAAAGATCTTGCATTGGGATGGACGGAGGGCAGCGGCCAGCGCCTCGAGAGACTGATCATGAATCCGGCGATCAATGTTCGGGGAATCAGGGCAGGCGGCGTGGGCAAGACAGCGCGCAACGCGATCGTTGATCGGGCAACCGTATCGCTGGGGTTCCGCCTGGTCCCGGATCTGACGCCCGAAAAAGTGCAGGCACTGGTCGATGCCCATATCCAGAAACAAGGCTATACGATCGTGCGGGAACCACCGGATGTGCAAACACTGGGACAACATGAGAAGGTCGCACTGGTCGAGTGGCGGGAATACGGTTACCCGGCTGTCTGGATGGACATGAATGATCTGCGTGCACAGGCCATGAGCCGGATTCTGCAACAGGCACGGGACGGCGAACTGATCAGAACGCCGACGATGGGCGGCAGTCTGCCATTGCACGTTATTCGGGAAGGGCTTGGCGTGCCCATAGTGATGCTCCCCATAGCTAACCATGACAATAACCAACACAGCCCGAACGAAAACCTGCGCATGCAGAATCTATGGGATGCAATTGAGATCTATGCAGCGGTACTGGCTGGTCTCGGTGCGGAGCTTGCCAGGTAGTGGATAAACAGTGATTGGCAGCTCTCGAACCGGTAAATATTTGATCAGCGGCATACTGGCCAGTTTCATGGTTGCGCGCGCCGTTTTGTATCTCTCGCCCGACTCGGATTTCTATGTGGTCGGCTATAACATCCACCACCTGTTTAGCGGGATGCTGGTCGCCATCATCTGTCTGTTGCCGCTGCTGATTATCAGGCCAAAAGGCAGGACAGGGGTTGTGCTGGCGTTCTTCTCAGGCACCGGGCTCGGATTGATGCTCGACGAGTGGGTCTATCTGATCGTCACCGATGGCAGTAATGCGAGCTACCTTCTGCCGGTTTCTTTCTGGGGAGGCCTGGCCATGATCGTTGCTTGTGTCGCCTATATCTGGATTCTTGTCAGGCTGGCGCACAGGTAGAAACAGCTCGGGACGTTTGCAGTGCATTGTATAGTCTGGCAATAGCCGTTCCGGATCAAATTAAGTATTTTCCCGAAATAGTGGGCCCGTATCCGCGTGCTAAAATCCCGCCATGCTGACAATAAAAAAAAGGCAGCTATTATCCTCGCACAGGGCTACGGAAAGGCTCACCGCGTTTGGCGACAGACCGGGCGGGCTCGGGTGATTACCCTGCTTTTCTTTTTGACCGTTGGCCTGGCCTTGTTGTTGCTTGGCGCGGATTTGCTTGTGCGGGGCGCGACATCGATCGGTCTGCGACTGGGAATTACGCCGCTGGTGGCGGGCCTGACCATTGTCGCATTTGGAACCAGCAGCCCAGAGCTTGCGGTCGGCATTGATTCCTCCTATCGCGGGTTTGGCAGTTTGGCGATCGGCAGCGCCGTTGGTTCCAACATCTGCAATATTGCCCTGGTACTGGGCGCAGCGGCGCTGATCCGTCCTATCAATATTCAGTCCCAGTTGGTGCGACTGGATATTCCGGTCATGATCCTTTGCAGTCTGCTGCTGATTTTCGTATTGGCGGATGGCGTGATATCGGCGCTGGACGGAGTCGCGCTCGTCACCGGAATCGTGGCATACGTTTTCTTTTCGATCTACTGGGCGAGAGGCGAGCGGAAACGAATTCAGGATGAATTTCGTGCGGTGGTCCGGGATAACCTGCTGGCCTGGTGGAAAGAGATCCTGCTTGTGGCAATCGGTATGGCCATGCTTATTTTTGGCGGCTCGATCCTGGTCGAAAACGCGATCGAACTGGCGCAGGATCTCAACATTGCGCCGGCGCTTGTCGGCCTCACTGTCATAGCCATCGGCACAAGTCTGCCGGAGCTCGTCACCGCGATGATGGCGTCATACCGCCGTCAAGGCGATATCGCGATTGGCAATGCGGTCGGCTCCAATATATTCAATATACTTGCCATTGTCGGTATCAGCGCGCTGGTAGGACCGCTGCGCATGGGTGCGATCAGATGGACGGATCTGGCGGTCATGCTGGCAGTGTCCTTGATCCTGATACCGCTGGTTATCTCCAGGCGGCAACTCGCACGATGGGAAGGCGCTCTCCTGCTGCTGATCTACGTTGTCTATCTGATGCTGACTGTACAGGAGTCGGGCCTGTGAAAGATCAGGCAGATGGCCCGATGCGACAGCAACTTTTCGACCAATCGAATGTCAATATGCAACCTACCAACAAGAATCAGACATGAATACGATTGAAACAGGAAATAGATTCACCAGTTACGTTGCGACGATATTTTTTCTCTTCGTTCTGGTTTTGCCTGGCCAGGCATTTTCCGATGTGGCGGAAGGCTGGGTCGCATTCCATAAAATGGACTACGACGTGGCGATGTCGAAGGTCGACGAACTGGCGGACACCTGTCAACCCGACGCCTGCTACTTGCTTGGCCTGTTGCATGATCCTGCATTTCACCGCCTTCCATCAGGCAGGTTTTACCAGTCGTCGTACTTCGACGTCGGTAAGACAGTTACTCTTTACCGCAGGGCGATCGATGCCGGCGACGGTCGTGCGATGCACCGACTGGCCGAACTTTACCTCATGCTCGAGGATGAACGCTGGAAATCGTTTAAACCGAATGATATTGGCAACCTGACCAGCGCCGCACTGTCGTTGCGGCGCAGGTCGACGCCCCTGTTGCGGGAAATGGTCGCCCAGGGAAATGCTGTCGCGGCTTATATGCTTGCCGAAGCCAGGCGCAGCGAACCGTTCTTCTTCGTTGCGATGGACAATGCGCGCATGATGCTCGAGCTTTCCGCATGGGAAGACGACCCGGCAAGTCAGTTATACCTGGGCAGGACTTTTTTGTTGCCGCGCGGAATGGTCGCTCGTACTGGCTATACTATGGACCCAACGGAAGCCTTTGCATGGTTTACGGTTTCGGCGAAAAGAGGAAATATGCACGCGCGGGTCTATCAGATGGAAGCGGCGGAGATGATGCCGATTCGCGATCATGGCCGCGCCGAAGAGCTGGCTCGAGCCTTGTTGAAAACGCTGGCCGGAAAATCTGCAAAAAATCGCGATTAGAACGGGCGGTGGCCCGTCATTTCTCAGACGTCTGACTCAGCTTTCATACCCTTTGACCTCTTCCTCGCTGTAGTCCACACCCAAGCCCAGGGCGATCCGGTTAACGAAATTGAAATAGGCGGTGACCAGCGTAATATCCAGGATATCGCGATCCGACAGGCCGAGGTCACGCAGTTTCTGCACATCGTCAGCGCTGACCTGGTGTGGGTTCGTCGTGAGTTTCGCCGCATGTTGCAGCATCCCAGCAAGCCGGTCGTCTAGTGCGTCCAATGTATCTGCATTGCGGATCGTCGACAAAACCTGCGGATCTTTTTCGTAGCGGGCGAGTGGTT
>JAPUGL010000090.1 GCA_027292775.1 Gammaproteobacteria bacterium | reverse complement strand
CCGGCGGATTATGAAGGCGGCGAGCTCGAATTTCTGTCAGCGACAGATGAACTCGGTCCACGCAGCCGTGGGTCGCTGATCGCGTTTCCTTCTTACCTGGCGCATCGTGTTCGGCCGATAACGAAAGGAACCCGCCTGTCCCTGGTCTCCTGGATCGGTGGGCCGCCGTTTCGTTAACCGGCACTTCCAGCCAGAGAATCCTCGAGCAGTGATTCAAGCCGTGAGAAGCGCTTGATGTAGTCATTGTGCGCTCGGCGAATGACTTCGTATGCCTCTTCGCGGCCATACGCATGGGTGATCTCCGTTTTCGTACCTTCATCGCTTTGAGGCGCTTGCTTGTAGGTCAGAAAATAATGGCGCAGCCGGTCGATCATCCGGTTCGGGCAATCGTCGATGTCACGCCAGCGATTAAAGGCGGCGTCACCTTTCATCACCGCAATGATCTTGTCGTCGGCCTCGCCGCCATCGATCATGCGCAGCCCCCCGATCGGCCGGGCTTCCAGCAGGATATCCCCATGCGAAACCACTTTTTCGGAAATGACGCAAACATCCAGCGGATCCTGGTCGGCCACGATTTCCTTCCGCCCGGTGCGCTCCGCACACAGCTGCGCAATTTCCTCGTCGCACCACGTCTGCGGAATAAAGCCATACATAGTCGGGCAGACGTTGGAATACGCCTGCGGCCGATCCACTTTCAAATGACCGGTCGACTTGTCGAGTTCGTACTTGATCGTGTCACCGGGAACCACCTCGATATACGCGTTGACCAGCTCCGGAAAATCATCGCCTATCGGAATGCCATGCCAGGGATGAGCCTTGAACAGATAACCGAGCAGGTGCCACAGCGATTCTTTGGTTTCAGACATCGATCCGCATCAATTCGTATAGGCCGGTGGCAACGATTTATCGAGATTCTTATAGCGCTCGAACAACAGCGTCGACCGGCTTACCATCGGTATGGTTTTGCCGCGTATCATGACGAAATCGGCGAAGGTACTGACTTCCAGCGGGTCACCGCTCCAGATCACGAGATCGGCCTCCGCACCCACAGAAACCGAACCATATGTCGCCTGCACGCCGAAAATTTCCGCAGGATTTATGGTCAAAGCCCGCAAGGCGGTATCGTAGGACAGCCCATTCGCTACGGCTACGCCGGCCGCCTGCTTCATATTTCGCGAATTGTGCGAATCACCGGACGAAAAAGCCATGGTAACGCCGGCCTTTTCCAGCCTGGCGGCATTCTCCAATGTAGAGCCAAGCGATTCAAATCTTCTCGGCAGATTTTCCAGGGGGTCGAGGATGACCGGCACATTTGCATCAGCCAGTTTGTCGGCCACGATCCACGCCTCGGCGCCACCGTTTATCACGAGACGAATGCCAAACTCGTTGGCAAGGCGCAATGCGGCCTCGATGTCGCTCGCGCGATTAACCGTCGCTACGATTGGGCGCTGGCCATTGAGTACTTCCACCAGGGAATCCAGATCCTGCCTGTTTAGCCGGTAGGCTCGACGCCGGCCCTCGTCAAATCCTTGACGATTGGCGGCATAGTCGCGAGCATCCTGCAACGACTCACGGAGCAACAACAACGTGTTGGCCCGTGACCCGCCGGTCAAGGCTGCTCCTGTTTCGCCAAGCATGACAAACAAGGCACTGTTTCGGGCGACAATAAAATTCTCGGTCGAGCCAAGGTGAATAACACTGCCAAGACCGACTATCGGCGAGTTACTGAGTTCCTGGAAAAAACCGGCCTGCGGGGCGACCATCGCCCGGGTCACGCCCTCTATACGGTTTATTGGAATCAATGTTGACCGCGGGTTGATAACGTCGGCAAGTTCAAATGAAGCGGTATATCTTTCATCGGTTTGAAAAACATCGACCGTTTCCCGGACGAGGCTGATTTCGGCAACGCCAAAATAACTGTAGGCATCGAAAAGACCCGGCGTGACGATACGGCCGTTCGCTTCTATGAGATCGGCGCCATCCGGAATTCGAATCCCGCTGCCAACCGCGACGATATGGCCATTTTCCACCAGCACCGTCGCATCACTAAGCGTGCCCTGCTCGGTCATCGTGTGAATCGTAGCGCCCGTTATGGCAATTACGTCCGCCGTCAATATGCCCGGTGCAAACACCAAGGATGAAATAACTGCCAGCAAATAATTACGCCGATGATTCATTTGATTTCTCCGTCAATCTCGATAATTCCGAGCATGAAATCAGACTTGGGCTGTCTTGCCGGATCATTACGGTCAAAAACCAACGCGCCGTCGATAAAGACATTTTCGGCGTGACTGTAAACACTGAACGGATTGCTATCCCAGATCACCAGGTCTGCATCCTTGCCAATTGCCAGCGTCCCCGTTTTGTCGCTGATGCCAAGAGCCTTGGCCGGGTTTTCTGTCAGCCAACGCATGGCATGTTCTTCGGTCACCGGAATTCCACCCCTATTCGCCGCCGCAATAACTTTGGCAGCCTCCTGGTTCAGCCACTGGATTCCTATTGCCGAATCTGAATGAACGATGGCACAGGCACCTGCCTTGTCGACCAACGCGATGTTCTCGCGTACACCGTCTAAAGCCTCGATCTTGAAACCCCACCAGTCGGCCCACATCGAAGCGCAGGTACCGCTTTCGGCGAGCAAATCAGCTATTTTGTATGCCTCGATCGCATGGTGGAATGAGGTGACCTTGTAGCCAAACTCTTTCGCAATATCCAGCATGACGGCCATCTCGTCGCCACGGTAACAATGATTGTGGACCAGTATTTCGCCATTCAAAACTCCTGCCAATGTCTCCAGGCCCAGATCCCTGACCGGCTTTTCTTCGGATTTGCCATCCAGGTACTCCTGCCAAACCCGACTGTATTCCTCAGCCAAAATCCACGCGGCACGATAACCGGCCACATTTCCCATCGCAGTACTCGGCGCAACCTCTTTGCCTGCTCCATAAACGCGTTTTGGGTTCTCGCCACAAGCCATTTTCAGCCCATAGGGAGCACCTGGAAATTTCATGCCCTGCATCGTGCGCGAGGGCACGTTTTTCAGCGTTACACTGCGGCCACCGATCAGATTGGCCGAGCCCGGCAGAATCTGCATACTGGTAACCCCACCAGCGAGCGCTTTGGCGAATCCAGGATCCTTCGGGTTGACCGAGTGCTCGGCCCAGACCTCGGCGGTCACCGGGGCCGTCGCTTCGTTACCGTCAGACTGGGGCCGTACGCCTGGCGAGGCATAAACACCCAGGTGTGAATGAGTATCGATGATGCCGGGCGTCAGCCATTTGCCGGACGCGTCTATCTCAGACGCTCCCTCGGGTAAAGTGAGGCCAGGTCCGACCTCGGCGATTTTTCCATCGCGGATCAGGAGGTCGCCATTATCAATCCTGCCACCGTCGCCCGTATAAATGGTCGCGCCCCTGATGAGCAAGGTCTCCGACGGCAACGCCTGATAGGTTGAAGGGAACGGGTCCTTGCCCGGTGCGACGCGCGCATCAGAATCACTGCCTGGCAGGCTACACGCTGCCAGCATCAAAATCGGCGCCAGTGCCAGAATATATCTGCTCATTTACGTTCTCCGTAAGCTTGTTTTCAGTAAGCAAGCGGGTGAAAAGGCTGTGAATCGTAGCGCAACGATTCGGTGTTAAAGTGATTCCCGTTTAGCGCTACACCAATGCGCCGGCGATGCTGGTTGTCAATCTCAGCGATGTCATCGAGGTGCTGGATCCCGTCGCGTTTCTGCGGCGATTCGACTGCAGTTTTGAACCCATCGCAGCCGGTCAGGCGTAATTGGCAAAATCGACTTTGAACAAAAGGCTGTATAAGACCGGCACGACTATCAACGTCAGCATGGTCGCGAATATCAGGCCGAAAATAATAGTTATAGCGAGCGGCTCCCACATCGGTCCGCCACCCAGCCACAACGGAATCATGCCGGCCACAGTCGTCGTCGTCGTCAGCAGGATGGGACGAATCCTCCGTTGAGCCGCGTTGACAATTGCGTCCTGTGGAGTCGTGCCCGGCTCGGCTTCCTCCCGGCTTATCCGGTCAATCAACACGATAGCGTTATTGATCACAATACCTGCCAGCGAAATAACACCGAGCAAGGTGATAAAACCGAAATAGGAGCGCGCCACCAAAAGGCCGATTACGACGCCAATGATTGACAAGGGAATCGTCAACAAAATAATCGCCGGCCTGCGCATGGAGTTGAACTGAGCAACCAGCAATATCAAGATTATCAATCCAGCGATCGGCAGTTTTTCATTGATCGATTGGCTGGACTCTATGGATTTCTCCATGACACCACCGAATTCCCAGCCAAAGCCAAAACCCCAGTTGGCAGATTCATCCTCCAGCCACGGTCTCAACGCCTGGTTAATCCCGGCGGCTGTGTACCCCGGCTCGAGTAGAGACGATACAGTTACAGTCCGCAGGCGATCCCGCCTGCGAATTATTCCTGGCTCCCATTTCATTTTGGCCTCGGCAACCTGACTCAGCGGAACCGACCTGCCTGTTGCCTGCGAAAAAACATTGATAAATCTCGCCGCGTCCAGCTCGAGATTCTGTGAGGCCCGCGAGCGCAAGACCACAGGTATCAACTTGTCGTCCTCCCGGTACTCCGCCACTTCGATACCCGAAAGGAAGGCCTGTAGTGAGATCGCAATATCCTGATGGCTAACTCCTGCGAGCCTTGCGCGGGTTTCATCAATCTCCACAGCAATTTTTTTTATTTTCGCGCCCCAGTCATCGGAAATCTGCTTGGTGCCGGGAATCTTAGCCAGCTGCTGCCGGACCTTATCCGCAATCACAAATAATTGATCGCTGTCCCTGCCGGATATCCTGATCTCAACGGGCGGCCAGGCTGGCGGCCCCAGTGGTAATGGCCGTACGGATGGTTTTAACCCGGGGAAATTGTTTTCGAGGAATTCCCGGATTGGCGGTATCAGTTGTGTCTCCAGAATATCCCTGCTGCTGGCATTGACTATTACGTAGGCGTACTCCGGTGTGGGCGGCTCGGGACGGTAGGAAAGAATGTACCTCGGCGCCCCTTCGCCGATGAATGCCCCCCAGTTAATGATGCCGGAACCACCATTCTGGTCCGCCATCAGATTGTCGAACATGAATTGTTCCAGCGCGATGACAATTTCGTTAGTAGGTTCTATCGGACTGCCGACCGGTAATTCGATTTCGATCGCCAGCGTCGGTCTGTCGTTCGGCGGGAAAAAGATATTCGGAATAAATCTGAATCCCTGAAGAGCCAGGAAAAATACGGCGCCAGCCGCCAGTAGAATCAGTCCCGGTCTTTTCAGCGCGTTTACGACGATTGCGCGGTAAATTGCATAGAAGCGACTCGTATATTGCTCTTTTGACAGTTTTACTTTCATGAACGCGACGCAAAGCATCGGAATAATAGTCAGTGCAATAACCCACGAGCACAGCAGGGTAACGGTTACTACAGTGAACAGAGCGGCGGTGTACTCTCCGGCATTGGATTCAGCAAGGCGAATAGGCAAAAAGGCCGCGGCTGTCGTCAATGAAGAAACCAGAAGGGGAATTCGCAATTCGACAGCCGAATCGATAGCTGCGCGCTTGGCCGGCTTGCCATCCGTCATCTGCACCATGATTGTTTCCGCCATCACGATAGCGTTATCGACCAACATTCCGAGTGAAATGATCAGGCCTGCCAGGGACATCTGGTGCAGACCGACATCCAGCAGGCCCATAAAAAAAATCGCGGCGAACATTGCGGACGGAATCAACGTCGCGACAATCAGGCCGGTTCGCAATCCGAGAAAGAGCAGCATGACCATGGCAACCACTATGATCGCCTGCAGAAGGTTGTTGGCGAAGTCATCGATCTTTCTCTCGACAGCGCCCGCCTGAAACTGAATAAAGTCGAATTCAATGCCAATCGGGTAAACACTGTTCGCTCTGCGGATCACATCTTTGACCGCCTGACCAAGCTGCAAAATGTTGCCGCCTTCCCGCATCGATATTGCCAACCCCAGGCTGCTATCCCCGGCGCTCCGCATCATGCTTTGCGGCGGATCGACATACGCGCGATGGATCGATACCAAATCCTCGAGCCGGACCAGGTCCGTTGTTCCCGGCAGATTGATGATGCTTCGGCCGAGTTCGGAAAGTGACTCGAAGCTTCCCGATGGCTCAAGAAAAAGCCTTTCATATGGGGTGGAAAAATTTCCGCCGGGCAAAATAATATTCCTGGACTCCAGGATCTGCTTGAGTTGCATCGGCGACAACCCAAGTTCGGCCAGCCGCGAGTTATTGAACTCGGCAAAAATCCGCTCATCCTGATCTCCGTAAATCTCGACTTTGGCGACCTGTGTAATCAGTAGAAGCTCGTCCCTGACGTCATCGGCAATGGTTTTCAACTCGCGATAATCGAAGCCGTCCCCGGTGATGGAAACAATCGTGCCAAACACATCACCGAATTCGTCATCCACGTACGGACCTAGCACGTCCGCCGGCAATTGGTCTCGTGCATCGTCCACTTTTCGCCTGAGTTTGTCCCAGATTGGCTGGATGTCCATGTATTCGTTGCGCAGATTAACCATGATTACCGAAATGCCGGTTTTTGATCGGCTGGTAATGAAATCCAGTTCTGGAATTTCCTGGATGGCCTTTTCCAGTTTGTCGGTTACCAATTCTTCGACACGTTTTGGACTGGCGCCCGGAAATATTGTCCTAACCTGTGCCGTTCGGATCGTGAATCCTGGATCCTCGGCACGCGGCATCCGGGTATAAGTCACTGCCCCTGAAATCAGAACAACAAAAAGCAACGTCAGTGCGATGCGGTTCCTCTCGATCGCGAATTGCGTAATATTCATTGTTGTCGATCTTGGTCTTCATCGAGCAGACGAACATGCTGGCCACTTGCAAGTCGCCTTACACCGGCGGTCGCGATTTGCTCACCGGCAATCAAGCCGGTGATGATTTCGATACCCGAGCGGTCAAAATCACCGGTCTGGACCGTTCGCCTTTGCGCGACATAGTGATCGCCGTTTTCTTCCAACACAAAAACATAGTGGCCCTCACGATCTTCGCCTACCGCAACCAATGGCACGAGGATCTTGGTATGAGGATCCGCAGTGGCAACTGTTATCCGCACATCCGCAGCCATGCCGGCACGCACCTGGTCACAGCCTTCGATGATGGAGACGATCACGGGAAATGCGCTACTCGCCCCCGATGGCGCCACGCCCACTTCCTTCACAACACCAGCGAAAACCTGGTTACCCAACGCAGAAATGATGATCTCGGCATTCATGCCGTTGCTAATGCTACCGATCACGGTCTCCGGCACCGTCACAGCGGCTTCAGCACAGTTCCCGCAGGTCAACCGGACGACCGGCTGTCCGGGAGAAACATTTTCATTCTCGATCGCAAATAATTCCGCGACGCTACAAGCCTGCGGCGCAAGCAATCGCGTGTATGACAACTGCAGCTGGGCTGCTTCAAGCTGCTGATTGGACGCGCGTACTCGGGCCCTGGCAGAATCCGATGCCGCGCGTGCGACGTCGAGGTCTGCCTTGGACGCATTGCGGTTTTCATACAGGCCGCGCGTTCTTTCATAACTGGCTTCGGCGTTCCTGAGTTCGGCATTCGCCTGCGCCAGACCGGCCAGCGCCTCTTGTTGCTGGACCTGGTAGTCCTTTGGGTCGATCCGCGAAAGCAACTCACCAGCCTCTACTTTCTGACCCAGATCGACCAGGTTCTCGGTGATGTTGCCCGCCACGCGAAAACTCAGCGTACTGTCCAATTCGGCGCGGGTGCTGCCCGAAAAAGAGTAAACGGACTCCGCGCCGCTGGTGGTCACGACCGTCGAC
The DNA here is from genome assembly GCA_027292775.1 of Gammaproteobacteria bacterium. Classification (GTDB taxonomy): domain Bacteria; phylum Pseudomonadota; class Gammaproteobacteria; order Steroidobacterales; family MnTg04; genus MnTg04. The sequence goes on along the minus strand of JAPUGL010000090.1, from coordinate 5,770 downwards.
CTGACTGGTCGTAGCTCGACAACAGGCTCGGGCTCTGAACGATCGCAGCCCCCCGCGGCCAATGATAAAGCCACGATATTGGCCAAAAGTATTAACTTTTTGTTCAAGCCCGTCCCCCTCTTGCGCACACGGAACGCCGTCACGATCACCTGGCGCTCAACGGCGCAACACCTTGCTCCAGGTAGTACTTCTCCATCGCATCCAGCCAGTCTTGCCAGGCCAGCGGATCCATGATCAGCTCAAAGTTTGACTGCGCCCGCAGAAGATTCATGAAATCGATATTAAAACTGTAAAGGGAAACCGCCGCATCCAGGTCTGCCGACAACGCTGTGTTTTGTGCATCAATCAGATCGGTAATGGAAACGGCTCCCTGCGAATAGGAATCGGTCACCAGGGCCATGCTTGCTCGCGCGCTGGCGGCAGCGTTTTCTGACAATTCTATCGAGGCGTAGGATTGTCTGGCCAGTTGCAGCGTTGTTCGCACTCTCGCTTCCACCGCTTCAGCCACCGCAGCCTCTTGCACCTTTAGTTTCCTTGCCTCGTGTCGTGACTGCGCCAGGATCGCCTTCCTCGTGCCACCCGAAAATATAGGCAGCCGTGCTTCAAGAAGAACCGTCCAGTTGTCATCGTCTCGCTCGATACCCACTGCGCCCGGAGGCAAGTTAGTGGAGCCGGCGCCACCACGATCGAATACGTGGCTGGAAGTCCCGCGCAGGCCGACATCCGGCACGTAGAAATCCCTTTTGTCCGCCAGGGCCTGTCTTTCCTGTGCAAGTACCAGGTTTCCGGCCGCTTGAAGTTCCGGTGATAACCGCAGCGCGCTGGCACCGACGAATTCCTGAAATACATCCCATACCAGCGGGTTGCCGACGAAAGTCTGGAACCTTTCGTCCTGCACCTGGTTCATTGCCTGGTCCAGGCCAGGATCGGCAGTGATAAACCCGAAGTTCTGCGGCAGATGCATGACCCGGCTGACTTCGATGGCCGCAGCACGCCTTGCCGCTTCCGCCGCGAGTAAATCCTTCGTGTCTGCCGCTATCTGGCTTTCCCAACGCAGAACGTCGGAGCGACCTGAAAAGCCGATCGCCGCTCGCGCCTTGGCCAGTTCCAGGTTGAGCCGGGTCACTTCGAGATTTGACTGGCGTACCTGTTCTACAGCATTGGCACTGAGCAACTCAAGGTAACTGACCCCGCCGGCCTGCAACGTGTCCAGCGCCCGGCTCTTGAAAACCAGGTCACTCGAATCCCGCAGGTATCTTGATATGGTCAGTGCGGCCCTGGCGTCGTCTGAGTAGATCAACTGAGACGCGTCAAACTCAGCGCCGAGCGTGGATTCGGATTGAAAAAACGGACTCGTCTGTTCTTCGTTGACTCGGGCCCCCACTGCAGAGACCGAAAGCTGCGGCAGCAGCGCACCCCTGGCCGCTTTTACCTGCTCTTCGGCCACGTCGATTTCAAAGCGCGCCGCCTTCAGGTCCAGGTTGTGTTGCATCGCCCCCCGCATCGCTCCTAGCAATGTCAATGAACGGGCATTGTCGTATTCATTGTCGAAAAGTTTTTCCGCACCTGTCAGCGCCGCCCAGCGCGGCATCACACCGATAGCCCTGGCGGTTTCCATATTGATGACCAACCTCGACGTGCCGATATCCGTACTGCGCGGCGCCGGATCGGCCTCTTTTAGCAGCAAGGCCTGCAAGGTCAGTGCGATACGTCGCGCCAGCCGCGTATGATCGGCCGTCAGTCCGGTTGCTGACATCATCAGCCCCATCTCGACTTCAAATTTTCCCAGCAGTGAAAAGCTGGGAAGCTTCCTGTCGATAAGCCGTTGTGCGAGGTATCTCATTTGCTGGTCGTCGAGACGAAACAGCGGCGCCACATAAATCATGTCAGTTTCTTCGGGAATCTGGCGGATCAAATCATCGACCGAATCGTCGACAGCAATAATGTTGACCTCAAAATACGAGTTTTGCCTTAGCCGCTCGGTCATAGCCTGGATCGCGGGCACTCCTTCCAGCGTCACGCGCTGCACCAAAATAACAAGGTGGCTGAACGGCACCGCATTTTGAATAAGGGACAGATCGTCTTCGACGCTGTGAAAGCTGCTCAGGTAAACGAAGTTGTTGCGCAGCGCGTCTTGCGGCTTGGCGAAACCCTGTAGTTTCGCGTCAATCACAATGGGCGCGATAACCGGCTTTTTAAGCTTCCCCCACTGCCCGGCCAGATGTGATGCGACAACACCATTTGCGATGATCACCTCGATTTCCGGGTCATCGAGCAGCTTGCGAAGCGCCGAACGAACACCCTCGACGGTCCAGCCGCCGTTCAATTGTTTGTCGGCGGGCATCCTCACGTTGAATTCTGGCTGCATCAGAGCGATGAACTCTTTTTGCAGCAGTTCAACGGGAATGACAGAGCGGGACTGCAATCCGTCACCCAACACGCCAACGACAACATCGCGAGCCCATACTTCAGTCATGAATACGAACAGGAAACAGGCAAGGACCGTGATTCTTCCAGTCATTTCGGCTCGCATTGTTATTCTGGCTGGTTGCGGATTAGTAATTGTAACGCTTTCCGCTGGTTCCTGTTCGGGCACTCCGTCAAGGTGATATTGATGGGCTCAGCGAAAAAAAAGGCGGTTACCAGTGCTTCCGGTAACCGCCGCTAGGCTTAGGGTGTTAATTCGCCGTCTTTATTTCATGCTCACGCTCACGCTGCCTGAGCCGGTATCGATGATCCCCCGACCATCGCCCTGGCCAATCTGTGCCTCAAATCTATTGTCTTTCGAGCGGACTCCACTCAGATCGGGCAGATCGACGTGGATGCCGCCGGACCCGGTGTCAATCTCCAGCATCATGTTTAACGGAGTATCGGTCTTGATTCGGACGCCGCCGCTACCTGTATCCAGACGCAGACTCCGCACCGCGCCGAGATTTCCGGCAATAACTATGCTGCCGCTGCCGGTATCGACATCGATAACTTCGCCTGCCGTGATGTTTTTCGCGGTCACGCCACCGGAACCCGTATCCACTTTTAGCGAACCGGATACGTTATCCAGAATTACCCGGCCGGAACCCGTGTCAACGAGTATTTCATCCGCCTGTACATTGCTCAGCTCGACAGAACCGGAACCCGTATCGGCGCTTACATCGCCTTCGACATCAGTGACGGTGACATCGCCTGAACCGGTATCGGCGAGTACGTCCCCGGCAAAGCCCGCGACGCTGACGTGGCCAGAACCTGTGTCGGCTCGCAATGACCCCCGGCTCTTTTCAATACTGATCGCACCCGAACCGGTGTCTAGATTCAGATCTGCATGCATGCCGCTGCCTTTGATCTGGCCAACCCGGTTTTTTACTTTCAGGCTGCTCCCGGCCGGCACGCGGATCAACAGATCCACATGAACATTCAGTGCATCACGCCTGGATTTGCTGCTGACCGATACCTTCTTTTTCTGGTAACGGGTCCTCGTCGAATTGTTTCCAAAATTGGAGCCGTCCCGGTAGGTGTATTTCCGATAATCGTCCACCGGGTACATCACCCGGAATTTATGCTTGCCGCCTTCTTTGACTGAATAGAAGCCGATCAGATCGGCGATCTCAGACGCGGCCAGGCCGGCACTTTTGTCCGCTTTTACGGTAGCCTGAATCTCGAATTTATTGCCCTTCGTCGCTTCCAGCCGTACCGAACCAGCCAGGTTGTCAACCTCAAGGACTTTGCTATCGACGCTGAAATCTTTCTTTTGCTCAACACCAGCTGCCGACGCAGGACTTGCAACGGCGAACGCCAGGGCCGTCAGCCCGATGGCGAAAAGAATCCTGATTTTGTTCATTGCTTTGTCTCCGGAATATTATTGCTTGGTCTACCTGATTCGTTCGATGCTTCAAAGAGGGCTTCGGTTTGAATCGAGTCCTTCAACACCGGTTTTTAGGTCTCGTCGCGGTAACGGCGAAGGAAGATCGCACCGGTGATGAAACCGGCAGCAACCAGTATGCCGCCATACAGCCCCGGCTCCGTAAGCAGATTGGTAAAGCTGACCATCTGATTCATGGCCTCCGCCACTGTTACCTCTGCACCTGATTCACTGCCAGATGTGCTGCCAGCGATGTTTATCAGGTCCGAGTCACGAAACATGAATTTGAAGCCCACTATGCGGCTGCCCAGCAAAATCGCGAAATATTCACTGTCAAACAACCAATGCTCGACAAAAACGACTACAAACGGAGGCAATACGGCCCAGATGAATACCGAGCGTCGCGCCCAGACCGAGACCAGCAGCAGCCAACCTGCGATCGGCAGATACCACAACAGCAAAACGGCGCTGAATTTTATCCCTACGAAGATACCATCGAACAGAACCCCCGGCTGCCACAGGACCGCCCAGCCGTTGCCACCCAGCAAACCGATCACAATTGCTGCAATGACTTGCATAACGATCCAGCACGCCATAACAGACACCAGGGCGACAATCGGGACTAAAACAGTGGCAGTTACCAGCTTTGAAAGTACGGTCTCGGTATCCGAGATTGGCAGCGACTTCCAAAAAAGGATGCTGCGATTCTTGCGCTCCGCATAGAGACTGTCGAGCAGGTAAAAAACCGCGACAATTGTACCCACCGTAAAAATAATGCCAAATATTGCTGCCATCGATATCGGGCTAATAATTTGTAAATATTGCTGGGCAATCATATCCGGCGATACATTTATTCCCTGCAGATACTCGAAAAATCGGCCGGCGGCGCCAAAATGACCTTCGGAAGCGCCCTTGAATAGAGCAAGCAAGGCGAGAGCGACTAATACGACAGCAGTAATCAGCGGCGCACGGTAGAGGGCTTTGTGTTCCCAGGTCTCGCGGCGAATCAGGTATGCGAATGCGTTCATGCGGCCTCCCCTCGGACCTTCGCCACAAATAAGTCGGCAACACTGGGCGTACGAACATCGCCGAGTTCAACCAGCTTGTCCCTTGCAATGCCGTCATACAGAAAAACGGAGCGGCCGAAAACCTGGTGCTCATACAACGGCCGCAGGGATTCTGCCCGTTCCCGGTGATCCGGGTGAATCGCAACTTCAACGAAATTTTCGGCCACCGCTTCCATGGTCGCATCCAGAACGATTCGTCCCTTATTGATGAACAGCAAGTCGGTGAGGATGTGTTCGATTTCCTCGACCTGATGCGTGGTAATCAGGATGGTGCGCTTTTCGTCAAAATAATCTGACAACAAAGCGTGGTAGAAATCCTTTCGAGAAAGAATATCCAGCCCCAGCGTGGGCTCATCCAGAATCAGGAGTTTCGCATCGATGGCCATGATCAGGGCCAGGTGGAGCTGGGTGACCATGCCTTTAGATAATTCGCCGACTTTCTTGCCCATCGAAACATCGGTACGGGAAAGAAAGTCCATTGCCCGCGAGCGTTCGAATTTCGGATGTATCGCTTCCATGAAATCCACGGCGTTACTGACTTTCAGCCAGCGCGGCAACACGGCGACGTCGGCAATAAAACAAACTTGGTGCATCAATTGATCGCGATCGCGATATGGATCCAGACCGAGTACCTGCAACTCGCCAGCAAAATTGGTCAGGCCCAGGATCGCCTACAGAGCTGTGGTCTTACCGGCGCCATTCGGCCCGATCAGCCCGACGCTCCTGCCTTCATCAACGGAAAAACTGGCCCCATCCAGGGCACGGGTCTTGCCATAATTCTTGGTCAACCCTTTGGCTTCAATAACAGCGCTCATGATTCCTTGTCCCCCGCCTGTGCTTTGGCTTTCTT
>JAPUGL010000009.1 GCA_027292775.1 Gammaproteobacteria bacterium | reverse complement strand
CTTAGGTCACCACATAGACGGTATCGTGTTCCCTCGCGTGCTCGATCACCATAAACCCCGATTTGATCGCCCGCCTTAGCGACTTCCACCGCCTCATTATCGATCTCCATCGATTCAACTTTTTGCTCGAAGTCTGAGGTGTGGCCCTTGACGTGAATGGTGTCGCCTTTACGTAGCTCGCTGTCCGTGATCGTCACACCTGCCACATGTATGTGGTTGTAGTAGTGGGTCACCGTGCCGATTTTTGTCTCAGTCATGTCATTATCTCCAACGCACGCCACGAGCATTGCTGTAATCTCAGTATAGACCTTGGGTAGTGCGATCTTGGTAAGTCTGTGCCTGAAGCACTGTCTGCGTTCGACGCAGGTCAACCACTACCGCAACCAAAGAGCCCGCTACGGCTACAGGCGGACATGGGCAATGACCCCCTTTTGTCAATTTTGGCAGTGAGTGATCTGGGCATCTAAAAACATCGTTTTTGCGCAAAATTTTTTGCCCAATTGCTACCCACAGTGCTACCCAAAGACAAAAGGGGCGAGCAAGAAATGACAGAATGCCTTGATTTATAAGGCTTACGAGGAAAAGACCAAACTCTATTTCGCCTGTCGGCGCATCAGGGCTGCCAGTACCCGGTGGTCTTTTCCTGCGTCTGATTCCAGGTTCGCGACAAGATGCTCAACCGCATCAGCACCCAGGTGCTGGTCGAGTTTGAATTTGGCGGTGACCGATTCCAACGGCAGGGAAAAGCCGACAATGGCACGCAATTGTTTATCCACGCCGGGCCCTCTCGCCGGTTGCCAGGGATTCGGCAGGGAAGATTCGTATTGCTGGCTGAGGCGTTCAACCAGTACATACAACTCGTCTGGGTCGGTAATCAGCGCGGCAACCGCCTGGACGTGAACCACCGCGTAATTCCAGGTGGGCACCGTGTCCGTTAGATACCAGTTCGGCGAAAAGTACGCATGAGGCCCCGTGAAAATAGCGGTGCTGGTATTGCGCTCCAGATATTCGTGATGCCTGTTTGCCCTGGCCACATGGCCGAGCAGCTGGTTTTTCTCCCGGTCGAGCAGCAACGGCAGGTGGGTGATGTGACATTCATCCCCCGCCGGAGTAACGAGCGCTGCAAACCCATGATTTTCGATCACCGTCAGCGCCGCATCGGAATCCGGCGCCGCGAATCGCTGGGGGACGTACATCGTCATTGGTCTGCCAGCTCCAGGTATACGCGGCGATTGTGCTTACCTTTCTTTTCGATCTTGCTGACGATTACCCGACCGATCTCGCTACTGTTTTTCACGTGGGTACCGCCGCAGGGTTGCAGATCAAGGTCGCCGATTTTCAGCAGCCTGATCTTTTCTGAAACTCGCGGCGGTTTGACCGACATCGTGCGGATCAGGTCCGGCCGTTTGTCCAGTTCCTCCCAGTCAGTCCAGATGGTTTCCGCCGTGTGCTTGCCGGCTATGAGTTGGTTGATTTTTTCATTCACCACTTCTTTGTCGATCGGGTCCTGCATATCGAAATCGAGCCGGCTCCGTCGTTCACCGATGGAGCCGCCGGTTACGCCATAGGGTAGCGCGACGCCTAGAAAATGCAGGCTCGTATGCATACGCATCAGACGATAACGGCGCTCCCAATCGATCTCTATTTCCACCCCATCCCCTTCTGCAGGCAATTCATGACCCGCTTCCGGCACGTGCAGCACTTCACGCGTGGGGCCGTAAATGGTATCGATAATCGGCAAAACACGGCCACTAGCGAGTTTGAAATTGCCGCTGTCACCGGGCTGGCCACCGCCGCGCGGATAAAAAACTGTTTGCTCAAGTACGATTCCAAGATCGCTGACCCGCTCCACCCTGGTCTGGCAGGTCTTGAGATACGCATCCTGCAAATACAACATTTCGGTCATCGTCAACTCCGGAATTCATGGTGAGCCAGGCCGGCGAGTTTGGTAAAAACCAGCGCCAAACGTATGCTATACCGAAGCATGGGAGGAAGAAATGGCCGCGACGTCTAATGAGCGTCTGGTACTGCTGGTGCTGGTGGTTACTGGCACGGCAGTCAGCGGAATCGGTCCGTATGACCGCCTGACATGGTGGCTGGAAGTGGCCCCGATTATAATTGCCATCCCCATACTTGCCTCGACCGCCAATAGCTACCGGCTGACGCCGCTGTTATACCGGCTGATGGCTGTTCATGCATTGCTGATGATGGTCGGTGGGCATTACACCTATGCCAATGTACCGCTTGGTTTTTGGGTCCAGGATTTGTTCGATCTCGCGCGCAATAATTACGACCGTCTTGGCCATGTCCTGCAGGGTTTTGTGCCGGCAATGATCGCCAGGGAAATCCTGTTGCGGAGTTCTCCGCTTACGCGGGGCAGATGGCTGTTTTTTCTGGTCAGTTGCGTCGCGCTGGCGATCAGCGCTTGCTATGAGTTTGTCGAGTGGTGGACCGCGCTGGTCATGGGTGGGCAGGCTGATGAGTTTCTCGCGACCCAGGGCGATATCTGGGACACACAGTGGGATATGTTCCTCGCGCTGAGCGGCGCTATCACCGCTCAATTGTTGCTGGCCCGCGTCCAGGACAGACAGCTCGAACAGCTATAGCCTGCTGACACCAAGGGCCGCGGTTTCCTATGCCGTTTCGCGCCCACTTGTCCTTGTCTTGAATAGTGTGACGCGGGTCACAAAAATGCGCCGGTCTGGGCGTCTCATCCCGAAGCTGTGAACGACCGCACAACCTGATTTGGCGGGCGCTGGCACTGTGTCGTGTGCTACCGCGGCCAGGGGCATGAAGTATCCGAAGCTCGCGGTTGAAAGCGACGGGCAGGAGAACTCGAACGAGTTAATGCGGACTCGGTAGCGGGACACTGCGCCAGTTGGAAAATCGATTACGGAAAACAAAAGAAATGGTGTTTGACAGAAATTACATGCGCAGTACCGTCGCTCGCCGCATGTTCATGTTGTTCGTACTGGCTGCGCTTCTTCCTGTCGTGGTCGCTGGTGTCTGGTCGCTGATAACAGCAAGTCGCATACTGACGGAGCAGGCAGAAGAGCAGCTCAAGGAAAACGCAAAAACCCTGGGAGTTTCGGTGTACGAAAGACTGGGGATGGCGGAAATGACTCTGAAAGAGCTGGCCCAGCAATATCAAGTCGATAATATCAGTTTCGGAACGCACATTGGCCAACAGCAGTTCAGTGCCATCGCCGTACTCAACGACGCAGGGCTGACCGGCATCAGGGGCGATCTTGACAGCATTCCCGCATTGAGCGAGGAAAATCTCGAACATATCGCCAGCGGCAATCCTCTTTTGCTCAGTCAGCGTACGGCAGCAAATTTCGAACTGCTGTTGCTGACGGCAGCCGGAGGCAGCGGCGAAATCCTGGTTGCACAACTGCTGCCGGATTACATTTGGGGCAATTCCTACTATCTCCCGGGCCAGCACCAGATGTGCGTGCTGTGGAGTGATCGCAGCCCACTTTATTGTTCCAGCGAGGACATGAAACTGGCCCTTACGATGGCGATGCCAGACAGCCTTGACCTGGATGGCGATGCTTCGATCTACTGGCGCCAGAATGATCGAAAACTCCTCGGGCAGACCTGGGAAGTTGCGCTCGAACGGCACTTCGGTCACGAGCCCTGGGTGCTTTTGATCGGCAAGCCCGATCATGAGGTTCTGGCCAATGTCACCGATTTCCGTGTAGTTTTTGTTACGGTTTTTCTTGCCGCTTTGCTGATTGCGGCGTTAATCACCATGTCGCAAATCAGAAAGCGAATGGTGCCGCTTGAGAAATTAGCCACTTATGCCGGTCACGTCTCGAACAAGAGATTCCATGAGCCGCTCGAGGTGGATAGCGGTGACGAATTCGAAGGCCTGGCGATCAGCCTGCGTAAAATGTCCCGTGGTCTGGCCAGCCATTTTTCCATTCTCGCTACGATGTCGTTAGTCGACCGAGAGATTTTGAGTTCGCCGGAGCCGGGTGCAGTCGTCGATATCGTTTTGTCACGGCTTCGCAATATCGTGCCTTGCGACAACGCAGTGGTTACCGTGCTCGATCGTGCAGCGCCAAAAATGGCTCAAAACTACCTGTTATTGGCCGGTGAGGCTCAAAGCAAAACCAAACGGATAAAAATTGATCGAGATCTCGATCTGATGTTCGGTGACGCAAAGGCAGGAATTTTCCTGGACAAGGAAAAGCCGCCGGGTTTTTGCCAGGCATTGGTTGTCGACGGCGCTGCCAGCATGTTCTGTATGCCGATTATCAAAAGTGAAAAGATCTATGGTGTTTTAACCCTGGGTTACTGCCAGCCGCCGGAACTGGGTGGCAATCTGATGCATCAGGCATCGGAGATTTGCGGGCGCCTCGCGTTGGCGATGGCAACGGTTGAACGCGACGAGCAGTTGTACCACCAGGCACACTTCGACAATCTGACCGGCTTGGCCAACAGGCAGCTTTTCGCACAGCGTCTCAACATGGAAATCCGCAGGGCGGAACGCGACCATAGCTCGCTCGCACTATTGTTCATCGATCTAGACAATTTCAAAATCATCAATGACGTCCGTGGGCACAGTGCTGGTGACCAGTTAATTCGCAAGGTTGCCGGGCGGCTGAGCGAGCGCGTCCGTGACAGCGATCTGATATCACGATTAGGTGGCGACGAATTTACCGTCCTGCTTTCCACGATCGATGGGGAGGAGGATGCCGGTCGTGTTGCCAAAGAGATTCTCGAAAGCCTGCAAAAACCGTTCACGATCGATGGCAGCCAGCATTTCATCAGCGCAAGTATCGGCGTCACGCTGTATCCGGGTGACGGCAGGACAGTAGAAGAATTGCTTCGCAATGCTGACACAGCGATGTACCGCGCCAAGGAAGCGGGTCGGGACCAGTGCATGTTCTTCCAGGAAGAAATGAATCTTGCGGCAGTGCGCAGGGTAAAACTGGAAAGCCAGCTTCGTACAGTTGTGGAGAGCCAGGGGATGAAATTGCATTTCCAACCGGTACTGGATGCACAAACGCAGGAGGTTGTCGGAGCGGAGGCGTTGATGCGCTGGCCCGTGTCCTGCGATCAAGGGCCCTCGCCAGACGAGTTTATTCCGGTGGCCGAAGAGACTGGGCTGATAGTGCCATTGGGCTATGCCGCGTTAGAAGAGGCATGCCGGGCCATGATGGCGTGGCGAACCAAGGGTATCGAATTGGAAAATATCGCTGTCAATGTTTCGCCGCGACAGTTTAACGAGCCCGGCTTTGTCAGCGAAGTCCTGGCAATTCTTGATCGTCATGGGCTCGAACCCCATTTTTTGGAACTTGAGATTACTGAAAGCCTGCTCCTTGAGGAGGTTCAGCGCATCCGCATGGTTCTCGAAGAGCTGTGCCGCCATGAAATTCGTCTGGCTATCGATGACTTTGGAACGGGTTATTCAGCGCTGGGCTACCTGCGCCGCTATCCTGTGCAGACCATCAAGATCGATCGCAGTTTCGTAAATGAGATCGACCAGTCTGAAAGCCCGCAAAAACTCACTCGCGCAATTATCGCCATGAGCCATGGTCTTGGAAAAAGAGTGGTTGCCGAGGGAGTGGAAAACCAGAGACAGTTCGACGTTCTCGCGGCGCAGGGTTGCGATCTTGTGCAGGGCCACTTGTTCAGTCATGCGATGCCAATTGATACCTTTGCCAGTTATGCAAGAAAACAAAATGGCAAAGTGATGATGAAGGCCCTTGTAGCTGGCGATAAATAGCCTGACCGGCGCAGCCTTATTGCCTGCGTCTTCGAAACACGAGCAGGGCAAGCGCCAGCAGCGTAATAAGCGACGGCACCAGGGCGATATTTATCAACCGCAGGTTGCGCCCGAGTCTATCGATGTTTCTGTCGAGGTCGTGTCTGACCTGGCGCAACTCTTTTCGGATCTCCGATCGTCTGGTGATGTATTGGTCGATTTCCGCGCTTTGTTCGTCGCTGAACGTCAGGACCTGACTATCTGATTGGCCCGCCTGTAAATCGGTCAGGGCTTTTTCGGTTTCCTCGAGTTTTGCCTGCAGTTCCTGCTCCTTTGCGCGGAACTGCTCATCCGCCGTCCGCCGCAGCGTTTCTACTTTTTCAAACGGGCGGGAGAAACTGGCTCTGCCTCTGATACTGATCAGTGCTTCGCTGCCGCCGAGATTATCGAGCGCGTTGGCGACAAAATCGCCGTTGTTGGCAAATTTCGACAGCATGCTCTGACCAAAGAAATTGCTGACCTTCACCCACAGGTGGTTTGCCAGCATGTCCGCATCACCGACGAGAATGATATTGACGGACTCGACGGACTGCGCCAGGTGGTCGGTTTCGGCATCGTCCTGATTATCGGGTGGGATGTCGCCGAAAGCGGAATGTACCTGGCCGCTGAGTCGCGCGGCGATAACATGTGATTGCCCGGAGGGTTCATAGCCATCTCGCAGGCTGTCCACGTCCTGCAGGTAAAAGAACCGGCTGATCGGGAGCGAAGTGGAATCTTCGGTCGCTGACAGCAAGGGTTGCAAAGTCGTGGTCGCGTTTTCGGTCAGCGTGAAATGTCCGCTCAGGCCGACGTTGACGCTGCTCAATAAACCGGTCAGCACGTCTTCGTCGTTCAACTGCGCAGCGCCGAGCCCGAGCATACCGATGTGCTCAACCGGCCGCGGTCCGCCTGCATTGACGGCCAGCGCAAGCTTCCGGTCAACAACGACCTGAGACGGGTCGAACTGCACGCCCCAGGCTTCAAACAATTCGGGAATACTGGAGCTTTTTTCGCCCAGATTTTCATTGAACGGATTCTGCAGATCGGTGGCGGTGGTATCGGTTTCCGCAAGCGGATCGACAAACACGAGCAGGCGTCCACCGTTGAGGACGAACTGATCGATTGCGTAAAGTGTAGCTGTAGGGAGTTGCTTGGGGTGCACCAGCATCAACACATCGATGTCGGGCCCGATCTCCAGACCATCTTTCGTCAACGCACGAATCTCGAACATCTCGCTGATCGCTCCATACACAGCCCATGGTTGCTCCGGCGATCGGGTCGCCGGATTCCAGCCACCGGCGAGCGGCAACTCACTAAGCAAGCCGATGACGGCTCGTTGCGGGTGGCTCAGGGTATAGATCAACTTGGTCAGGTCGTATTCGAGGAATTGCTCGTTGCGCTGCTGAAACGCGGGTACGATGATAACGTCATCGAAATCGTTGGTACCTACCAGCCCGAAGTAAACCGAACCGGTGCCGCGACCTGCCTGCATAGCTTGCAAACCATAGTTCGCCGCCTGGTCTTCCTCCTCCGAAAACGGCAGTGGATCGATAGTCTGTAATTCGATCATTCCACCCGAGCGCTGTACGTATTCCTCGAGCATTTCCCTGACGCGGTTCGCATAGATTCTGGTTCCGGGGAGTTTTCTTGTCGCTTCGTCGGAGAAAAAGAATCGAAGGGTCAACGGTTGGTCAATTTTTGAAAGAATTTCCATGGTGCCGGCGGATACGCTGTACAGACCATTTTCCGTCAAATCCAGGCGAACGCCTTTGAGAAAGGTATTGCTCAGCAGAATCAGGAAAATAAAACCCGCCGCGAGTGTAAGCAGCGTGAGCGCCCCCGTTGTTTTTTGTGCCATCTGTTTGTTGTCGCTCATGTCCTAGTCTGCTTTCTTCAGGTTCAACACGACGGTGCTCGCGTAAAGCCAGCCTGTGATCAGCAAGGCAAAAAAGACGATATCCCGGAGATCGATTACGCCTTTGGATAGCGACTGAAAGTGAGTCAGAAAACTGAATGAAGCGACGGTGTCTACAATAAGCTGGGGAAGCCAGCCGCGCAGGACATCCAGAACCAAACCAAAACCACTGAGCAGGAAAAGAAAACACACGACAACCGTAATGATAAACGCGATAACCTGGTTGCGTGTCGTGGCCGATATGCAAACGCCGATCGCCATGAAACCACCCGCCATCAGCAAGCTACCCAGGTAAGCTGTGACGATGGCGCCATTATCCGGCTGACCAAGATAGTTGACGGTAATCCAGATTGGGAATGTCAACGCCAACGCGATTGCCGAGAACGTCCAGGCCGCCAGAAATTTCCCCAGGGTTGCCTGCCAGAGGGTTACCGGCAGACAGAGAAGCAACTCGATGCTGCCGCTGCTGCGCTCCTCGGCCCACAAGCGCATCGAAATTGCCGGGATAAGGAACAGAAATAACCAGGGATGAAAGCCGAAAAAGGACGCCAGGTCGGCCTGGCCTCGCTCGAAAAAATTGCCCAGGTAAAAAGTGAAGGCACCCGAAAGCAGTTGGAAAATAACGATGAAAACGAAAGCCAGCGGCGTCGAAAAATAAGCCGCAAGCTCTCTTTTGAAAATAATCCTGATCTGACTCATGCGTTGTGTCCTGTCGTTATATTCCTGAACACTTCTTCCATGCGACCTCTTTCCAGATGCAATTCCTTTAGGTTCCAACTCCTGTCGCTGGCAAGGCGGCTGATGTCCGGTAACAAGGGTTGATCGCCTGCCGGAAAAGCAGTGATCCGGCCGGTTGCCTGATCCAGCTCAACCGATGCGACCTGGGGAAGGGCCGCAAGATCGGTCTTGATCTTGTCTAGGCTGCCAGCGGCGAGCGAGAGACTGACAGCGTTGTGGTAGCGCGAACGGGCGATCAGACCGTCCGGCGTATCATCCGCCAACAGTCGACCTGCAGCGATGATCATGACGCGGTTACACACCGCATCCACTTCTTCAAGCATATGTGTCGAAATGACGATGATCTTGTCGGCCGCCATGTCCTGTATCAGTTGCCGCACTTCCTGCTTTTGGTTGGGATCGAGACCGTCTGTCGGTTCGTCCAGGATCAGAACCTGTGGATCGTGGATGATGGCCTGTGCCAGGCCGACACGCCGGCGGAATCCCTTGGACAAGGTTTCCAGCCGCTGGCGCAATACGGGTGCAAGATGCAAACGCTCGATAACATCGGCCATGCGCGAGCGCCGGAAATCGCCGTCCAGACCGCGGATATCGGCGATAAAGCGCAGAAATCCCTGCACCGACATTTCGTCGTATCCGGGTGCACCTTCGGGCAAATAACCCATACATGCCTGTGCCGCAACAGGATTGGCGGTCAGCGAGTGCCCACAGACGCTGACCGTTCCCGCACTTGGCGCTATAAACCCCGCGATCATGCGCATGGTTGTGGTCTTACCGGCGCCATTCGGTCCGAGAAAACCCAGCACTTGGCCGGGCTCGACGGAGATCGAGAGTGAGTCGACGGCGATCAGGTCACCATAGCGGCGAGTAAGGTTTTCCGTTTTTATCATGAACGCGTATTTCCGACGCCAATGGCAAACTCAAGCCGAGCTGGCCGCGAGGCGGAATTTAACCACATGACTCGGAGCAGAGAAAGAGGAGTCGATGCATCGCAAATGCTCCGGGACTTCGCAGGCCTCACTTTGCTCATTTGCGGCCGGGCGCGTAGCCAGATGAAGAATGTGATCCATGTCGTGGTCAGGGCAAAAATCGGGTGCGATGCTGGTCACCTGGAGTTGATGAGCTTATGGACGACATCGAGTTTACAGGTGGTCGGCGAGTAATCTTGCCGAAAGACATCTTCAACCGCCCGCAAGTCTATCTTGGCGGGGCGATGGAGGATGTTGAGGTGAGCAGTGACCTTGAGCTCGATGGATTCTCAACGCCAGTTTATGTCAAATTGATGGTCTGGTTACTACTGGTCCTGATGGGCTGTTTGATTCCCGCAGCTGCCGGATAGTCGACTTATTCGCGATCGACGACCACCGGTTCCGACTTGCGCAGTGCGGCTCTTGCCTTGTGGCGTACGAAAGCGTACTCGTAATGGTCGAAAGAACTGTATTCGATGGCTTTCTTGTAATACTGGTGCGCCAGGGCCGTCTTCCCTGCACGCATATAGGCGGTCGCCAGCAGGTTGAGAAGATAAGGGTTTTCCGAGCCGATCTTTTTCAGGAATAGGATCGCCTGCTCCGGGTCGCCCGAGACCAGGTGAACTTCACCTTGAAGTTGCGCAATCTTTTGCTTGAGGTTCGCATCGTGGTCATGCGACACCTTGCGGCTCAGGTTGACTATAAGCCGTCGGGCCTCGCGGACATTTTTTCTGACCAATGCGACCCTTGCCGTGTTGAACATATAGGTGGTCTGAATCGCGGCCAGGCCAGGCTCATTGCGGAAAGATTCTTCGCAGATTCTAAGGATGTTGTCGTAAACCTCCTGGGCCGAGCCATAGTCGCCATACTCAAGATAGGTATCGCCCAGGCGATTCAGAAAATAAATATCGCGGCCGCGCATCTGCCGGTCGATGATCGGTTCGTCCTTGTCGCTGATCGATGTCTCGCGATAAAGCAGACTCAAGTGCTTGATCGCCTCCGGGAAGTTGCCGTCATCGATCAGAGAATCGACTAACGCGATCTGGTATTCGAGATTTTGTATCGGATCGGACTCGGCATCGAGTCTCGAGAGCAGTATTTCCTGCGCAACCTCGGAATCGCCGCTAAGCGTCAACGCGTTGGCCATCAGGACATAGCCCTGCCAGCGACCCGGGTCGATCCTGATCACGTTCTCCGCCATGCGCATGGCTTTATCGTATTTCCAGGTCTTAAGATAAAAACGACCGAGCGCCAGGTAAGCCTGGGCACGATCCGGGACCAGCGATTTCTCCTTTTCGAACGCGATATAGGCACGGTAATTATCTTTCAGCGCAAGGTACTGGTTGCCAAGGCTTTGCCAAGCGAGCGCCGAAACCGGGTATTTTTTCACCGCGGCGAGATGCGCATCCCTGGCCGCAGGAAACTGGCCGCTCTGGCTCAGGGATCGTCCGAGGTACAACAGCACTTCGGCATCGTTCGGATATTTTGCCGACAGTTCGAGCAGTGAATCTGTTCGCAGGCGGTTTTTCAGAAGCAACTTGACGAACCGCCGTTCGCTTTTTTGCAGCAGATAAAGATTCGCATCGGCTCTGACCCGGTGCCAGTTCGATTTCGGTACATTCAGGAGACCGAGTTGCAAGTGAGCGCGGACAAATTCAGGGTCCAGGATCAGCGCTTTACGATAAAGACGAATGGCGCTATCGATATCGAAATTCCACTGTTTGTGACGCGCTTTCCTAAAGTATTCCCTGGCTTTCGAACTGCTGGTCGTGATCGGAAGCGTTCCTGCTTGCGTGGCGGGAATCTCACCGATGTCGAGGGTCTGTTCCACCAGTCCATCGAGTTCCGGGATACCCGCCACTGCCCAGCTTCCGGCCAGGACCGGGAGCAGGAATAAAGTTGTAAGAATCCGATTCATCTCAAAAAGGCACTTTCCTATCCACGTTTTATACTCGGTATTGACACCGATGGCGTATTAATAAACGTTTAGACAGCCGCGGGAAAGGGAGGTAGGCGGACCTTGAGACAAGCGGTGGTCCTGGCGCGCCGAGGTGCAGGGTCCTTTGCTGTATGAAGTGTCCCGCCTTGGAGGTCAGGCGTTGTCGGCGACCTGAAAGGAAGTCGACATCTCTTTCTGCAGCGGCGCCGGCACTGGCTGATAATGGCTAAAAGCCATCGTGAAACTGCCGACACCGCCAGTCAAGGAGCCCAGCCTGGTCTGGTAATTCTCCAGTTCGGCCAGCGGCACCTCGCCGTCGATACGGACCTGGTTACCTGTGAGTACCTCGTTTCCGTTGATGCGACCCCGGCGCGAGGACAGATCGCCGGCGATATCGCCCATGTGATCGCCCGGCACCGTGATTTCAACCTTGACGATGGGCTCCAGAATGATTGGCTTGGCCTGGTTTATGGCGTCCACGAACGCCTTTTTCCCGGCCGCGACGAACGCGACTTCCTTGGAGTCTACGGGATGGTGTTTGCCATCGTAAACGGTGACGCGAATATCTTGCATCGCATATCCGCCAATCGCACCGGATGTCAGCACCTGTCGCACTCCTTTTTCGACGGCCGGTATGTACTGGTATGGAATTGAACCGCCAACGACTTTGTTGACGAATTCGAAACCCTGGTCCCGCGGTAATGGCTCGATGCGCAGAAAAACTTCGCCAAATTGACCAGCGCCACCGGTTTGTTTCTTGTGACGGTGGTGGCCCTCCGCCTTGCGGGTAATGGTTTCGCGATAAGGGATACTGGGCGGCCGAGTGTCGACCTCGACATGAAAGCGCTCTTTCATGCGCTCCAATATCGCGCGCAGGTGAAGTTCGCCACTTCCGCGCATGACAGTTTCGTTGGCGGACGCATGGTGCTCCACGACCAGGCTGGGGTCTTCCGCCGAAAGTTTTGCCAGCGCCTCGGACAACTTCTGTTCGTCACCGCGTCGTTTTGGCGTGATCGCAACACCGTGCATTGGCGGCGAACTCGTAACGGCCTCCAGGTGGAAGCGATCCTCGTCATGCGAATCATGCAGCACCGAGTCGAATTCGATTTCATCCACTTTTGCTACCGCGCAAATATCGCCCGGAATACCCCTGGCCATTTCGATATGCTCTTTCCCCTGCAGGCGATACAGATGGGATACCTTGAATGGCTTGCGTGCGTCGCCGATAAGAAGCTGGGTATTTGGCGTAATCGTGCCCTGGTGAATACGGAAAATCCCCATTCGCCCGATAAACGGGTCAACCATGACTTTGAACACATGGGCGATCACATGCTTGTCGGTATCCGGTTCCACCCTTACTGTTTCGGCATTTTCCCCCTCGCCCTTGATAAACGGCGGCGGGTTACCCTCCATTGGATTTGGCATTAGCTGCGCAAATATATTGAGTAACTGATTGATTCCCGATCCGGTTTCGGCCGACACGAAACAAACCGGGACCAGGTGGCCACGGCGCATGGCCTTTTCGAAAACGTCGTGTAACTGCGACGGGCTCATGTCCTGTCCTTGTTCGAGGTAAACCTCCATGAGATCCTCATCGAGTTCAACGACCTGGTCGATAATTTCGGTGTGCGCCGCCTCGACAGAGGAGAAATCGACGGCTTCTTCGTTATTCGGCTCGAAATAACAGTCGACGACCTTTTTCGCGCCATCGGCTGGCAGGTTGACGGGCAGGCATTCGTTGCCGAATGCCTCCTTGATGTCGTTCATTAGCTGCTGTAGATTTATGCCCGGCGCATCAATGTGGTTGATGATGATCATGCGGCACAGACCATCTTTGGCCGCTGCTTCCATCATGCGCCGGGTCACGAGTTCGATACCCTGTTCGGCATTAATAACAACGGCCGCGGTCTCGACGGCTGGCAGAACGGCGATACTGCGACCGGCAAAGTCCGGGTATCCGGGCGTGTCTATCAAGTTGATGTGGACGCCTTCATGCTCCATCGAGCAAACGGCAGTTTCCAGGGAATGGCCCAGTTCTTTTTCGTGGGAATCGAAATCGCAAACCGTACTGCCTCGCTCAACGGTTCCCCGCGAGTGGATGGCCCTGGTTTTTTCCAGCAATGCTTCGGCCAGCGTGGTTTTGCCGGCCGCACTGTGACCGACAAGGGCTATGTTGCGGATATCCACAGATTGATAACTACTCACGGCGTTTTTTCCTTTCTTATGTTCTAAAGCATTAGCTTGACTCGTCGTCGGCGGAGACAAACGGATCCTTCAAACGCCTTTCTTTCTCCCGGCCCGTTGGCGGTGCGTCTTTTACGCTGACGGGCCGAACTGGGAACAGACTGATCAGATCATTCTGACCAGTATCCCAGTGTTAACTTGATTTAAGTACCGCGTATATACGGTCTTTGTGTAGCAGACGTTTCTTTTTAACGTCTTCGCAATATTGATTATCGCGGGGCACCACACCTTTTTCTATTCGTATTACTTCACGATTCAATCGGGTGTAATCATCGGCGAGGTGGGCGAATTTCTCGTCTGACTCCCAAAGTTCGTCAATCAGTTCCGAATACTCCGGGAATTCATGTTGGAGATCGTGATTCTGGCCCATTATTGAGTCGATATTGATTAGATCTGCACTCATCGGCATCTACCCCCTGTGGATCTGTCTGGAATGTGGATTGAGGTTTTCGTTTGCTTCTCCCGGTGTGCCTGGCCCTTATCCGCGAACGAGCCTTGGCCGGCTAAGGCTCCAATATAGCGCGAGCGGAGTAGGCCTGCATTCTTGCAGTGCAGCAATCGAAAAAAACCACAAATTCCAATGAGTTGGAGTTAAAGGTAAACGCGTTTGTGTAAAATGGGAGGCGCCGGGGCCAAAAACAGGCGAAAAGGACCTATGTTTCTTTTTCGACTTCGTCGAGCGCCCGCATAATACTGTCGAGACCGACAATTCTATCCTTCTCTTTTTTCTTGCAGCCCAGGAAGTATTTGCGAAACGCCTCGACCTGGTCAGGTTCGGCCTGGCGCAGATAGGTCAGTACATCCGCGTATGTACGGTCTTCAGCATCTACGATTGCAGGGTTCTGCGCTGACATAATGGGCTCCCTACCCATTTCTATGTCTGTACCATAGCCCGGGGCCGGAATCGCCCACCGTGAACCAGCTCCCAGTTCGGGGAATTGCGGCAATGGCCGAAAACAGGGGCTTTCAGATGGTTGCGGGGGGTGCGGCAGCACCAGATTTGCGAACCTGACGCATCAGGATCAGCAGGACACCCAGCAGTGTGCAACTGCCACCGGCTATCATCCGCAGCGTCAGCTGATCACCCATCAACGTCACGCCGAAAATCACCGCAAAAACGGTGGCCAGCAAAAACGTCGGCATAACCAGCGAGAGATCGTAGCGCTGGATCAGGTAATACATGCCGCTGTGGGCGAGAACGCTGGCCGCCAGCGCCGTATAAAAAACCGCTCCCCAGACCGAAAGGTCGGCCTGCAACAACGTTGCAAACTGCCCGGGTTCAAAGGCAAGGGACAGGCCGAGGAGCAGCGGCCAGCTGATCATCGCGATCCAGCTTTGTAGTTCAAAAACACCGACGCCGGTTAATTTCTTGGCGACCAGCAAACCGCCGGCGCCGAACAAAGCGCCGAGAACTACCAGGGCGAGGGCGTTTCGATAGGCGAAGACCTGCGGGTCGAATCCTATGAGCATGATTCCGCCGAAAGCCATCGACAGGCCCAGCCAGCGCCAAACCCTGATTTTCTCGCCGAGAAACAGCATCGACAGTATTGTCGCGAAAGGAATACCAAGCTGCATGGCGATAGCGACGCTGGATACGTCTGCCGCCAGCGCAAGCCCCAGGTAAGTCAGTGTGAAATGTACGCAACCGGTCGCGACCGCGACAAAAATGATGGCAGGCATCTGGCCCCGATGAATTTTTAGGACTGGTAGCAGGACTACGGCGACGATGGTGAAGCGCAGGAATGTAAACAGAATCGGCGGAATTTGCCCGACGCCGTATTTGGCGACGATTACATTAAGACCCCAGATCAGGTTGATCAAAAGGGTCAGGAGAATGTCTTTTGCAGCCAAGGAATATACCGGGATGAAGCTTATGCGGAACGGGGAAATATCCGTTATAGTCGCCTGCCTTTCCTTATTACCGCAAGGGAAATTACATGCTGATGCGCATCAGTTTCGATATCAGCGATAGTGACCTGCGTCATTTCGACCTGATCATGAAGGAAGCTCGCAGCGCGGCAAAAAAATCGGCGCCTGGGCAAATCATATCGGCGACACGCGAACTGCTTTCAGAAATAGAAAACACAAAGGTCCCGGTCTTCGTTGCCAAGCGACTGGAGCTCTTGCAAGTGATCGTGGCGATGGTCACCGACGATGATTTCAATCTGCCGGCACCCGAGGTCAAGCGGGCGCTGAACGGGCTGGCGTATTTTGTCGAGCCGGAAGACCTGATACCCGATCATATTCCGGGGTTGGGATTTCTGGATGACGCCATCATGATCGAACTGGTGGCTCGCGACCTGAAGCATGAACTGGATGCATTCCGTGATTTCTGCGACTTCCGCCAAGAGAGACGGGAACCTGGAGAGAAGGAGGGGCGCGATGGCTGGCTGGATTCCCGGCGTCGACAATTGCTTGAGCGCATGCGTCGGCGGCGCAAAAAGAAACAACGACGTTGACCGGACAGGAAGCAAGAGAACGCGACTTGCTGCGCGATGCCGGGCGCATCGCGAGCGACCAATTTGGCATCAATGGCAATGCCAGCCGCCTGCAAGGCTGCGAAGGGCATATTTTCCGGATTGACGGCGACGATGGCAGCCAGTGGGTACTCAAGCTGAGTCCCTGCGGCTTGGCGGACTCCATCGAACTACAGTGTGCCGTACTGAAATTTCTGGCTTCGCAAAATCCGGGTGTGGCGATCCAGTCGGTCAGGTCAGCGCCGGCTGCTGGTCTGCCGAAAGTCGAATTTGACGGTGAGCAGTGGCTGACGTGGGTGGTCAGTTATCTGAATGGGCCCGTTCAGGCTTTGACGCCCCAGTCGCGACGGTCGCCCCGCGAACTCGGATCGGTGATGGGTCGCCTGGACAGGTCGCTGTCAGGATTCGAGGACGTCCGGGCCAGGCGCTATTTACGCTGGGACATTGCGCAGGGAAAGGACTTGCGTGCGGGTCTCAAGGCGATCGACGATCCGGCTCGCCGATTACTGGCGAGCGATATGCTCGAGCGCAGCCTGACGATCGTCGATCGACTGAACGGGGACATGAGAAGGTCGGTCATCCACGGGGATGCCAACGACTACAACCTGCTGACCAGCAACGACGGCGCATGCATCTCGGCGGTAATCGATTTTGGCGACCTCGTCGAGAGCTGGCGAGTGGCCGAGGCGGCCATAGCGGCCGCTTATGCGTTGCTCGATACGGATGGCCCGGTAACGCCGGCGGTCGAAGTACTGGCGGGCTATCACTCGGAGTGGCCGTTGAACGCAGCGGAAATCGAAGCATTCCTACCGTTGGTAGAGATTCGCCTTTGCATGACCGTCATTCACGCGGCCATGGCCGCCGATGAAGGTAATGGCTATGCGCAGACCCACGCGGAGGCCGTATGGAATGCTTTGGCTGCGCTCGAGGATAGAAATTTTCGCCGCGGACATTACCTGTGCCGCGCGGCCTGCGGATTGGATTCCACGCCGCAGACCCGATCCCTGACCCAGTGGCTGGCGAAACGAACCGCTGATTTCAGCCGGGTCATTCCGGATGATTTGCTGTCGTCGGCAATGTTGCTGGATCTGTCGGTCGGTAGCGATGAAGTCAGTGCACCGAGCGATGATGTTGAGACCATGACCGAAAAGTTGTTCGCCCACATCGAGTCGGCCGGCAGCGCCGCCGGCATCGGCCGCGATAGGGAAAATCGGAGCCTGTACCAAAGCGAGCTTTTTAGCGCCGGACGCACAGAGGCGCGCAGCTTTCATTTGGGCCTGGATCTGTTCGCAGTGGCCGACACGCCAGTCATGGCGCCGATGGATGGCCAGGTGCTGAGTGTCGCCGACAACGCTCGTGATCTCGATTACGGGCCCACGGTTATTTTGCAGCACGATGCCGATGGGCAGCGGTTTTTTACGTTGTATGGTCACCTGAGCACGGCCACGCTGGATCATCTGAAGCCGGGGCAGGATGTCGGCTCGGGAGACGTGATCGGATGGATCGGTACCTACCCTCGCAACGGCAACTGGCCGCCGCATCTGCACTTCCAGATCATGACGGACATGCTCGACTACCAGGGAGACTTCCCCGGCGTCGCGAGCCCATCGGAAGCCTGGTACTGGCGAGGCCTTTGCCTGGACCCAAACCTGATGCTTGGCCTGGAGTTGCCGGTCGATGCCGCCCAGGACGATCCTCGCCCGGAGCTGGCGAAACGCAGGGACAAAATTCTTAGCAACAGCCTCACTCTCAGTTACGAAAAACCACTGTTGATTACCCGTGGGCGCGGTCAGTTTCTCTATAATTACAGGAACCGTGCCTGGCTCGACCTGGTAAACAACGTCAGCCATGTCGGCCACTGCCACCCGCGGGTAGTTGATGCGGTCAACCGGCAGATGTCGCTGCTCAATACCAACACCCGCTACCTGCACCCACTGATCGTGGAATACGCGGAACGAATCACGGCATTACTACCCGATCCACTCAAGGTTTGTTTCCTGGTTTCCAGTGGCAGCGAAGCGAACGAGCTGGCGATCAGGCTTGCGCGCGCCGCGACCGGGCGGCGTAATTTGCTGGTTCTCGATCATGCCTATCATGGCAATACCGCCGGCCTTGTCGAAATGAGCCCATACAAATTCAATGGCCCGGGTGGCGAAGGCCAGGCCGTGCATATCGATGTCCTGCCGCTGCCGGACAGTTTCCCGCAACGCAGCGGCGCGCTCACCGAGGAAGCTACGACCGCCGTCCTGGATTCCCTAAAAGACGAAGAACGTTTGCCCGCCGCACTGTTTGCCGAAACCATTCCCGGGTGTGGCGGCCAGCGCGTTCTACCCGATGGTTTCCTGGCGAATATTTACCGGCGGGTCCGTGAACTGGGCGGGATTTGTGTCGCGGACGAGGTACAGACCGGTCTGGGCCGGATGGGAGATTGCTGGTGGTCGTTCGAGACTGAGAACCTGTTGCCCGACATTGTGACCATGGGTAAGCCGATGGGGAACGGCCATCCGCTGGCCGCCGTCGTGACCAGCGAAGAGATTGCCGCTGAGTTTGTCAGCGGCATGGAGTACTTCAATACCTTTGGCGGCAATCCGGTTTCCTGCGCGGCGGGTCTGGCGGTGCTGGACATTATCGAAAATGAAGGGCTGCGGCAGAACGCGCTGGATGTCGGTGGCAGGATGAAACAGGGGCTGCAAAAACTCGCCGGAAAATTCGAAGTCTTGGCCGATGTCAGGGGGCACGGATTGTTTTTGGGTGTCGAGGTCGTCAAGGACCGCAAGGATTTTCAACCGGATCGGCAGCGCACCGGTGAAATCGTCGAGGCCATGCTGGAGTATGGCGTTATGCTCAGCATCGATGGGCCAGGGCACAATGTGCTCAAGATAAAGCCGCCGATGGTGGTGGACCGGGCCGATGCAGATGAATTTTTAGGGAAGCTCGACCGGGTCCTGGACCAGATGGCCTGAGCGCTGCCCGATCAAAAAAACCGAAGGGGTACAAATGGTGACTCATATGAAATGGCTGATTCTGGCGGTTTGTGGGCTGTTCGCCGCCTGTGAGCAGGGCAAGGAGATCACGGTAGGCGGGGACGCGGCTAAACAAGTTCAGCGGCCGCATTTCGAGATTACCAGCGATGAGATCTTCGACGCCGGCAGTATCCCGGCCTACGAGGGCAGCCATGATGAAATTTATGCGGATATCGATCGCAACCTTGAACGACATCTGGCAAATTTGCAGCGCTGGGTCAGGCAGCCATCGATCAGCGCACAAAATAACGGTATCACCGAGATGGTCGGCATGTTGCGCGACGACCTGTTGGCCATAGGATTTGCCGAGGCCGAACTGGTTCCCACCGACGGGCATCCCGGCGTCTTTGCCTATTACGATGCGGGCGCGGAGAAAACCCTGATCGTCTACATGATGTACGACGTGCAACCGGTGAACCCGGAGGACTGGCAAGTGCCGCCATTCGCCGGTGAACTGGTCGAACACGATCTCGGCACCGTGCTGATGGCACGTGGCGCGACCAATCAAAAAGGACCGCAACGGGCCCTGCTGAACGCGCTGGAGTCGATCATAAGCGTGACCGGCAGCCTGCCGGTCAACTTGATCGTGCTGGCCGAAGGCGAGGAGGAACTGGGTTCGCCGCACTTTCCCCAGATCATAGAAAAATACAAGGATCGTCTGATGGCTGCCGATGGCGTGTTCTTTCCGTTCAACTCTCAAAATCGATCGGGCGATATCAAAATGATCCTAGGCGTCAAGGGAATCATTTACATGGAGCTGGAGGCGCGCGGCGGACCGCATGGCGGGCCGGTCAATCACGAAGTGCATGGCTCACTGAAGGCGTTTATCGACTCGCCGGTCTGGCGGCTGGTGCAGGCGCTGGCGAGCATGACGACGCCCGATGGCAATACGATTCTGATCGATGGCTATTACGACAAGGTCCAGCCGCCGCCAGACGAGGATATGCCGCTGATCAACGGCATGCTGGCTTCTGCCGATGAAGAAATGATGATGCAGGCGCTGGGTATTGAGCGCTGGATCGATGGCGAGACGATGCGGGAAGCGCAAATGGATTACCTGTACAACCCGACGCTGAACATCGACGGTATCTGGGCCGGCTACACCGGCGAAGCAACAAAAACCATACTGCCGCATGTGGCGACCGCTAAAGTGGACTCGCGGCTGCCACCCGGCCTGGACCCGGATGAAATGATGGCCCTGATCCGCACCCACCTGGATAAACACGGCTTTAGCGATATCACGATCCGCCCGATGAGCGGTTACCCGGCGTCGCAGACCTCGGTCGACTCGGAGCTGGTACAGGCGGCGATCAGCGTAATCAACAAGTATGGTAAGCCGCCCAGTGTCGAGCCGCGGCTCGGCGGCAGCGCGCCTTTCTATGTGTTCACCGATATCTTAAAGCTGCCGATGGTGTTCACCGGTATCGGTTATGGAAAAGGTGCGCACGGACCCAACGAAATCATGCTGATCTACCCGAAGGAAGGCTCGAAAATCGCCGGTCTTGCCGAGATCGAAAAAGGCTATGTCGATATATTGCACGCGCTGGCCGGGCAGTAGCGGGTAGTTGTGCGAACCAGGTGGGTGGGGTGACCGGGCCAGTCGAATTGCGGCGGGAAATTCACCGAAATCCGGAGCGCTCGGGTCTTGAAGCCGGTACGGCGAAGCGCCTGCTCCGGTATTTCGAGCCGCTACGACCCGATGAAATAATCCATGGCCTGGGCGGCACCGGGATTGCGTTCATTTTTTCCGCGACAGAAGCAGGTCCAACCGTCCTGCTCAGATCCGAACTGGATGCGCTGCCGATTCAGGAAATTAATGAGTTCGAGCATCGCTCACTGTGCGACGGGACCTCGCACAAGTGCGGCCACGACGGTCACATGGCCATACTGGCCGCGGTCGGCGAAAAACTGTCAGAGAAGCGACCCGCCCGCGGGAAAGTCGTGTTGCTATACCAACCGGCCGAGGAAACCGGCAAGGGAGCGGCGGCAGTTCTTGCAGACGAAAAATTTGTCCGCATCAAACCGGATTTTTGCTTCGCCCTGCACAACCTGCCCGGCTTTCCACTCGGCGATATCATCGTACGTAACGGAACCTTTAGTTGTGCGTCTCGTGGCATGGCGATCAGGCTCACCGGCAAGACTGCACACGCAGCGCAGCCGGAAACCGGCGTGAGCCCGGCGAAGGCGATGTGCCAGCTCATCACCGAGTTGAGCGAGCTGCCGTCGGCAATCGACTTCGGCGGCGAGCTGGCATTCGCGACCGTGGTTGGTTCGCGTCTTGGCGAGCAGGCGTTTGGTACCGCACCGGGTGAAGCCGAGGTCTGGGGTACGCTGCGCAGCGAGACCGATGAGACGCTGGCGCGTATTGTCAGCCACGCCGAGGACCGGACTCGGCAACTGGCGGCTGATCATGGCCTGAAATCTGCAATCACCTATCAGGACATTTTCGCAGCTTCGATAAATTCAGAGCGCGCCGTCGAAGTCATTCGCCTGGCGGCCGGCGATGGGCCGTTGAGCGTCGCCGAGCAGCCGTTTCGCTGGTCGGAGGACTTCGGCTGCTTCGCCTCGGTTTCACAGTGCGCGATGTTCGGTCTTGGTGCCGGCAATGCATTGGCCGAGCTGCACAACCCGGATTATGATTTTCCCGATGAGCTGATTCCGTTCGGCTCAGACATTTTTCTTGGCATACTAAAGCAGACGATGGAAATACAGTGCTCGTGAGAAACCTCGCATCACCATAGACAAGACAGCCCACAGGAAAATACCAGTGAAAGACAAGCTAAATATCGCGATACTCGGCGCCGGCAATATCGGTACGGCGATCGCCAACGGACTGGCGCAGGC
>JAPUGL010000089.1 GCA_027292775.1 Gammaproteobacteria bacterium | reverse complement strand
AGCCCCTCTGTGTCCGATGATATCCGCAGGGAAATCACGAACGCGGCGGTAACAGCGGCCCGGGCGGTCGACTACCAAAATGCCGGAACCGTCGAATTCATTCTCGATCAGGACGGCCGGTTTTTTTTCATGGAGATGAACACCCGCTTGCAAGTCGAACATCCGGTTACCGAGATGATTACCGGTCTGGACCTGGTCGAATGGCAGTTGCGGGTCGCCAGCGGCGAAGAACTCCCGTTGACCCAGGAGAAAATCCGTTGCGAGGGCCATGCCATCGAAGCCCGGATCTACGCAGAGAACCCGTACCGCGACTTTCTTCCGGCGACCGGCGACGTGGAGGCCTTTGTGTACCCGGCGGAGGAAAACGGCTTGCGCGTCGATAGCGGAATAGAAGATGGCGACCGGATCGGTATTCATTACGACCCGATGCAGGCCAAGCTGATCGTGCATGACCAGTCTCGCCGTGCCGCGACCAAGAAACTGCAGGCTGGCCTGGAGCGTACCGCCTTGTTCGGCGTCAGCAATAACCTCTCCCTGCTCCGTGGCATCGCCGCGTCGAAAATTTTTGCCAGCGCCGGCATGGACACCGGCTACCTGGACAGCCACCTGGCCGATGTATTGCCGGACGATGACACGCCACCCGCGATTCTTGCGATCGCGGCAGTTGTTTCTTTTAAAGACAGAATATTCGCCGCGAAGTTTGCCGGGTTAAGCGATGGACAGGATGGCGTGTCGCCATGGCACAAGCTGGATGCCTGGCGCCTGGGTGGAACAGCCGGTTCATTGTTTCGCTTCCATGACGCCGCTGGACACAGCACCAGCATCCGCGTTCTGCCTGGTGAATCCGAACAAAGCCATTTGTGCCGTTTCGCAAGCGAAGATCTGGCACTGAGCGTCATCGAGAACGATGAGCCGGGCGAGCCAAACACGGACTGGCGGGAATCGGTCTGGCATGTCGACGGACGGGAGATCACGGCCTTGGTCATCTGCAGCGGACCTTGGCTTCAGCTTTGCGCGGATGGCCAGTGTCATGAACTGCAACGTCAGAATCCGTACGGGTCGGAGCAGGAAACGGCGGACGAAGACGCTCACCCTGGCTCACCATTACCGGGTAAAATTGTTTCCTTGTTGGTCAATGAGGGCGACCATGTCGAAATGGGCGACAAACTGCTGGTGGTCGAGGGAATGAAAATGGAATATACGTTGCTTGCCCGCACGGCCGGCACGGTCGAAAAAATCCGTTACGGCGAAGGCGATATCGTCGACGCGGAAGTCGCTCTTATCGATATCCAGGCGGAAGAGGCCATTCGTTGAAAGGTTTTCCGAAATCGGTTCGGGTTGTCGAAGTCTCGGCGCGCGATGGTCTGCAGAATGAGAAACAAGCGCTGCCGACAGCCGTCAAGATCGAGCTGATCGACAGGCTCGGCGAAAGCGGCTTGTCGACTATCGAAGTCAGCAGTTTTGTCAGTCCGCGATGGGTTCCTCAGCTTGCGGACGCCGCCGAAGTCATGGCCGGCATCAATAAAAAGCCTGCCGTTCGCTACCCGGTACTGGTGCCCAACGAAAAGGGAATGCAGCGAGCCATCGCTGCCGGCGCCAGTGAAGTGGCTGTATTTGCCGCCGCATCGGAGACCTTCAGTAAAAAGAACAGCAACGCGAGCATCTCCGAATCGCTGCAGAGAATCGAAGCGGTCATGAGCCTGGCAAAGGAAAACGGGATGCCGGTACGTGGCTACCTGTCCTGTGTGCTCGGTTGCCCGTACGAAGGCGATATCGGCGCGGCCGTGGTTGCTGAGCTCGCAGAACGGCTGGCCGCGATGGGCTGTTACGAAATTTCGCTCGGCGACACCATCGGTGCGGGAACGCCGTTCGGCGCACAGAAAATGCTGACGACGGTGGCCGAAAAGGTGCCCATGGACGAGCTGGCGATACATTTCCACGATACGCGCGGCCAGGCGCTGGCCAATATCTACGCCTGCCTCGAACTCGGGGTGTCCGTGATCGACGCTTCCGTTGCCGGACTCGGCGGCTGCCCGTATGCCAAAGGCGCGAGCGGCAATGTCGCGAGCGAAGACCTGGTTTATCTGTTGCATGGCATGGCTATCGAAACCGGTATCGATTTGGACGCACTCGTCGATACCGGGCTGTATATCTGCCGGCGACTGGACAGAATACCTGGCAGCCGGCTGGGTCAGATCGCCTGGCGAAAACAAGACTTCCCACAGGAAAAAATATGCAAATCAGCGAAGCAAAAGCAATAGTCACCGGTGGCGCCTCGGGACTGGGACTGGCCACTGCCAAAAAAATAGTCGCCGACGGCGGCCAGGTTACGTTGCTCGATATCAACCAGGAACAAGGCGACGCGGCAGCTGCCGCACTGGGCGAAGCGAGCAGCTTCGTCGCGACCGATGTCAGCTCCGAGGAAGCGGTCAACAGCGCCGTAGCACAGGCTGCCCAAACCATGGGTGGCGTCAACATGCTGGTCAATTGCGCTGGCATACTCGGGGCCGGACGGGTACTGGGTCGAGACGGCCCGATGGCAGGAGAATCTTTTATTAAAGTCATCCAGGTGAACCTGATCGGATCGTTCCTGATGGCAAAGGCCGCCGCGGATAGGATGCAGCACAATGAACCGAACGACGAAGGCGAGCGTGGCGTTATCATCAGCACGGCTTCGGTCGCTGCGTTCGAAGGGCAGATAGGCCAGGCGGCTTATTCGGCCTCAAAAGCCGGCGTCGCTGGAATGGCCCTGCCCATCGCCAGGGAGTTTTCGCGTATCGGCGTGCGCGTGATGACCATAGCGCCGGGGATTTTTATGACGCCGATGATGGAAGGAATGCCGGAAGCGGTTCAGCAATCACTCGCGGCGCAGGTGCCTTTTCCGCCGCGTCTGGGCAGACCCGAGGAGTTTGCCGACCTGGTTGTCTACATATACAGCAACACGATGCTGAACGGCGAAACCATCCGCCTGGATGGCGCTATCCGGATGCAGCCGAAGTAAATCTGAAGATATGGAAACAACACGCGACATCATGGAATACGACGTGGCGATCGTCGGGGCTGGCCCGGCCGGACTCGCTTGTGCGATTCGCCTGAAACAGCTAAAACCAGAACTCGACGTCTGTATCCTCGAAAAAGGTTCCGAACCCGGCGCGCACCTGCTATCGGGCGCGATTCTTGAACCAGCCGCTCTTGACGAATTGCTCCCGGAATGGCGGCAGGAAGTCACCACGACTTGTGTAGCGGCTACGCAGGACCGGTTCGTGATGCTGACGAAAAAGCACAGGATTCCGATGCCGCTTCCGCCGCAGATGAACAATCATGGCAATTATATCTTGTCCTTGAATCAACTTGGCGCCTGGCTGGCTGGCAAGGCCGAAGCGCTGGGTATCGACGTCTTCCCGGGCTTCGCCGGCAACGAATTACTTTATGATCAGGACGAACGCGTGACCGGAGTAAGGGTCGGCGACATGGGCGTGCAGGCGGATGGTTCGGAAGGTCCCAATTTCGCGGCCGGCGTCGATATCCATTGCCGCTTGACCGTGCTTGCCGAGGGTTGCCACGGCAGCCTGGCCAAGCGTCTGATCGCAAAATTTTCGCTGAACCGGGATTGCGATCCACAGACCTACGGCCTGGGCTTCAAGGAACTCTGGCAGCTACCCAAGGGCCGGGGCAAGAAAGGCCATATCCTGCACAGCGTCGGCTGGCCGCTGGATGGCGACATCTATGGCGGTAGTTTTGTTTATCACCTCGACATGGACAGGGTTTATGTCGGTTTCGTCATCGGGCTCGATTACAGCGACCCGGAATTCGAACCCTTCGAGGCGTTTCAGCAGTTCAAGCATCACCCGATGATGAGAAAACTGCTCGCTGGCGCGGAACTGGTCTCGGCCGGTTCCCGCACCATCATCGAAGGAGGCTGGCAATCCATGCCACGCCTGGAAACACCCGGCGCGATGCTGGTCGGCGATGCCGGAGGCATGCTGAATGTGCCAAAAATCAAGGGGATTCATATGGCGTTGCGCAGCGGAATGCTGGCAGCACAGCACTTCGTCGAGCGCGGCGACAGTCATGGCTTCGACGCCCGCTTCAGGCATTCCCCGACTGGCCTGGAGCTGAAAAAAGTCAGGAACATCAGACCGGGCTTTCGCTACGGTTTCTGGGCTGGCCTCGCCAATGCCGCGCTGGAGACGGTGACCGCAGGGCGATTGCCCTACACGCTGCGGAATCATTCCGACCACGACACCTTGCGCTTACTGGACGAAAACAAATCGCCGAATCGTCACTGGGTCGATCGCGAACTGCCGCCACGCGACAGGCTGGCATCGGTTTATTTTTCGGCGACCGATCACGATGAAGACCAGCCGGTTCATCTGCACGTCGCGGATACCGATATTTGCGTGACCCGCTGCGCGGTGGAATTCGGTAATCCGTGTACCCGATTTTGTCCGGTCGGCGTCTACGAGATCGTACGCGACGATGCGGGCAGCCGTCTCCAGATAAACGCGGCGAATTGTGTCCATTGCAAGGCCTGCGATATCAAGGATCCGTATGGCATTATCGAATGGGTACCGCCGGAAGGCGGCTCAGGCCCCAATTACCGAGGTCTGTGAACATTAGGCAGGCTAACACCAGGAGACCCCTCTGATGTCCGGATTTAACAAGGTAGTCGCCTCATATGACGAAGCCCTGGCGGGCCTGGCGGACGGCATGACGGTCATGGTCGGCGGATTCGGCCTGTGCGGCATCCCCGAAGGCCTGATCCAGAAAGTCAAGGAAATGGGCACCAAGGATCTCACCTGTATATCGAACAATGCCGGTATCGACGGATTCGCGCTCGGCATGTGGCTGGAGAACCGCCAGATCAAAACCATGATCAGCTCCTATGTCGGCGAAAACGCCCTGTTCGAAAAATTATTCATATCGGGCGAGATGGAGGTCATCCTGACGCCGCAGGGCACGCTGGCGGAAAAAATACGCGCCGGTGGCGCAGGAATACCCGCTTTTTACACCGCAACCGGCTATGGCACGGAAGTCGCCAAGGGCAAAGACACCCGGGAATTTGACGGGCGCAACTATGTCCTCGAACCGTCGTTGACCTCGGATTATTCCCTGGTCAAGGCATGGAAAGGTGACACCATGGGCAACCTTGTCTATCGGATGACGGCACGGAATTTCAACCCGATGATGGCGACCGCAGGCCGGATTACCGTGGCAGAAGTCGAGGAAATCGTCGAGCCCGGGGAACTGGATCCGAATAACATTCACACGCCGGGAATTTTCGTCCAGCGCTTGATCAAGGGCAGCTTCGAAAAACGCATCGAACAAAGAACTGTCCGCAGCGCCTGAAATAGTTAAAGGTTATACAATGGCATTGAACAGAGAACAGATCGCACAGCGGGTCGCCTCCGAGTTACGCGATGGCTATTACGTGAACCTGGGCATCGGGATCCCGACCCTGGTCGCCAACTACATTCCCGAAGACATAGATGTCATGCTGCAATCGGAAAACGGTTTGCTGGGCATGGGTCCGTTTCCACTCGATGACGAAGTCGAGCCCGACCTGATCAACGCCGGCAAGCAAACCGTGACGGCGATCACCGGTGCGGCTTATTTTTCATCCGCGGAAAGTTTCGCAATGATACGCGGCGCCCATGTCGACCTGACTGTTCTCGGTGCTTTCGAAGTGGATCAGAATGGCAGCATCGCGTCCTGGATGATCCCCGGCAAATTGGTCAAGGGCATGGGCGGAGCCATGGACCTCGTCGCCGGAACCGATAACATCGTCGTGACGATGACCCATGCCAGCAAATCGGGCCAATCGAAACTACTGGAATCGTGCACCCTGCCGCTGACGGGAGTGAACTGTATCCACAAGGTGGTCACCGATCTTGCCTATCTGGAAATCCATGACGGCGCGTTCCATCTTCGGGAAAGAGCGCCCGGCGTATCGATTGACGAAATCAGGGAAAAAACGGCGGGCCAGCTAATAGTCGAAGGCGAAGTACCGGAGATGCGGCTCGGCTAGCCACGCCCAGCGACCGGTATGGAAGCCAGCCTGACCCCCAGGGAGCGGTACACACGAGCGCTGGAAGACCCTGACTTCGTGGAAGACGCCGCTCAGAAAACGGCCATCGAGGCGCTGCAAAGAATTTATCTCGAGTTGATCACTAAGCCGGCGTTATCGGCGATCTGGCAACGTTTGCGCATCACGTTGTCCGGCAATAACGGAATCGAACCGGTCAAAGGCCTGTATCTTTGGGGTGGAGTCGGTCGCGGCAAGACCCACCTGATGGACATGTTCTTTCGCGCCCTGCCCTTCAAGCAAAAACAAAGACGCCACTTTCACCGTTTCATGTACGAATTGCACGAACAGCTAAAAAACAGGAAGGATCGGCAAGACCCCCTCGACGAGATCGCAAGACACATCGCAACGCGTACGCGGGTAATCTGTTTCGACGAATTTTTCGTATCCGATATCGCCGATGCGATGTTGCTGGGCACGCTATTCCGGGAATTGTTCAGGCGCGGCGTCACGCTGGTCGCGACATCGAACGTGCCGCCGTCACTCTTGTATAAAGGCGGTCTGCAAAGAGAACGGTTTCTGCCGGCGATATCGGCTATTGAGACACACTGCCAGGTCATGGAGATCGACGGAACGGAGGACTTTCGCCTGCGCATCCTGGACGAGGCTGAAATTTATCATTCGCCGCTCGATCAACAGGCGGAATTTAACCTGGCAAACTACTTTGAGAAAATCTCCTGCAATGGCGGCAAGGCCGACCAGAGTCTCCTGATATGTGGCCGCCCAATCGCCACCCGACGCCTGGCAAACGGCATCGCCTGGTTTAATTTCGGGGCGTTGTGTGACGGCCCGAGAAGCCAGAACGATTACCTCGAACTGGCGCGGGGTTTCCATACCATCCTCGTCTCGGGCGTACCGGCGATGGATTCGGCGGACAACGACCGGGCGCGACGATTTATCGCGCTGGTCGATGAACTCTATGACCACAAGGTAAAGCTGATCCTGTCGGCCGCGGTTCCGGCCGAACGACTTTATCAAAGTGATCGGCTGGCCTTCGAGTTCAGAAGAACGGTCAGCCGGCTGGCCGAGATGCAGACGCATGCCTATCTGGGGCAACCGCACCTGGCCTGAGGGCCAACACCCGGTGGTTTATATTTCGCCGTTTTTCGCGAAACGGCTGATGTGCTCGGCCGCCCGGAAAGCCAGTGCCTGTATGGTCTCCGTCGGCTGGCCTCGCCCGGATGTCACCAGGCTGCTGCCATCGCAGATAAACAGGTTTGGCACATCGTGAGTGCGGTGATATTTATCCACCACCGATGTCGCCGCGTCGTTGCCCATGCGACAGGTTCCAAGCAGGTGCGCGGTGAAGCTCTGTTCATAAACAGGATTTTTCCAGACTTTGTTTGCGCCGGACGCCTCCAGGATTTCCGCGGCGCGGTCAACAAGGAACCTCGTCGTTGCCAGGTCATCCGGATGATCACGATAAGTGAGTTCAATACCAGGCAGGCCATAAATATCCAGATTCTCGTGATCCAGCGCTACGGCATTCGTCTCCACCGGTAATGATGTGCAGTGTGTAGAGGAATACATGAAGTTCGGGTATTGCTGCAAGCGAGCCTTGTTCGAATTTCCCCAGCCCGGCTCGCCGGGTATACCAGCAAACGCCGCATAGGCAATCGGACCAAACATCACTCGGCCGTCTATTCCACCGCCTCCATAGAAACCCCGTTTCGGATCCGTGTCATAAAAATCGTGACATATCCGTGTGACCTGCACGCTTTTATATTCATTCAGCGGATGCTCGAAAAACGCGCCCGCGGTACCACCGCCATTGAACATTATGTGCTTGCCGACCATGCCGCTGCTGTTGGCGAGACCATCCTTGAAGTGGTTGTTTTCCGATAGCAGCAACAAGCGGGAAGTCTCCGCACCATTAGCGCTGAGGACGACCGCCTTTGCTTTTTGCAGGTGCTGCTCTCCCTGCATGTCGTAATACATCACGCCGGTAGCGCGCCCCTTTTGATTGGTTTCCACGCGCACCACATTGGCTCCCGTACGTATTTCACAGACACCGGTCGCCTCCGCCTGAGGAATCATATTGAACAACGTGGAAGACTTGGCGCCCATCTCACATCCGAAACCGATGCAGAATCCGCAATGGACACAAGCGGCCCGGCCGTCATAAGGCACCGAGTTGATCGCCATCGGCGCCGGGAAAGGATTCAGACCCAGCTCGAACGCGCCTTTCTCGAACAATACGCCCGATGACTTGACCGGCAACGGCGGCATCGGATAGGGCTTCGAACGAAACGGCTCATTCGGATGTGCGCCGGCCAGACCGGAAACACCAATCTCCCATTCAACCTTGGTGTAATACGGCTCCAGCTCCTCATAGGTAATCGGCCAGTCGGCCAGCGCTGCACCGGGAATGTCGCCGTGCAGACTGTGCTCATGAAAATCCACAGGGTGGAAACGCCAGTAATTGGCAGTGAAATGCACGCTGCTGCCACCGACACACTGCGCATAGAGCATACTTTGAAACCCCCAGGAAGAGGCTTTCTCACCCGGCGATTTACGAAAGCTTTGCGGCGGCGAACTTTCCAGCTTGGTTATTTCATCGTTGAACCAATAGGCCAGCTCATCATGGTGAAAATCGCCCTGCCTGAGGTGAGGGCCGCGCTCCATAACCACGACGCTATGCCCAGCCTGCGACAGCTCACGGGCGATGACGCCACCGGCCGCACCGGATCCAACAACGACAAAATCCACTTCCTCACTGATCTTGTATGACATCCCTGGCACGATCAGCTCTCCTTCCGGTATTTGGCGGCGACGGCTTCAAAGCCTGGATAGTCGCGGTCGTAGTACCCGAAAGGCGGTTGAAACACATGGCGATCTTCGAAACCCACGAGCTCCCAGCCTTTCTTCTGAAAATTGCCACCGTAGGATGGCAACGCAAACATACCCAAATGAGTCAGGAAACGGACGGTGCCAAAAAACCCACTGTCAACCTGGGTGGCAAAAAATTTGTCTTGTACGCCGATTTCAGCATTGGCAAATGACGGTTCCTGCGGATTAGCATCTGCGAAAGCTTTTCTAAAAGTTGCCAGCCCATCGACAAAACCATCGGCGCCGGATTTCATAAAACCCGTCATTGAGCGGTCGATGAACACGACGACCTTCGCCTCTCGGGCACCCGGCCCTTCGCCCTCGCTCGGGATAATGCGAGAACAGATTGCATCGATCAGCGCGGCATCCACTGTTGAGAAAAACCCGAAATTTTCTTCCACTTCACCACTGGCGACACGGCTCGCTTCGGTTGCCGCCGCGGCGATCGCCGGAAAATTCGCTCCCAGCCAGGCCGCCCCGAAAACACCACCGGACCGGGCCAGAAAATCGCGACGCGAAATCGTTCCTTTGCTCATTATCGGTATCTCCGGTCAGTGGGCATCACGATGAGTATGGACGAGGCAAACCGGCCGCGCCAGTCGGCCCAATGCTTGCGGTATAGTCCGGATTACCCGTAGTCACCCTGGAGAGGCTTGTGGCGGCGTACCGGATACTCACCCTCGACGGAGGCGGCATTCGCGGCCTGCTCAGCGCCGTGCTGATGGATGAACTCGACCGCCGGAACCCGGACTGGCTGGACCGTGTGGACATGATCGCCGGCACATCGACCGGGGGTATCCTGGCGTTGGCTCTGGCAAACGGGATGAAACCGGCGGAACTCGCCGAACTGTATTACGAACTGGGTCCGATCATATTCAAGGACAACCTGCTCGATGAGGTGCGCGATCTCGGACGGATGATCGGTGCGGATTACGGGACCAAAAATCTGCGTAGCGAACTGGAAAAAATTTTCGCGGACACGCGCCTGCGAGACCTGGACAAACGCGTACTCATCACCGCTTTCGATCTCGATAACGAAGCGGTACTCCCCGAAGAAAGATCATGGAAACCGAAATTTTTTCATAATTTTCCGGGTGTAGACAGCGATGGCGAACAACACGCGGCCGATGTGGCGCTCTATTCCAGCGCGGCGCCGACCTATTTCCCGTCCGTTGATGGTTATATTGACGGTGGCGTGGTCGCCAACCACCCGGGCATGGTGGCCTTGTCGCAGACACAGGACCAGCGCAGCGAAATTCCGGATCGGCCCCGCGTCGATGAGATCAGGCTGTTGTCCATTGGTACCGGCCAGGTACTCTCGTATATTCAGGGGCCGATACATAATTGGGGACTTGTGCAATGGGCCAAGCCTTTGCTGAACCTGATGCTGGATGCAGTTTCCGGCGTTCCGGATTTTCAGTGCCGGCAAATGCTGGGCGCGAATTATCACCGCCTGAATTACACTTTTCCCGATGGCAAAGGCATCGAACTCGGTGAATGGAAGAAGCGTGACCGCCTGGTCGGCATCGGTCGAAAAGACATGGTCACGGAGCTCGATGCCGCGGCCGACTGGCTGGCCGTGCACTGGCTCGACGCGTCAACTAATTAATGGGGAATAAAGCATCATCATGCAGACTGACAATACACTGGCAAACTGTCGTGCATTAATCACCGGCGCAAGCGGCGGTATTGGCCGAGCGACAGCCAGCGCGCTGGCAGAAAAAGGCGCTCGTCTCGCGTTGCACGGAAACAGCAACAGACAGAAACTGGACAGCCTTCTTGCCGAACTACCAGGCAGCGAGCATATCGCGTTGACCGCAGACCTGACCGAGCCCGATGAATGCCGGCGGCTGGTTAGCGAAACGGCGGCCGGGTTCGGCGGCATCGATCTGCTGGTCAATAACGCCGGCGTATTCTTCGATCATCCGCCCTCGGCGACGGGCAGTTCAGACTGGCAACGAAGCTGGCAGCAGACCCTGGCGGTCAATCTGCTGGCGCCTGCGATCCTGTGTCATTCGGCCGCTGCGATCATGGCAAAAAACGGTGGCGGTAAAATCATCAACATTTCATCACGTGGCGCATTTCGGGGTGAACCCGACGCCCCGGCGTACGGAGCCAGCAAGGCCGGTCTGAACTCCATGAGCCAATCGCTGGCACAGGCTCTGGCTGACAGCAACATCATGGTTTTTGCCATCGCCCCCGGTTTCGTAGAAACCGAAATGGCGTTCGCGTTGCTCGATGGCCCCGATGGCGATGCCATCCGTGCACAAAGCCCGCTTGGCCGAGCCGCAAAACCTGAAGAAATAGCGGCCACAATCGCTTTTTTGGCCGGACCGGACACCGATTACCTGACCGGTACGATTATCGATATCAATGGGGCATCGTATCTGAGGAACTAGCAGTCTGTCTGATTTAGGCAATCGTAGCGAGGCACGTGGAAAATCGAGGCCAGATTTTCGATCATTCGAGGAGAATAGTGGATCTATTTAACGAGAATGATCGAAAATATGGGCCGACATTCCACCGCCGCAGTAGATTAGTCCTAAGTCCGACAGACTGCCCTGGCTAAATATGAAGACACGGAGCAAGCGAAATTGAATGAGCCGGCAAAAACATCGCATGAGACTTACACCGGCACCTGTTTCTGTGGGCAGCTAAAATTCGAGTTTGACGGACCCACCCTGTGGTGCGCGCATTGTCATTGCACGATGTGCAGGCGATCTCACGGCGCGCCTTTAGTGACCTGGGTTGGCGTTGACGAGCGAAGGTTTAGGCTGAGCAACGAATTGACGCTGCGCTGGTTTGAATCCAGTAAAGACGCCAAACGAGGATTTTGTGAACTCTGTGGCAGCACCGTGTTTTTCGCGTCCGCTCGATGGCCGGGTGAAATCCATATCGCCAGGGCTGCGATCCCGGGCGAAATTGACCGGCAACCGCAGTGTCATGCGTACTGGGAATCACACGTGGACTGGGTCAGCGTGGACGACCATCTCGAACGCAAGGAAAGTTGATAGCTAGCAGCCTGTCGGACTTAGGATTGTTCTACTGCGACGGCAGGGAATCGGCCCATTTTCCCGATCCTTTTCGTTAAATAGATTCACTATTCGCCTCAAACGATCGAAAAAATAGCCTCGATTTCCCACTCGCCTCGCGACGAACACCTAAGTCCGACAGGCTCCTAGAATTTCCAATCGTCGACTTTCAGCGCATCGAGGCGCGCCGCTTCCGCCTCGCGCAACTGCTTGGCTTCCTCTTCGGTGAACAGACGCGCGGCAACCGCGTTGTCGATTCGCTCTGCCAGCGAGTGTCCGCGGACCAGATCA
This sequence comes from Gammaproteobacteria bacterium, assembly GCA_027292775.1. GTDB lineage: Bacteria > Pseudomonadota > Gammaproteobacteria > Steroidobacterales > MnTg04 > MnTg04. The sequence continues at coordinate 14,931 of JAPUGL010000089.1, read as the reverse complement.
ATGCGCTGCGCTTCTTTCAGTTTCGCTTCGAGGGGCTCGATGGCAATCACCAATTGCAGGGCGTGTTCAAGCCGACCCAGTTGGGTGTTGATATCGTCGGTTATATACATGCCCTGAGTCAGACGCTCGCGAATCACCGATGGAATGACGATGCTCTCCGCGATGCATCTCTCCAGTTCATCGGAGGGCCTCTTGTAGGTCCTGCCAAAAGGAAAAATCCAGCGATTTAACAACCAGCCCGCCCAGCGATTCGGAAAATTATCGAACACTTCTCCAAAGGCCCGCTCGATCCGTTGCAGGCAGTCCTGCACCGCCCATTGCGCCACCTGCAGCTCTGTCTCGTCATGCTCGTGATTGTCAAAATGTTTCAGTACCGTCGAAGCGATATACAACTGGCTGATAATATCGGCCATCCGCCCGGACAGCATTTCCCGTCGCTTGAGCTCGCCACGCAACAGCATCAACAAAATATCGGTGGTAAACGCGAACGCGGCGCTCATCCTGCTCAGCTGACGGTAATAACGCCGCAAGGGTCCCAGCTTTCTCGCCGTTGGCACCAGCAAACTGCCGGTCCATGCGTGCAAGAGGCTGCGCACCGCGTTGCTGGCGGCAAATCCCATGTGCCGAACCAGCACCTTGTCGAAACTCATCAGGCCGGCGTGTTCATCGCTGTTGCCTACCGCTTCGATCTCCGAACGAAGGTATGGGTGGCAGCGCACGACACCCTGCCCGAACGTCATCATGCTGCGGGTCAAAATGTTATGTCCTTCAACCGTAATACCCAGAGAAGGGAACTTGGCGTACTCGCCGATAATATTGCGCGGCCCGAGACAAACACCGGCACCACCGTGTACATCCATCGCGTCATTCATGATCTGTCGGTTACGATCGGTCAGGTTGTATTTGACGATTGCCGAAATGACCGCCGGCTTGCGGCCTTCGTCCAGCGCACCAAGCGTCACCGTTCGTGCCGCATCCATCGCATAGGTATTGCCGGCAATCCTGGCCAGTGCGGCCTGAATCCCTTCAAATGTCCCGATATAGGTCTTGAACTGGTAACGCAGCCTCGCATAAGCGCCGGTCGCCCGTGTGGCCAGCTTGGCCGAGGCTGTGGTCAGCGCAGGCAGTGATATGGCACGGCCATCGGACAGGCTTTCCATCAGCATGCGCCAGCCATTGCCCGCCTGTGCTACGCCGCCAATGATCGTGTCAAGCGGGACAAACAGGTCGCTGCCGCGAACCGGCCCGTTGTGAAACCCCATGTGCAATGGATCATGGCGGCTGCCGATTTCAACGCCTGGCGTATCGGCCGGAATCAGCGCCACCGTAATACCCAGGTTTTCCTGGTCGCCCAGCAACTGGTCCGGATCGTAAAGCTTGAATGCGACACCGATCAGCGTCGCTACCGGCGCCAGCGAGATATACCTTTTGTCGAAATTAAGGCGGATACCCAGGGCATCTTTTTTGCCCTGGTAATCCTGTTTGCAGACGATGCCGTTATCCGGGATGCTACCGGCGTCGCTGCCGGCTTCCGGTGCGGTCAGCGCAAAACAGGGGATGTCCTCGCCACTGGCCAGTCGTGGCAGATAATGGTTTTTCTGCTCCTCGGTTCCATATTTGAGCAACAGCTTGCCCGGTCCAACTGAATTGGGAATCATAATCGTCAGCGCGCCGGCAATGCTGCGGCTGGCGACCTTCATTACGACAGCCGCGTGACCGTACTGTGAAAATCCCTTACCCCCATATTGCCGGGGGATCACCATGCCAAAAAAGCCTGACTTTTTTAGCAAGTCCCACGCTTCTTTGGGCAAATCCCGGCTGCCGATATTGACGTCGTAATCGTTGATCAGGGCACAAAGTTCCTCGACCGGCCCATTTAGAAAATCGATTTCCTCGTCGTCGAGACTCGCCGGTTTGGCCTTCAACAGGCGCCGCCAATGCGGTCTACCGCTGAATAATTCGGCATCCCACCAAATTGTGCCCGCATCCAGCGCCGCTTGCTCGGTCGGAGAAATGGCGGGCATGGAACTGCGATACAGACGGTATACGGGCTCCCCGAGCAGGCGGCAGCGCAGTATCGGAATCCCGAGCACGATCATCGGCGCCAGGTAGATCATCCAGACCACCAACTTGGCCGGCCAGGAGACATCTGCAAATTGTGCGAACAAACCGAGCAGGGCGATACCACCGAGCGTCCATGCAATCAGCGGCGCAGCCAGATAAATCATTGCAAGAAAAAAAATTAGAAGAAGCGGCCACCACAGCCAACCGCTTACCAGGTATTCCATCCAGATCTCCAGTCAACCCCCGGGCCATTCCTCCCCGGATCGGGGCAGATTGCTCATTCTAGCAAACACTGGGCGTCAGGCTCAGTGTTGAGCAGCTTTGTTTCATCGTTTTTTTATTCCGCGTCCGCTTGGTTTTCCGGTTCGGCTTTCTGAAATGCCACGGACCGGGAGCAATTTTTTTCGATGCCGGTAATCGTCGGAAATGCCGATAGATCGCAATCGTATCGCCGTGCATTGTATAGCTGGGGTACCAGGCAGCAATCTGCAAGGCCAGGTGTGTCGCCATGACAAAACTGCCCGCTTTGTGCGCTGGCTGAAAGCAGTCGTTCCAGTGCCGTAAATCCCTTCGTTATCCAGTGCCGGTACCAGTCGTCTAATTGCTGCTGGTCGAGACCGGCCTGATGTTTCAGGTATTGCTGGACACCGAGATTGTTGAGCGGCTGTATCTCGTCTGCTATCAGGTAGGCCAGGGCGCGAACCCGGGCCCGTGCGCGCGCGGACTCCGGCAACAACGGGGGCTCGGGATACTTTTCGTCCAGGTATTCGATGATAGCCAGCGACTGGTTAAGTACGATTTCGCCGTCTACCAATGCGGGAACCAGACCCTGCGGATTGATTTTCAGAAATTCCGCGCTCTTCTGCTGGCCGCCGTCCCTGACCAGGTGCACCGGTACGCTCTCGTACTCCACATCCTTAAGGTTAAGCGCTATGCGAACCCGATAGGCAGAACTGCTGCGCCAGTAAGTATAAAGTTTCATTTTCCCGGGCCGTCATAGCGGGCGATGGTCTGTTCGATGCTGCCAAATATACTTCGGCCCTCACGATCCAGCATTTCAATCCGAATGGTATCGCCAAAGCTCATAAACGGTGTCGACGCCTCGCCGTTGGCGATGATTTCAAGCACACGTTTCTCGGCCAGGCAGGATGCGCCGACCGATTCATCCTGGTTGGCGATGGTGCCGGACCCGACGATACATCCTGCCGATAGCGGACGGGTAGTCGCCGCATGAGCGACCAGGCGCGCGAAACTGAATTGCATGTCGACGCCGCAATCGGGTTGACCGAACAACTCACCGTTGTAATGTGTCAGCAGCGGCAACGTGACTTTGCCGCCAGCCCAGCACTGACCGAGTTCATCTGGCGTCACCAAGACCGGTGACAGGGCCGAGCGCGGCTTGCTGACGACGAATCCGAAGCCCTTGCCCAGTTCGTTGGGAATCAGGTTGCGCAGGGAGACGTCGTTGATCAGGCCGATCAGTTGGATATGGCCGAGTGCATCCTGCTCGGCCACGCCCATTGGCACATCGTCGGTCACAATTATCACTTCCGACTCAAAATCGATGCCGGATTCTTCGCTGGCGACGACCACATCCTCCCGCGGTGCGAGAAAACCATCGGATACGGCCTGGTACATCAATGGGTCATCGAGAAAGCTGGGCGGCATTTCGGCGCCACGGGCCCGCCTGACGCGTTCGACATGAGCGAGATAAGCGCTGCCATCGACAAACTGGTAGGCGCGTGGCAGCGGCGAAGCCAACTCGTCGACATCCAGCGGCTGGCTGCCGGCCAGATCACCGGCGCATAGCCTATCGTATGCATCGGCGAGTAATGGCGACATTGCCTGCCAATCATCGAGCGCTGCCTGCATGGTCACGGCAATATCGCCGACTTCGGCAAAGCTTGTCAGGTCCCGATCGACGACAATCAGCGTGCCGTCCCGGCCGCCCTTTTTCAGTGACGCCAGTTTCATTTCATTGTCTCCCTGCGATCAGTGCAGCTTATTGGATTCGGTCGCCACCCAGTATGGCGAGAAACTACTAACTCCCACTTTTCCAGGAATCGACATAGGCGGACCATTCGATTTCATGCGCTTCTTCGCTAACAAACAGTTCATCCCGCGCATCGAGCATTACCGCAACCTCGTTGGTCCCCTTTTCCGGTTGATCAAACGCTCTCTCCAGCGCCTTGGGATGAGGCCCATGGGTGAAACCGCATGGGTGTATCGTGATCATCCCCGGGTGGATATTGTCGCGCGAAAAGAATTCGCCCGCATGATAGAAAATGACCTCGTCGAAATCGTCGTTGGCATGGAAAAACGGTATTTTTAACGCACCCTCATCCGTTTCGAACGGTCTTGGCACAAAGGTGCAAATGACGAAGCGGCGCGCCAGGAAAGTGGTATGTGCCGATGGCGGCAGATGGTAGCGGTGGCTGAGTAGCGGACGGATGTCTCGCCAGTTGATCCGGACCACGGCGAGATCACCATGCCAGCCTACGGCATCCAGCGGGTTGTACGGGTAGCGTATTTTGCTGATCTCGCCACTGCGTTTTACGAGGATGGTCCACTCATCGTCGGTCTGCTGTGCCTTGAACAAGTCGTTTATTTCCGGCACATCCAGCATCGCCTGATCGAAAATCGCGTGCGCCCCCAGCAGTCCCTTGTCAGGCAGACGGTAGCTGTCATTTGTGGCTTCGATCAACAAGGCGCGCACTGGCTTTTCGACTTCCATCCGCCACATGGTTCCACGCGGAAGCACGATGTAATCGCCATCGCGGAATTTCATGTGGCCGTAGTCGCAGTAAAGATCGCCGTTGCCTTCGTGTACGAATATCAGCTCATCGCCATCGCTGTTCCTGGCGAGATGATCCATATTGGCGTCGAGCGACCAGTAACGGAACTTGACGGCGGCATTATGCAACAGCGGCGTGGCGTCCCAGGGCGACGGGCCGCTGCTTTCCAGCGTGGTCGTATCGAATGCCCGTGGGCGCAACGGCCCCTCAAAGTCTGACCAGGCCGTCGGCGGGCGCTTGTGGTACATGTGGGTGGCTGGACCGAAGAAGCCTTCCTTGCCAAGCTCACGTTCATAAGTACCCTCCGGCAGGTCGGCATGGGCCTGGCGGGAGGCATTGCCTTCGACGCGAGGCAAGGAAATCCATTTTTTCATGACTGTTCCTTATGCAAGGCCGATCACACCGGTTCAGATAACGCCGCGGCGTTCCTGCTCGCGCTCTATGGAGTCGAACAACGCCTGGAAATTGCCCTCGCCGAATCCTTCGTTGCCCTTGCGCTGAATGATCTCGAAGAAAATCGGCCCGATGCAGGTCTGGGTAAAAATCTGCAGGAGCAGCTCCTTGCGGTTTTGTTGATCGGCGTCGATCAGGATTCTGTTGCGGCTCATCCGCTCGAGGTCTTCCTGGTGACCGGGAATACGTTCGTCGACCATCTCGTAATAGGTGTCCGGAACACTGAGAAACTCCAGATCGTTGGCGCGGAGGCCTTCCACTGACGCATAGATGTCATCCGTGAATAACGCAATGTGCTGAATTCCCTCTCCCTGGTATTCATCCAGGTATTCCTGAATCTGCGACTTGCCTGCGGACGACTCGTTGATCGGGATGCGCACCTGCCCGTCCGGGCTGGTCATGGCTCTGGAATGGAGGCCGGTTTTCGCGCCCTTGATATCGAAATAACGAATTTCGCGAAAATTGAACAAGCGCTCGTAGAATCCAGCCCATTCGTCCATGTTGCCCGTGTACACGTTGTGGGTCAGGTGATCGATCAGGGTGAGTCCCAGGCCGGTCGGGTTTTGATCGGCGCCGTCTATCGGCTGATATTCATCCGCATAGGCCGATTGCTCGCCGTATTTATCGACCAGGTAAAGAATACTGCCACCGATCCCCTCGATGCAGGGTATATCAAGCGCGATCGTTTCGGGCTTTACGTTAAACGGCTGCGCGCCTTTTTCCAGCGTCGCCCGACGCACGAAACCGGCGTCCTTGACGCGAATTGCAAAACCGCAGGCACAGGCACCGTGGACGGCGGCAAAATCCTTGGCGAAGCTGCCCGCTTCGTCATTGAGCAGAAAAACGCAGTTTCCCTGCTTGTACAGGGTGATGTTTTTGCTGCGATGTCTGGCCACGGGGCTGAAGCCGAGCTGAGCGAACAGATTCTCCAGAACCGCGGCATCTGGCGCCGCAAATTCCACAAACTCGAATCCATCAATACCCATCGGATTGTCGAACTGCTCACTCATCGCTTTTTCTCCCGCATAGACGATCGCCAAACCAGGATTATCCCCACAGGCGATCGATATTGCCTTTGTGCCGGGTCTGGTATAAATTAGTTACAGATGTAACGATTATACTCGCGAATGTGTTTTTCGCCAAGCATGAATGGCCCTGACATGGAAAACTCCGAGCTTTTGAAATTAGAGGAATTCCTGCCCTACCGCCTGTCGGTGCTGTCCAATACGGTCAGCCGGGGCATTTCGGCCGCCTACGTCGACCGCTTCGGACTGAGCATCAGGGAGTGGCGGATCATCGCGGTCCTGGGGCGCCACCCCAGCCTGTCGGCCGCCGAGATCGTCAAGATGACTGCAATGGACAAGGTCGCCGTCAGCCGCGCGGTTGCCCGGCTGACCGCCAGCGGACGCCTGGAAAGAAGCCTGTCGGATGCAGACAAACGACGCTCGGTGCTGGTGCTGAGCAAGGATGGCAAACGCTTGTTTGAGCAGATCTCGCCGCTGGCGAAAAGCTACGAGAAACGCCTGCTCAAATGTCTGGGCAGTGAAGATCAGGAGAGGCTGTCAGACATACTGGACAACTTGCAAAGACGGGCAAAAGCCCTGCGCCCGCCGGATTAGTTACAGCTCGGTCCTGACATCCAGCAGCTCTGGAAAAAGCCGGAGATCCAGCCCTTTACGCAGGAAATCGACCCCCGAGGACCCGCCGGTACCCATGCGGTAACCGATGATCCGTTCCACGGTCTTGACATGCCGGAACCGCCAGAGCTGGAAGTTCTCTTCAAGATCAACCAGTTTCTCGGCCATGTCATAAACGTCCCAGTATTTTTGCGGGTCCGTGTAAATCGTCTTGAACGCCTCGACCACGCGAGGATGCCCCTCTCGCGGCTCCGACCAGTCTCTTTCGATGACTTCCTTCGGCAAATCGAAACCCTGACGATGCAGTAACAGCAAAAACTCTTCATAAAGGCTGGGGCTTTCCAGCACCCGTTTCAGCTCCTCATACACATCCCGGTCGTGTGAATAAACACTGAGATAGTCTTTTCCCTTGTTGCCAAGCAGGAACTCCAGCTTGCGAAACTGGTGCGACTGGATACCCGATGCGTGACCCAGCGCGTCCCTGAATTGCAGGTACTCGCTCGGCGTCAATGTCTCCAGCACCGCCCACTGGTTAAACATCTGCACTTGTACATGCTTGACCCGGCTCAGTATTTTGAAGCAAGGATCCAGCTTGTCCAGCTGCATAAAGCCGATTGCCGCCTCCAGTTCATGCAACATCAGCTTCATCCACAGTTCCGCTATCTGGTGCTGAATAATGAAAAGCGTCTCGTCATGGTGCGGCGGCTTCGAGACCGGGTCCTGGGCACCCAGGATTTTGTCGAGCTGCAGGTAGTCCCCGTAGGTCGTTTCGCCTGCCAGGTCCTTGTGTATGCCTTTTTCCAGTTCACGACGACCCATGGTCGGTCTCCCCTGCCGTATCACGGACGATGGGCCTGATTCTATCATCGCCGCGGCGCTTTGGTTGTTGCGCCACGCCATCGGTCCTGCGAGGCGGCTTGTCCGATTTGGCTGCCTGTTGTTGTATAATGCCGCCCGCCGACAAGCCACTTGGCTTCTGAGCTGAGCAGGCGCCTGGCCGGAATAGACACAAAGCGCCGGGCCTCCATTGGAGGCCCGGCGTTTGTTACGAGGAAAAGAATGAAGACGATCGCCAAATTCAGTGTGGAGTACGTTCGCTTTATCGATCCGGATGGCAAACCGGTCGCCGATCTGCCGGATTTCGCCAGCGACCGGGATGAAATGCTCAAAATGTACAAACTCATGCTGCTGACGCGCACGTTTGACACAAAGGCCATCAATCTGCAGCGCACCGGCAAGCTCGGTACCTACGCATCCTGCCTTGGCCACGAGGCTGCTCATGTTGGCGCCGGCTCGGCCATGCGGCCCGAAGATTGCCTGGCGCCAATGTATCGCGAGTATGGCATCCAGTTCTGGCGCGGCGTCCGGATGAGCGATGTGCTGTTGTACTGGGGCGGCGATGAGCGCGGTAACGATTTCACCGACGCCCCCCATGATTTCTCCTGGTGCGTTCCAATCGGAACGCAATATATGCACGCGGCGGGCGCGGCCAATGCCTTCAAGCTGCGTGGTGAAAAACGCTGTGCGCTGGCCGTGATCGGAGACGGCGGCACATCGGAAGGCGCGTTTTACGAAGCGATGAATTTCGCCGGTGTGCGCAAGTTACCCGCGGTGTTCCTGACCGTGAATAACCAATGGGCCATATCGGTGCCGCTACATTTGCAGACGGCCTGTGAAACGCTGGCACAAAAAGCAATTGCCGCGGGAATCCCGGGCGTCCAGGTCGATGGAAACGATGTGATTGCCGTGCGCCATGTGGTTGGCCAGGCGTTGGAACGCGCGCGCAAGGGCGACGGGCCGACGCTGATCGAGGTCATGACTTACCGGCTCAGCGATCACACGACGGCCGATGACGCCAGCCGCTACCGTGACAAGAAGGAAGTCGATGAAGCCTGGCAAGTGGAGCCGATGATCCGAACCCGCAAATACCTGTCCGGGATCGGCGCCTGGGACGACAAAAAAGAGAAAACCTGGCAAAAAGAATGCGTCCGCCAGGTCGATGAAGCGGTTGAGGAATATCTCAACACGCCGAAAAACACGCCAGAATCCATGTTTGACCACCTCTACGCCGAGCTGCCCGAGGCCCTCGAAGAACAGTGCGAAATCGCGGCACACTATTTCGGCAAGGGAGGTCATTGATGGCCAAGGTTGCCTTGATCGAAGCCATCACGATGGCAATGGCCTGGGAAATGGAACATGACGATAGCGTTATGGTTCTCGGCGAAGACGTTGGCGTCAACGGCGGAGTTTTCCGCGCAACGGCAGGCCTGCAGGAAAAATTCGGCCCGGATCGCGTTATGGATACGCCGCTCGCGGAAAATCTATTGGCCGGGGTCTCGGTCGGCATGGCGGCCCAGGGTCTCAAACCGGTTGCAGAAATACAGTTTATGGGATTCATTTATCCGGCCGTCGACCAGATGATTAGTCATGCCGGCCGCATGCGCCACCGGACCCGGGGCCGGCTGAGCTGCCAGATGGTGCTGCGGGCGCCATTTGGGGGAGGAATCCACGCACCCGAGCATCATTCGGAAAGCACCGAAGCGATATTCGCCCATATGCCGGGCGTACGCGTGGTGATCCCGTCCTCACCGACCCGCGCATATGGTCTCTTGCTCGCCAGTATTCGATGTCCCGACCCGGTCGTGTTTCTCGAACCCAAGAGGATTTACCGGATGGTCAAACACGAGGTCGCCGATGATGGTCAGGCTTTGCCCCTGGATGTTTGCTATATCCTTCGCGAAGGCGAGGACCTGACTCTGGTCACCTGGGGCGCTATGACCCATGAGACTCTGAAGGCGGCCGACGAACTGGCCAAACAGGACATCAGCGCCGAAGTCATCGATGTTGCGACGATCAGCCCGCTGGATATGGATACGATACTCGAGTCGGTGGAAAAAACCGGCAGGCTGGTGATCGTGCACGAGGCGGCGAAAAATTGCGGTGTCGGTGCGGAAATCGCCGCGGAAGTTGCGGACAAGGGTCTGTACGATCTTATGGCACCCATAAAGCGGGTCACGGGCTTCGACACGGTAATGCCGCTGTTCCGTCTCGAATATGATTACCTGCCATGCGTCGAGAGAATAATTGACGCCTGTAAAGAAACTATTGAAGAATAAACGGCGCGTCGCTTTCATTGGCGTCGCGTACACCGGGAAGATGCTATGAAGACCTTTATGTTGCCAGATCTGGGTGAAGGGCTACCGGAAGCAGAGATCGTCACCTGGCATGTCAAGAAAGGCGATAAAATTAACGTGGACGAGCCGCTGCTCTCGGTTGAAACGGCCAAGGCGGTCGTAGAGGTTCCCTCGCCCTTTACCGGGACAGTCCTAAAACTGCACGCCGCCGAAGGCAGCATCGTCGAGACCGGGAAGCCGCTCGCGGATTTCCAGATCGAAGGCGACAGCGAGGCTTCGCCGGGCGAAGCGGCCGAAGACAAAAACAGCGGCGATTCCGGTACGGTCGTCGGCAACATGCCGACCAGTGACGAGGTTGTCGTGGAGACCGCTGTCGCCGGCGGTAAACGCAAACGCGCGAAGGGACGGGTCAAAGCGGCGCCGGCAACCCGCGCGCTGGCGAAAAAAATGGGACTTGACCTGGCTTCGGTGCCGGCCAGCGGCAAATTCGGCCAGGTAACCGCCGATGATGTGCGCCAGGTTTCACAGCGGGGATCGGCGACGGCCCGTGCAACCGCCCGCAGCGCTCCGCTGGTACTCGGCAAACCGGAATCGCTTCGTGGTCCACGGCGGGCGATGGCGCAAAGCATGGCTTTGGCCAGGGACCAGGTGGCGCCCTGTACAATTTTCGACGATGCGGATATCCACGGCTGGCTGAGAAAAACCGATGTCACCGCCCGGGTATTGCGCGCGATAGCCACGGGATGCAGTGTCGAACCCGGTCTGAATGCCTTTTATGACGGCGAATCCATGAGCCGTGAGATACATGAGCGTGTCGACATCGCCATGGCGGTCGATACGCCGGATGGCTTGCTGGTTCCGGTGGTGCGGGACGTGGCCGGCAAAGACGCCGCCCAGTTGCGCGCGGATATCAACCGGATCAAGAAAGCGACCCATGATCGAACGGTCGCACCCGCCGACATGCGGGATTACACGATCACGCTATCGAATTTCGGGATGATGGCCGGCCGTTATGCAACACCGGTCGTGGTACCGCCTACCGTCGCGATCCTGGGCACTGGCGGAATTCGCCAGGATGTCGTAGCCGTGATGGGAGGGGTCGAGGTTTATCGCCGGATACCCCTGTCACTGACATTCGACCACCGTTGCGTTACCGGTGGGGAAGCATGCCGTTTCATGGCCGCTGTCATCGCCGACCTCGGGCAGGAGGAGTAGGCATCAGGAGTCGGCACTGTGGAAAGTATCCATGACGCACAATCTCCTGGCGAAGTTTTCAATATTTGGCTTTTTCCCAACCGAATATATGTTTAGTATTGCCTCGCCGTAAGCATATCGGACACCCACCATGGAGCGTAGACTCTCCGATTCCCGGAGCCGCGTCGTCAGCAAAATTGTCGCCCAGGCCGAAAAAAGCGGTTTTTCGGGTCAGGAAATCGATATTGCTGATTACATTGATCGGTACTACCGCAATGTCGCGATAGACGATCTGCGTATCAGCAGCCCGGCGGATCTTGCCGGCGCGGCACTCAGTCATCTCAACCTGGCGATTAATCGACCCCCTGGCCAAACACAGGTGCGGATTTACAATCCGACCAGGAAAACCAATGGCTGGGCCTCGACGCATACGATCGTCGAAATCGTCAATGACAATATGCCGTTCCTGGTTGATTCGGCCGGTATGGCAATCAATCGCCTGGGCTATTCGATCCACCTGACCGTCCACCCGACTTTCTCCGTCACTCGCGACAAGAAAGGCGACTTGCGGGAAATAGGCAAGAAGGCGCTGCTAAAAAAAGGCGATGACAACGAGTCTTTTTTGCGCATCGAAATTGACCGAAGCGCGAAGGGTGAAGAATTTGCCGTCCTGGAAAAGGCTCTGCTGTTGAATCTCGGCGACGTGCGCAAAGCGGTCGCCGATTGGTCGGAAATGCGTGAGATGGCGCTGGCTATTGCCGATAAGTTGCACAGTAGTTCGCTGCCGCTGAGCGAGCGTGTCATCGACGAGGGACGGGAAATGCTTCGCTGGATGGTGGACGACCATTTCACCTTTCTCGGTTATCGCGAATATTCGCTGTCCAAGAGCGAGGACACCGATGAACTCTCCGTGATCCCGGGATCCGGCCTTGGCATATTGCGGGGCGAACCGAGGGACGGGTCTGTCGTCGTGTTACACAAAGACATTCGCCGCCAGGCAAGATCGAAAGACCTTCTGCTGATTACCAAGGCCAACTCACTGGCCAATGTCCATCGGAACAGTTATCTCGATTATATCGGCATCAAGGTTTTTGCCGCCGGTAAAGTCGTTGGCGAGAAACGTTTTCTTGGCTTGTTCACGTCGACCGCGTACAGCCTCAGTCCCAGTGAAATTCCGATGCTTAGGTATAAGGTCGAACAAATCATGCAGAACTCAGGCATGCGGGAAACCGGCCACGGCGCCAAGGCTCTGCAACATATATTGCATACATTTCCACGCGACGAACTGTTCCAGAGTTCGGTCGCGGATCTGATCCGCACGACGGTTGGCATTTTTCATCTCCAGGAACGGCAACGGATCAATTTGTTCGTGCGCCGTGATGCGTTCAGACGGTTTTTCAGTTGCATGGTCTTCGTACCGCACGACAGGTACACGACGCAAATCCGGCTTCGTATAGAAGAAATCCTTTTACGCGCCTTCGATGGAAAATCGCTAGAGTCCACGGTTCACCTGTCGGAATCAAATCTCGCGCGATTACACACAATCGTCAGAATCAAGCCCGGCTCCAAACCCAAAATTTCAATTATCGGAATCGAGAACGAAATCATCGATGCGGTCAGGTCGTGGGAAGATCACTTGCGGGACATTCTCGTCGAGCGCTTTGGCGAAGCCCGCGGCCTGCAACTCAGGCAAATGTACGGCCAGCAATTTCCGGTCGCGTACAAAGAAGATGTGACGCCGAGGGAAGCCACGTTCGACGTCGAGCGCCTGGCGGCACTGACCGATAAGTCCAGCAGCCTGCGGATGAGTCTCTACAGGCCGGATTCTTATGAGAAGAACCAGCTGCGCTTCAAACTTTTCCACCGCCAGGATCCGATCCCCATTTCGGACGTGTTACCGATGCTGGAAAACATGGGACTCAGGGTTATCTCGGAGCAGCCCTATCATGTGCGCCTCCAGGACGGCAAAAGCATCTGGATCCAGGACTTCCAAATGGTCTATGAATCTGAAACCCTGTTGCCCGCCGAGGTCAATGAGATCTTCCAGGAATCATTTGCGAGCACCTGGCTGGGCAACGCCGAGAACGATGGATTCAACCGGCTCGTCCTGGCGGGCCGCCTCGAGTGGAGAGAAGTCGCCGTTCTCCGGGCCTATTGCCGCTATCTTTTGCAGACCGGTCTGCCGTTCAGTCAGAAATACATGGAGCAGGCGCTTGACCGGCACGTCCTGATCGCGAGGATGCTGGCGGAACTGTTCCGGGCGAAGCAGAAACCGGGCCTCGGCAGTCAGCGGCGCCAAAAAGAGATCGACAGGATATGTGTCGAGATTCGGGACGCGCTGGACCAGGTTCAAAGCCAGGATGAAGACAGGATTCTCGCCGCATTTCTGACCGTCATCAAAGCGACTTTACGCAGTAATTTTTATCAGCCGGACGACCTTGGCGAGCCAAAGTCTTACATTTCTCTGAAATTCGACCCGCAGAAAATTCCTGAGCTGCCGCTGCCACGACCCAGGTTCGAAATATTTGTTTACTCACCCAGGATGGAAGGTATCCATTTGCGCGGCGGCATGATCGCACGGGGCGGTCTGCGCTGGTCGGATCGGCAGGAAGACTTTCGTACCGAGATACTCGGTTTGATGAAAGCCCAGTCGGTCAAAAACACGCTGATCGTACCCATGGGAGCGAAAGGTGGATTCGTCTGCAAAAGGCTGCCTGAAGGGCCGCGTGAAGAAATCCAGCGGGAAGTCGTCGAATGCTACAGGACCTTGATTCGCGGCATGCTGGATGTCACTGACAATCTGGTCGAAGGCAAGCTGGTCCCGCCCAGGCGAGTCGTTCGGCACGACGATGACGATCCGTATCTGGTGGTTGCCGCGGACAAGGGAACGGCCACGTTCTCGGATATCGCCAACGGCATCTCGCAAAGCTATGGATTTTGGCTGGACGATGCCTTCGCCTCCGGCGGCTCGGCCGGTTATGACCACAAGAAAATGGGTATCACCGCGCGTGGCGCCTGGGAATCGGTCAAACGCCATTTCCGCGAGATTGGCAAGAACATCCAGAGCGAGGAATTCACGGTCATCGGCTGTGGTGATATGGCCGGCGATGTCTTTGGCAACGGCATGCTGCTCTCAAAGCACATCAGATTAATCGGGGCGTTCAACCATCTGCACATCTTCGTCGATCCCAATCCGGATGCGGGCAAGAGTTGGGTCGAACGCAAGCGCCTATTCGATATGCCGCGGTCGGCGTGGAGCGATTATAACGCCAAGCTGATCTCCAAGGGCGGCGGCATCTTCGAGCGCAAGTCCAAGTCGATCAAGCTCACACCCGAAATGAAGGCCCTGTTCTGGTTGGAGAAAGACAAGGTTCCGCCCAACGAGCTGATCAAGGCGATGCTTATGACCGAAGCGGAGTTGATGTGGTTCGGTGGCATCGGTACTTATGTGAAAGCAAGCGATGAATCGCACGCGGATGTAGGCGATAGGGCTAACGACTCGCTCCGGGTCAATGCCACCGAGCTGCGTTGCAAGGTCATCGGCGAGGGTGCCAATCTAGGGCTCAGCCAGCTTGGCCGCATCGAGTTTGCGTTGTCAGGAGGCCACTTGAATACGGATTCCATCGACAACTCGGCCGGCGTCGATTGCTCGGA
>JAPUGL010000088.1 GCA_027292775.1 Gammaproteobacteria bacterium | reverse complement strand
GCTAGGCGTCGGGTTTTTGTGCCCGACTATCGCTCATGCTGACCCAGCGCCTGCTTTCGACCCAAAGCGAACATTAATGTCGCTCGTAGCCTCCTACCGCTTTTTTCCCATTGTTCTCGATACGCCTTCCTATAAGACTGGCTCTGGGCGGTGGAGTATATTTGGAGCAAAAAGGGGTTTTATACGGCGATATACTAGGGTAATATGCGCGCTCAGCGGGTCACTCAACCTTGAGTAGGGAAGTGATCCGGCGTTAGAACGTAGCGCCGAATATACGGGCTGTAACGAGCCCCCGCTACCAAATTGGTAGAAAAGCCCCGCTGGTCGGGGCTTTTATTTGCAGCTGACTCGATTGAATGCCGATTTGGCATGGATAAGGAGCAAGGCTAGACACGGTGGGCTATAGGCCCATTTTTTGTACGTGAGGTAAAAGTTTGATCAGACAGGAATTGATAGCGTTGCTTGAGCCGACGGTGAGCGGTATAGGCTACGAGCTGATCGATATCGATCTGGAAGTTGGAGGCAGGGGCCTGCTCAGATTGTTTATCGATAGCCCGGATGGTGTCAGCCTGGATGACTGCACGAAAGTCAGCAACCAGGTCAGTGCATTGCTCGACGTAGAGGACCCGATTCCCGGGCACTACATGCTCGAGGTGTCATCGCCGGGTCTAAACCGGATTTTGAGGACTGCGGATCACTTCAGGCAGTTTACCGGCAAACGCGTCAAGGTTCGCATGGAGCGCGCCGTCGACGGGCGAAAAAGGTTTATTGGACAGTTGCTGGGCCTCGATGAGGAACAGGTTCTGGTAGAGATGGCGGACCGTGAATACCGGCTGCCGATTGAGGATATCAAGAGGGCGCGACTGGCGCCGGAGCGGTGAGAATATTAGTCCGGAAATGTACAAGGAAATCCTGCTTGTTGTCGATGCCGTGTCCGACGAGAAAGGCATCGACAAGGAAATTATATTCGAGGCGATCGAGGCGGCGCTCGCCTCGGCAACACGCAAGTGCCACAAGGACGATATCGACGTTCGTGTAGCGATCGACCGCAAGACGGGAGAATACGACACATTCAGGCGCTGGCTGGTGTTCGAAGATGACTCGACCGAGCTGGAAATACCGGATCACGAGCTGCGCATGATCGATGCAGTTGACGTCAATCCGGATGCCCAGCCCGGCGAATATGTCGAGGTGCCGATGGAGTCCGTCGATTTCGGACGTATTGGCGCGCAGACGGCAAAACAGGTCATCGTCCAGAAGGTCCGTGAAGCAGAACGTAAACAGGTCTTCGAAGAATATCAGGATCGGGTTGGCGAACTGCTCGGCGGCATGGTCAAGCGCGTCGATCGTAACGGCGCCTATGTTGATCTTGGCGGCAATGCAGAGGCGTTCATTCCACGTGAAGACCTGATTCCGCGCGAGCCCCTGCGTAACAATGAGCGGGTCAAGGGCCTGTTGCGCGAGGTTCGGGAAGAGATTCGCGGACCACAGTTGTTTCTGACCCGGACATCTCCTGAGTTTTTGCTCGAAATGTTCAAACTGGAGGTGCCCGAGGTCGGGCAAGGTCTGGTCGAGATTCTTGGTGCCGCGCGCGATCCCGGCCTGCGCGCGAAGATCGCCGTGAAAAGCAATGACAACCGGATCGACCCGGTAGGCGCCTGCGTAGGTATGCGCGGGTCCAGGGTACAGGCGGTATCCAATGAACTTGCCGGCGAGCGAGTCGATATCATTCTGTGGCATGAGGATCCGGCGCAGTTCGTGGTCAATGCGATGTCGCCGGCCGAAGTGCTTTCCATCGTTGTCGACGAAGATAGACACAGCATGGACATATCGGTCGATGCCGAAAAGCTCTCCCAGGCCATCGGCCGGGGTGGGCAAAATATCAGGCTGGCCAGTGAGTTATCCGGCTGGGAACTGAATGTTATGGATGAGGCGGATGCCCAGACCAAGACGGAAGAGGAAGCCAAGGAACTGGTCAAGATGTTCATGGAGCAGCTCGATGTCGATGAAGATGTTGCGATCATCCTGGTCCAGGAAGGGTTTTCTTCTGTAGAAGAGATAGCCTATGTGCCGAACTCCGAATTGGTCAGTATCGAGGAGTTCAGCGAGACCATTGTCAGCGAGTTGAGAAACCGGGCCAGGGATGTGCTGCTGACCCAGGCGATTGTCAGCGAAGAGCGCCTGGATGAAGTTGAGCCCGCCGCTGACCTGCTGGAACTGGAAGACATGGATAAAGCGCTGGCATTCCAGTTGGCCAGCCATGGTGTCATTACCCGTGAGGACCTGGCCGAGCAGGCGGTCCTGGATCTGGAGGACATCGAGGGTCTGGATGAAGAGCGTGCAGCCAGAGTTATCATGGCGGCCCGGGCCCATTGGTTCGAGAACGAAGAGAGTACCTGACCCGCTGGAGCGTATATATGTCTGATGTGACCGTATCCCAATTTGCCGAAGTACTGAAAGTACCGGTCGACCGATTGCTGATTCAGCTTGAGAAAGCTGGCATCAAGGTTGCCGGTGCGGATGACAGTATTTCGGATGATTCGAAAATGGAGCTGTTGACGTTTCTACGCAAGAGTCACGGTCAGGATGCTGACAACGCGGCGATGGGTCCCAGAAAGATTTCATTGAAGCGCAAGTCACATACGGAACTCAGGTTGCCGGGTCCGCAGGGCAGGGCTCGTACGGTCAGCGTTGAAGTCAGGCGCAAGCGAACATACGTCAAGCGGGACGATCTCGAAAAAGAAGCTAAAGCCAAGCAGGCGGAGCTGGACAAGATTCGCGCCGAGGAGTTGGCTGAGAAAAGCCGGCAGGAAGAGGAAGTTCGCGCCAAGGCTGAGTCCCGTGAGGAACAGCGTACACGGCAAGAGCAGGAAGAGAGTGAACGCATCGAAAAGGAGCGTTCCATAAAGGAAGCCGATGCCGGCCGCCGGGTTGAAGAGGAACTCAAAAGACAACAGGAAGCCAGCGAAAAAGAACGTCAGGAGAAAGAAAAGAAACACCGCGAACATGCGGCACGCGCCGAGCGCGATCGTAAAAGAAGCCGGACCAAATATGGCCGCGAAGAGCTGCATGTTGGCTCGCTCAGCGCCAGGCGCAAACGTAAGCCGCAGCGGCGCCGGCCTAGTCATATCAGCGTTGACCAGCATCACGGGTTCGAAATGCCAACCGAACCTGTTGTTCGGGAGGTCAAAGTACCTGAGACCATTTCGGTCGGTGAGCTGGGCAAGCTGATGGCGATCAAGTCCGGTGAGTTGATCAAGGCACTGATGGGAATGGGTGTTATGGCTACGATTAACCAGGTGCTGGACCAGGACACCGCCTTGTTGCTGGTTGAGGAACTGGGGCACAAGGCGATTTCTGTCAGTGAAAACCATATGGAGGAGAAGCTAGTCGAAGCGGCCGGCGAAAGTGAAGCGGAGGAATTGCCGCGTTCCCCCGTCGTTACAGTCATGGGTCACGTTGACCATGGCAAGACTTCACTACTCGACCACATTCGCAAGAGCCGGGTCGCTGCCGGCGAAGCTGGCGGCATTACGCAGCACATCGGTGCTTACAGCGTGGAAACGAAGAAAGGAACGATCACCTTCCTGGATACGCCGGGTCATGAAGCGTTTACTGCAATGCGTGCGCGTGGTGCACGAGCGACCGATATCGTCATCCTCGTCGTTGCCGCAGATGATGGCGTGATGCCGCAGACCATTGAAGCGATTCAGCACGCCAAAGTAGCGGGAGTTTCGCTGGTAGTGGCAGTAAACAAGATTGATAAATCAGAAGCAGATGTTGAGAAAGTCCGCAACGAGCTTTCACAACACGAGGTGATATCGGAAGAATGGGGGGGCGAACACCTGTTTGCGAATGTGTCGGCCACCAGTGGCGAAGGCATTGATCAGTTGCTGGATATCATACTGCTCCAGGCGGAGGTTCTGGAACTGAAAGCCCGCCGCGAGGGTCCGGCGACCGGTATTGTGATTGAATCCAGATTGGAAAGAGGCCGTGGCCCGGTTGCGACAGTTCTGGTCAAGAAAGGAACTCTGCGTAGCGGCGACATACTTCTGGCGGGCCAGGAATTGGGGCGCGTCCGCGCGATGTTCGATCATGCCGGCAAGGCGGTTACCGAAGCGGGGCCATCGATACCTGTAGAAGTCCTGGGATTGTCCGGTACGCCGGCGGCAGGTGATGACACGCTCGTCGTAAGCAGCGAACGCAAGGCAAGAGAAATTGCCGATCTGCGCCGCGGCAGGAGCCGGGATGTTGATCTGGCCAGCCAGCAGGCCGCGCGTCTGGATGACGTGTTCACGCAAATGGAAGCCGGACTAGCCAGCTCGGTTCAGATACTGATTAAGGCGGATGTTCATGGCAGTGCCGAAGCGATACGCGATGCGTTAGGCAAACTTCCCAGTGATGAAGTCAAGGTCAAGATAATCGGTTCGACCGTCGGTGGTATTACCGAATCGGACGTTCATCTGGCAGCCGCGTCAGGCGCGATCATTTTGGGCTTCAATGTCCGTGCAGATAGTGCCGCACGAAAGACGATCCAGGAAATGGGCGTCGATGTTCGTTATTACAGCGTCATCTATGAAGCGATCGATGATGTAAAGGACGCGCTCAGTGGTCTGTTGACTCCGGAAATCCGGGAGCAGATGGTCGGGCTGGCGGAGGTCAGGGAAGTCTTCAAGTCGCCGAGCTTCGGGCAGATTGCAGGTTGTCTGGTTACCGAGGGCGCCGTCAGGCGCAACAACCCGATTCGCGTGCTTCGCGACAACGTAGTGATCTATGAGGGAGAACTGGAGTCGTTGAGGCGCTTCAAGGATGACGCAAACGAGGTTCGCTCAGGTACTGAGTGTGGCATCGGTGTGCGTAACTACAACGACGTCAAGGTTGGCGACCAAATCGAGTGCTACGAACGGATCGAGGTAGCTCGAACCCTGGAGTGAGCGTCACAGATATGCCAAGAGAGTTTTCACGGACAAAAAGAGTCTCGGAGCAGGTGAGGCGGTTGCTCAATCAGCTGATTCTGACCGAGCTGAAGGATCCTCGTGCAGCTTCGGTCACGGTGACGGAGTGTGACGTCTCGAGGGACCTGTCGCATGCGACAGTGTTTTTCAGTCTGCTTGACCCGAATTCAGACCCGGAACCGACAGAAAAGGCGCTCAAGGGGGCTGCGGGCTTTCTGCGCAGCCAGCTGCGCAAGGCGATGGATACCAGACAGGTTCCGGCGCTGAAGTTTGTCCACGATCAGTCGGTGGCAAGCGGGGTCCGGATCAGTGCATTGATTGACGAGGCGGTGAGCAAGGATAAGTCCCGCACACATGATAACGAGCATGAGTAAGCTGCGCGGCCGTAGACAAAAAGGCCGGGCAGTTGACGGCGTATTGTTGCTGGACAAGCCGATCGGTCTGACCTCGAACCAGGCATTACAAAAGGTCAAGCGATTGTTCGATGCGAGAAAGGCGGGGCATACGGGAAGCCTTGATCCGCTGGCCAGTGGATTGTTGCCGATTTGTCTTGGTCAGGCGACCAAGGTATCCGGCTTCCTGCTCAATGCCAGCAAGCGATACCAGGTTACCGCCCGACTTGGACAGCGGACAGATACCGGCGATGCCGATGGCCGGGTCATCGAGGAGCAAACGGTACCGCCGTTGGACGATGACGCCCTCAAGCGGGTGCTCGCGCAGTTTGAAGGTCCGCAGAAACAGGTGCCGCCGATGTATTCGGCGATAAAGTACCAGGGCCAGCGATTGTACAAGCTGGCCCGCAAGGGAGTCGAAGTAGAGCGTCAGGCACGTGACATCGAGATCTACGGACTCGAGTTGCTCAACCAGGAAGCCGATGTCCTGCAACTGGATGTGGCGTGCTCAAAAGGAACCTACATCCGGACATTGATCGAAGACATTGCCCGGGCGCTGGGCACGGTGGCTCATGTCATCGTGCTCAGGAGACTGTGCGTTGGCCCATATGCCGAGGGGCGTTTGTATAGGCTGGAGGAGCTTGAGGCTCTTGCAGGGCAGGGTATGGGGCGGCTGGATGACATTTTGCTGCCGGTGGACAGCGCCCTTGAACACTGGCCGTCGGTCGAACTGGGTGCGGACAGCGCCTACTACCTGATGCAGGGGCAGGCGGTGACGGCGCCGGGTGCCCCGAGTAGCGGAAAGGTGCGCCTTTACGATAAAGGCCATGGTTTCCTGGGTATTGGCGAAGTAAAACTGGACGGGCGGGTGGCTCCCACGCGGCTGTTTCCACGTTGATTGTCGATAATGATTATTTATTTGTATTTCAGCTTGTTAGCTACGCGGTAGCAACTTAGAATAGCGGGCTGATTTGTGCCGGTACACTGGCCAGGGAGTAAGAGAATGCCTCTTTCAACAGAGCAAAAAAGCGAAGTAATTTCCGAATTCAAGCAGGGAGATCTCGATACCGGATCCTCCGAGGTGCAGGTTGCCTTGCTGACCAAGCGGATCACCGAGCTGAGCGATCATTTCGCAGAACACAAGAAAGACCACCATTCAAGGCGTGGATTGCTGCGCATGGTCAACCAGCGCCGCAAGTTGCTGGATTATCTCAAGAGCAATGACCTGGAACGTTACCAGTCGCTTATTGCCAAACTTGGGTTGCGCAGATAGGCCGCGCCGCCCGTATCAGTCAAGGAAAAAATGTGAAAAGTATTAAAAAGAGTTTTCAATACGGTGAACATGAAGTCACCATCGAAACAGGCGAAATAGCGCGCCAAACGGATGGCGCGGTGCTGGTCAGTGTCGCAGATACGGCAGTTCTGGTAACCGCCGTCGGCCGGAAGGAAGCTGCGGAAGGAAGAGAATTCTTTCCGTTGACAGTTAACTATCAGGAAAAAACCTACGCGGCCGGCCGAATACCGGGTGGCTTTTTCAAGCGCGAAGGACGGCCCAGCGAGAAAGAAACGCTGACCTGCAGGTTGATTGACAGACCGATACGTCCACTGTTTCCAAAAGGTTTTTACAACGAAGTTCAGGTCGTCGCGACTGTCGTTTCGGTCAACCCTGACGTGGATCCTGATATCCCGGCTATTCTCGGCGCTTCGGCGGCACTGGCGTTGTCCGGTATGCCGTTCAGAGGCCCGATCGGTGGCGCGAGGGTCGGATATATTAACAGTGAGTATGTGCTGAATCCCTCGATGAGCCAGCTGACCGAATCCAAACTGAATCTGGTCGTGGCGGGTACGGAGCGTGCCGTGCTAATGGTCGAGTCGGAAGCGGATTGCCTTAGCGAAGATGTGATGCTCGGCGCGGTAATGTTCGGGCATGAGCAAATGCAGACGGCGATCAAGGTGATTTCTGAACTTGCGGCCGAAGCTGGTAAACCTGCCTGGGATTGGCAGCCAGCGGAAAAAGACGAAGAACTGGCAAAAGCGGTTGCCGACCTGGCGAACGAAAAACTGGCGGTCGCCTACCAGGTTACCGAAAAGCAGGCGCGGTACTCGCAGGTTGGTGAGATTCGGGATGCCGTAGTTGATGGACTGAGCGATGGCGATGACGCCCGCTGGGATGCAGGAGACGTCATAGGCGAGTTCAAATCGTTGGAGAGTAACATCGTACGTTCACGCGTTCTGGCTGGAGAGGCCCGGATTGACGGACGCGATACGACAACTGTCCGACCGATCGATGTGCGAGTCGGTGTGCTGCCGCGAGCCCATGGTTCAGCGTTGTTCACGCGTGGTGAGACTCAGGCAATCGTAGTGACCACACTGGGGACCGGACGCGACGCGCAAATCATAGACGCGCTCGAAGGCGAACGTCGCGATCGTTTCATGTTGCATTACAATTTCCCGCCGTATTGTGTAGGCGAAACCGGTTTTATGGGCTCACCCAAACGGCGCGAGATCGGCCATGGCCGTCTTGCCAAGCGCGGAATTCTTGCGATCATGCCCGATCTGGACGAATTTCCGTATGTGATTCGCGTGGTATCGGAAATCACGGAGTCAAATGGTTCCAGTTCAATGGCTTCCGTTTGTGGCACCAGCCTTTCATTGATGGATGCCGGCGTACCGGTCAAAGCGCCGGTTGCCGGTGTCGCCATGGGACTGATCAAGGAAGGAGATAAATACGTCGTTCTGACGGATATTCTCGGCGACGAAGATCATCTGGGAGACATGGACTTCAAAGTAGCGGGGACTACGGAAGGAATAACCGCGTTGCAAATGGACATCAAGATTGATGGGATCACCCGGGACATCATGGAAGGCGCATTGGCACAGGCAAAAGATGGCCGCTTCCATATTCTTGCTGAAATGGCCAAGGTCATTGATGAGCCACGCACGGAAATGTCGGAGTGGGCGCCCAGTATCATCACCATGACCATCGATCCCGAGAAGATTCGCGATGTCATTGGTAAAGGTGGCAGCGTAATTCGCCAGATCACGGAAGAGACCGGTGCCACTATCGATATTGAAAACGATGGCACGATCAAGATTGCTTCCGTTGAAGGTCCTTCCGGCCAGGAGGCTCGCAGGCGGATCGAACTGATCACAGCCGAGGTTGAGGTTGGTAAGATCTATGATGGCAAGGTGGCGCGTCTGATGGACTTCGGGGCATTCGTCACGATTCTGCCGGGCAAAGACGGCCTGGTGCATATTTCTCAGATCTCGGAAGAACGGGTTGAAAAAGTCAGCGACAAACTGTCCGAAGGTGACGAAATTAAAGTGAAGGTACTCGAGGTGGATCGCCAGGGCCGCGTTCGATTGAGCATGCGCAACCTGGATGCTGAGTAGGCATTCGCCGCAAGGACAATGGAAGAAAAAAAAGGGGCCGGAAGGCCCCTTCATCGTTTGTGATTTGTTATCGTCAGGCTATGCGGCCGGACGATCACTGTTGCTGTCGTCATCCTTTTCGTGGTGGCTTTCGTCTCGATCGCTTTCTTGGCCACTGATGCTGGTCAGCGTGCGAAAAATTTCGTTTTGAACTGACTTCCAGCGTTCATAATTCTTTTGTGCGATATCGGTCATTACGCCAACGGGATCGACACCGACTACGTCTCTCACTTTATCGCGAACTTGCTGTTGCTGGGTCATAAACAGTCGCAGGCTTTGTTCCAGATAGCTGCTCATCATGCTTTGCATCGAACTGCCATAGGAGCGAATGACCTGGGCAAGGAAATCCTGGCTCATAACGGGATCGCCGTGATCTTCCTGGTCTGCGATAACCTGCAATAAAATGCCTCGCGTAATATCTTCCTGTGATTTTTTGTCGATCACGACGAAGTCGATTTTTTCGAGCACCAGCCGCCGGATGTCAGCCAACGTGATGTATCGACTTTCCTCGGTGTCGTACAGCCTGCGGTTCGGATATTTTTTTATTATTCGGTTGCTGCTGTCATTCATTTTTTTCTCTTTCTGGACAACGTATCAATTTTTGCAACGATTTTGCCGCGCGATGATGCTGCGCCAGGTAGCACAAAAGAATCTGACTTGCTGGAAGCATAGTACATTTTTGTGCAATACGGAAAAATATTCTCGAGAGAGTCTATGGAGCGCCTGCATGCTTAATGAGGTTTGGTTGCCAGTTCGCTATTGCCCACTCGAGAATTTCTGTATTCAGCGCGTTTGAAAGCTCGCCAGGCGGGTCTTGATTCAGGAATCTGAGAGCGGAAAGCACCGAATCAGTCAAGGACGTGTCGGCTAATGGCAGCGCGCCGGTTTGTTTGCTCAGTTTTTTACCGGCGCTACTTAATACGACCGGCAAGTGCATATACGCCGGCCGCGGGTAACCCAGAACCGACTGCAGATAGGCCTGGCGGCCGGTATTGTCCAACAAATCCGCGCCACGGACTACATGGGTAATGGTTTGCTGGAAATCGTCGACGACGACCGCAAGTTGATATGCGGGCAGGCCATCGCGGCGTTTTACGACGAAATCGCCGCACTCGGAGGCCAGGTCTTCCGTGAGATCACCATAGATCTGGTCCGCGAATTCAATATGGACTCCGCTGGTTTTGATTCTCAGGCTGTGAGGTTGATCGTTTTCATGTGTTCGGTTCAGACAGGTTCCGGGGTAAACGCCCGCCGCATGACCAAGCTCACTCACCGTTTTTCGTATTGATTTTCTAGAGCACACACAGGGATAGAGCAGTTCCTTTTCGACCAGCAACTCGAGGGCACTATCGAAATATGCCAGGCGCTGACTTTGGTAAATTACCTCTCCATCCCAGTGCAGTCCCAATGCGTCGAGAGTCGATTTGATTCTGTCGGCTGCACCGGGGTGCTCTCGTGGGGGATCAATGTCCTCGATTCGCAAAAGCCAGGTTCCATTGTTGGCGCGTGCATCCAGCCAGCTGCCCAATGCGGTAATCAGAGAACCAAAATGCAAAGGGCCTGTGGGGGAGGGAGCAAATCGGCCGACGTAGCCCGGAAACAAATCGGGGCCCTGAGAATTCGTCTCAGAGCCCCGATTGTGTTTTTCGATACGATCTCGGTCAGCGATAGCGGTCGTCCCGATCCCGGTATTGACGCTCCGCCATTTCCCGACGCTCCTGTGCATCGAGACACAGTGTCGCAACCGGCCGCGCCTCAAGGCGTTTCAGCCCGATTTCGTCGCCGGTCTCATCACAATAGCCGTATCTACCTTCCTCGATGCGGGTCAGTGCCTGTGAAATCTTCCGGATCAACTTGCGTTCGCGATCCCGTGTTCTCAGTTCGAGGCCAAATTCGGATTCCTGCGTCGCGCGGTCATTCGGATCCGGGAAATTGGCGGCCTCATCCTTCATGTGATCAACGGTCCGGTCGACTTCTTCCATCAACGCCTGACGCCAGGCCGCCAGGATATTCCTGAAGTGCTCAAGCTGGGTGGTGTTCATATACCGCTCACCGCGCCTGGCTTTATAAGGCTGGAAACCGTGTAACGGTCCAGTCATCAGCTGATTACGTTGTGCCCCGGTCCTGGCCGCTGCCTTTTTCTTTGCTTTCTTTTTGGCGGGTGATTTTTTCAGCTGAATTTTCTTGCCGGCGCGGGCTTTTTTCACCGCTTTTTTCGCAGTGGCTTTTTTTCTGGCGACTTTTTTCTTACCGGTTTTTTTAGTCGCTGCTTTTTTCGCTGTTGCGGCCTTCTTGCGAACCTTCTTGGTCGTTTTCCTGGTGGCCTTTTTTGCGCTCACTTTTTTTGTGGCAGCCTTTTTCCTGGATTTCTTGGCAGCACTTTTGACGGTAGTTTTCTTTCTGGCGGGCAATGCGTCATCTCCATCTGTGGCAAATACCGAACGCGGCATTATACAACCCCCGCAGCCGCTGTCCAGAGGGAGCTTTTTGGCAAAAAAACAGCTTTAATATCAGGGGGTTAAATTCGGCTCGGGCGCCTGCCAACCCGGCTGTCGGTGTTCTGCAACGACGGTCGTATAAATGCCGCCCCTCACGTTGAATTCAGCGGTCAGGCACATGTATCGAGGTTCGATCGCGGCGACACAATCGTCGAGAATCTGATTGGTCACAGCTTCGTGGAATGCTCCCTCGTCGCGATATGACCAGATATAATTTTTCAATGATTTCAGTTCTATACAAAGATTATCGGGAATATACTCGAAGTTTAGAATAGCAAAGTCGGGTTGCCCCGTTTTTGGGCACAGGCAGGTAAACTCCGGTACCCGAATTCGAATGGTGTAGTCGCGAGCCGGCTTCGGGTTGTCGAAAGTTTCAAGACCACGGACGGGTTGCGCCAGGCCGGATTTTTGCGGGTTCACAGACATCGGGATCGGGGCCTCCGAATCAGGCAATCAGGGCGTATGCATTGAACAATTTCTGCGCTGAACAATTATTACTGAACAATAATTACTTTGAACTTTAATTACTTTACACTACCGCTATTAAAGGAACCATCAGCCTAAGGGATTGGCGTCAAGGCATATGCGACTCAGCAAAATCAAGCTGGCGGGTTTTAAGTCTTTCGTAGACCCGGTCACCATCCTTTTTCCAGGAAATCTGACCGGAATTGTTGGCCCGAACGGCTGCGGCAAGTCCAACGTGATTGATGCCGTGCGCTGGGTGATGGGGGAAAGCTCGGCCAAAAACCTTCGTGGCGATTCCATGGCCGATGTCATATTTAACGGATCGAGTTCTCGCAAACCGGTCGGCAACGCCTCCGTCGAACTGGTTTTTGATAATGCCGATGGTGCGATTGGCGGGCAATACGCCAATTATGCGGAAATCTCCATTCGCCGGGTCGTATCGCGTGACGGCACCTCCATCTACTACCTCAACAATACGCGATGCCGGAGAAAGGACATCACGGCCATTTTCCTCGGCACCGGGCTGGGACCACGCAGTTACGCGATAATTGAGCAAGGCATGATATCGAGGTTGATCGAGGCTCGGCCCGATGAATTGCGGGTTTTCCTCGAGGAAGCGGCGGGTATTTCGAAATACAAGGAAAGAAGGCGAGAAACCGAGATCCGAATTCGACGCACCCGGGAAAACCTCGAACGTCTGCATGATCTGATCGACGAGATCGAAAAACAAATCAAGCACCTGCAGCGTCAGTCAAGAGCCGCAAAGCGGTACAAAAAGCTGAAAGCACAGGAAAGAAAGCTGGGCGCGGAACTTATCGCATTGAAACTGCGCAGCCTGGACGAAAAGGCAGCCGTGGCCCGAAAGGAAGCTTCCGATGTTGAAAATCGTTTGCAGGCGGCTGTGTCCGGGCAGCGGGGTGTCGAGGCGAAAATCGAGGAATCCCGCGACAATCACAATTCCCAAACCGATATCTTCAACGAGGTTCAGGCACGCTATTACAAAGTGGGCGCAGAGATAGCCCGGCTTGAGCAAAATATTCAACACGCGCGGGAACTGAAAAAACGGCAGGAAGCAGACCTTGAGCAGGCTCAGGCAAACCTGAGCGATATCAAATCGCACATTGAGAAGGACGAGAGCCGGCTTCATGGTCTGGCTGAAGCGTTGGATGAGCTGGGTCCGAACCTCGAAAAGGCCCGTCGACGGGAAGCCGATTCGACAGACGCGTTGCGCGGCGCCGAACAGGAATTGGCTGACTGGCAGGAGGCCTGGGAAAGTTTTGGCCGCGAAAATCATACCGCGCAAAACCAGGTCCAGGTGCACAAAGCGTCTATCGAGCACCTGGAGAACCAGCTTTCCCGCATGTTGCAGCAGAAAAATAAAGTGGGTCAGGAGCAACAGTCGATATCCAATGCCGATTCGGAAGAAAAGCTCGCCGATCTCGTACGGCAGGAACAGCAGGCCGAGGTCCAGGCCGCGACTCTGCGACAGCGCTTACAGCAAATGTCGGCACGAATGGCGCAATTGCGTACTCAGGACCAGGAATTAACCGGCAAGCTCGATCTGGGCCGGTCCAATGTACAGAAAATCTGTGGGCGGCTGGCCACGCTCGAAGCGATGCAGCAGGCAGCGCTGGGACAGACTGAGGGTGAAGTCGTCGAATGGCTCGAGGGCAGGAACCTGAGTAACCGCCCGCGATTGGCGCAGGAGCTCGAAGTAGAAGCCGAATGGGAGCCAGCTGTCGAGACAGTGCTGGGTTCCTACCTGGAAGCGGTTTGTGTTGAGGGAATCGATGCTGTGGCCGAAGTTCTGGGTACTTTGAAGTCAGGTTCGATCACATTTATCGACCGCAAAAAAGCGGTCGATTCGGTAGCCGACCAATCGCTGTTGCTGAGCAAGATTCAGAATTGCTCGGGCCTGGAAACTTTGCTGAACGGCGTCTATATCGCAGATTCGCTGGAGCAGGCGCTGGCAACCAGGGAAAATTTGCGACCGGGTGACTCGATAGTTACCAAAGACGGCATCTGGCTGGGCGGGGACTGGTTGCGAGTCGCTCGCGGCAATGATGAGCAGTCCGGCGTAATTCATCGTGAGCAACAAATCAGGATGTTACGCGAGCAACATATCGAGTATGCCGCCTGCGTAACTCGCGACGAGGGCAAGCATGTCGCGGTGAGGCGTGATCTCGAAAAGCTCGAGTCGGAACGGGAGACAGCCCAGGAAGAGGGCGGGCGGCTGCAACGATTGCACGCAGACTTGTCTGGACAACTGAAAGCAGAGCGGCACCAGGCGGAGCAAACCGCCAGCCGGACACGTAGCCTGGGCATCGAGTTTGCAGAAGTAACGCGCGATATTGAAAAATCAAGTCGGCAATTGAGAACGTCCCGAGCGGCAGTCGAAAGCGGCGTCGAACTTCTGGCGACATTGGAGGAAAAACGCGTCGTCCTGAAAGAGCAACGCGTCGAACTTCAGTCGAATTTCGAATCTTGTCGTGAAATCGCGAAGGAAGGACAGGACGCATGCCAGGAGATCGCGATCAAGGTTGAATCAAGGCGGAGCAGCCGCGAATCGGCCAGCGCCAACCTGTCACGAATGGAAGACCAGCTCCGGGGGTTCGGGGATCGTGTCGAGGAGCTCGAGAAACAGCTCAGGGGGGGTGAAAAACCATTTGTAGAAAATCGTCAGCAATTAAGCGAGTTGCTGAAGGATCGCATAACAGTAGAGAAGGAACTGGGGGAAGCGAGAAAGCGGCTGGAGGAAATAGAGGAAGCTCTTCGCGAACAGGAACAAGAACGGACCGAGGCTCAGTCAGCGGTCGAAGAGATTCGCCAATCGTCGGATCGTGCACGGATGACGGTTCGGGAAATCAGCGTGCGTCGGGAGGGTGTATGCGAACAATTTGACGAAACTGGTTTTGGAATTGATGAAATTAACAGCGAAATGCCGGATGACGCGAGCGTAGAACAGTGGGATGATCTGTTGGAACGTCTGGCGAGCCGGATAAACCGTCTTGGACCGATCAACCTGGCTGCCATTGGCGAATACCAGGAGCAGCTAGATCGAAAAGAGTACCTGGATAAGCAAAATTCCGACCTGAGTGACGCGTTGCAAACGTTGGAAAATGCTATTCGAAAAATTGATCGCGAGACGCGAACGCGATTTAAGGAGACCTTCGACAACATTAACGACGGTCTCAAGCAAAAATTCCCGAGACTTTTTGGCGGGGGGCATGCCTATTTGGAACTGGTCGGCGACGATTTGCTGAATTCCGGGGTCACAATCATGGCGCAGCCGCCCGGCAAGCGTAACAGCACGATTCATCTGCTTTCAGGCGGCGAAAAAGCGCTGACCGCTGTGGCGTTAGTGTTCAGCATCTTCGAATTGAATGCGGCGCCGTTTTGCCTGCTGGACGAGGTAGATGCACCACTGGATGATGCCAACGTCAGCCGTTTCTGCGAGATATTGCGTGACATGTCGGAACGCGTGCAGTTCGTCATCATTACGCACAACAAAACGACAATGGAAATGACGGCCCAGCTTACCGGCGTCACTATGCACGAAGCCGGCGTTTCCAGGCTCGTGTCAGTCGATGTTGACGAAGCGGTGGAAATGGCGGCCAGTTAGAGCTTGGAATGGCAGAGCTTCGCTGGATATTGCTGATTGTTGGAGCGGTAGTCGTAGGCGCCGTTTATTTGTGGAGCAAGCGCCAGTTCGATGATGACCTGGCAGCCAACGATTCTTCCTATAAACGCGCTGAGCCATCGCTGGGTTCCGGTGAAAATTCTGAGATGGAACTTAAGGAGCCGATCGCGAATGCGGTCGATGGCAGCGGCCAGGAGCCACTTCCTGCAAGCAAAGGAAAGGATTCCAAAAAGGTTGCTTCCAAAAGGGGTACTTACAAGGATTCTAGCGCGGACGAAAAGATCATTTCGCTAAGAGTTGCCACGAAAGGCGGATTGCTCCTGAACGGCATGGATGTCGTAAAAACGTTAATGGACGCCGGGCTAATGCATGGTAGTTTCCAGATATTTCATCGCATGGCTGAAAACTCGGAGGTTCCAGTATACAGCGTGGCGAGCCTGCTCGAACCGGGGACATTCGATTTGTCCAAGCTGGAAAATATGAATACGCCCGGCCTGACTTTTTTCATGGTTTTGCCTGGCGCATTGGATGGCATCGAAGTTTTTGATGATATGTTGGCAACAGCCCGCGAGATCGCCGAAAGAACGAACTGTGAATTGCTGGACGAAAAAGGCTGTGCACTGACCGCGCAGGGTGCTGGATATATCCGCGACGAAATCATTCGGTACCAGCACCAAACCGTCTGAGCCGAGTACCCGAGCATCACGGCGCCGCGATATGACCGCACCCAGAAAAACGAAGTTGCATGTAGAAGAGTTGCGTCAGCAGATTCGATACCACGATCATCTTTATCATGTATTGGACGATCCGGAATTATCCGACGCGCGCTATGATCGCCTGTTGCGGGAACTCCGGAAACTTGAATCCGAACATCCCGATCTGATAACTGACGATTCCCCAACGCAAAGAGTTGGCGCAGAGCCAGTCAAGGCATTCAATCAAATACACCATCGTTTGCCAATGTTGTCTTTGGATAATGCGTTTGATGAAGACGAATTACGCAATTTCGATCGTCGTCTGAGAGATCGGCTCAAGCTTGATGACTCCGAAAAGGTTGAATATGCGGCAGAACCAAAGCTTGATGGATTGGCTGTCAGTATTCTTTATCAAGACGGAAAACTCGTTCGAGCGGCTACGAGGGGTGATGGCACTACAGGCGAGGACGTAACTCATAACATCAAGACCATTCACGCGATCCCCTTGCAGCTGTCGGGCTCGAAATATCCCCCGCTGCTGGATGTACGCGGTGAAGTCTTTATGCCGCGGGCCGGATTCGATGAATTTAATGCCAGGGCCAGGAGGAACGAGGAAAAAGAATTTATAAATCCGCGTAACGCGGCTGCCGGCAGCCTCCGTCAGCTGGACCCGAGAATTACCGCGCGAAGGCCGCTGAATATATATTTCTATGGCATCGGCGAAATATCGAAAGGACACTCCGCTTCAACCCACGAAATGGGGATGCAGTTACTCCGACAATGGGGTCTAAAAGTATCTCCTGAATTGGCCGTGTTGTCCGGTGTGGATCAATGCCTGGCCTACTATGCCGCAATTTTCGAAAAAAGAGTCTCGCTTCCTTACGATATCGATGGTGTTGTCTTCAAGGTTAATTCGCTCGACTACCAGGAGATGCTCGGATTTGTCGCCCGTGCTCCGCGCTGGGCGATCGCGCAAAAGTTTCCAGCCGAGGAAGAAACGACCATCGTTAAGGATGTCGAATTTCAGGTCGGCCGGACCGGCGCGCTAACGCCTGTGGCGAGACTGGACCCTGTTTTTGTCGGTGGTGTAACCGTTAGCAACGCGACGTTGCACAATATGGATGAGCTGCAACGCAAGGATGTCAGGATTGGTGACACTGTAGTGGTTCGACGCGCAGGAGACGTTATTCCCGAAATTGTTAGCGTGATTAAAAAGAAAAGGCCAGGAAAATCCCGAAAAGTTCGACTGCCGGCTAAATGTCCTGTGTGTGGTTCGGACGTTGAGCGGCCAGAAAATGAGGCGGTTGCCCGGTGCAGTGGCGGATTGTTTTGTCCGGCGCAGCGAAAAGAAGCCATAAAACATTTTGCATCCCGCCGTGCCATGAACATTGACGGTATGGGCGATAAAATCGTTGATCAGTTAGTCGAGACAGGCGTAGTCGAAACGGTAGCCGACCTTTACAAACTTACGCTGGAAAATCTATCCGGACTGGATCGCATGGCGGAGAAGTCCGCGGGGAATATTCTCAATGCGCTGGAAAAAAGCAAGCAAACAAAACTTGCACGTTTTTTGTTCGCGCTCGGAATTCGGGAAGTTGGTGAAGCTACGGCTTTGTCATTGTCGGCGTATTTCACAGATCTTGACGAGTTAATGGAGGCCGATGAGGAAGCCTTGATGACCGTACAGGATGTCGGTACGGTCGTGGCCTCTCATGTGCGCACTTTCTTCCAGCAAACGCACAACAAAGAAATTATCGATGCATTGCTGGCGGCTGGCATCCGTTGGCCAGTAGAAAGAAAAGCTACTCCAGACGATCAATTGCCGTTGGCCGGGAAGACATTCGTATTGACCGGGACACTCAATAAACTGACCAGAGATCAAGCGAAATCAAGGCTTCATGAGCTTGGGGCAAAAGTTTCCGGGTCTGTCTCCAGGAAGACTGACTTTGTGGTCGCGGGTGAGAACCCCGGCTCAAAACATAAAAAAGCACTGGATATGGGAGTTTTCGTAATTGATGAGGAAGCTCTGTTGCAGCTTATTAGCAAATAATCTTTTGCTGCGGTATATATATGGGCCAATTATTACTTCTTGACCGATCGAGCTAATCACTATGCCCGAACTCCCAAAGCATATTCAGCTCTTGGACGCCAGCCGAAATGCCCTGAAACCCTTGTTCAGAATTTTTTTGCGCTCGGGCATTTCCTACAAAGATTTTACGGAAGTGGCCAAGTCGTTGTTTGTCGAAATCTCGACGAACGAATATGGCCTGCGGGGCAGGAAGACGAATATCTCGCGAGTTGCCATCATGACGGGTCTGACAAGGAAGGAAGTCAAAAAGATTCGCGACGACGGTTGGGAAAAAATGCGGGAGGACAAGATAAGCAGCAAACTGAGCCCCGCATCGGCTGTTTTGCATTTCTGGCATTCGGATCCGCACTACCTGGATGAGAATGGGAAGCCAATTGTGCTGGCATATGACAGCGGCGATCCGTGCTTTCTAACGCTTGCTAAATCGTATGGTGGTGATGTGCCATCGGGCGCGCTTTTCAAGGAACTGATACGAGCCGATGCTATAGAGTCGGAAGGCAATCAGTTCTACCCAGTAAAGCGGCACTTTGTCGCAGTCGATATGGATAATAGTCTGATGGTTGCATTGGAATCAGGA
Source organism: Gammaproteobacteria bacterium (assembly GCA_027292775.1). GTDB lineage: Bacteria > Pseudomonadota > Gammaproteobacteria > Steroidobacterales > MnTg04 > MnTg04. The sequence continues at coordinate 417 of JAPUGL010000088.1, read as the reverse complement.
TTAGCCCGACACTTGTCAACGATGGATTTCAATTCCCGGCCGGATCACATATCAGGATTTGGACGCATCGATCGTTTCGTATGGGCAACTATCCCGAAGAAAAAGCTTAGTCAGAGTTATAAGACCCTTCGAAACAGAGTGGAGAGATTTGTTGAAGATATTGATTCAGAACTAGCGAAGGTTGAAATAGGAGATAGCCTAACGGCCGATAGGCACTCGAAAACCATCGGTATTGGTTGCTATTACTTCGAAGACGATAACGATCAAAAATAAATGTTGTAACAAGCACCAAAAAAAAATCAAATATCTGATCCAGCACTACTAATACTAGTGGGCGATCCACCGCCATCGATGCTTTCCGGTTTGCCACCGCCATCGATGCTTTCCGGCTTGCCACCGCAATCGATACTTTGCGGC
>JAPUGL010000087.1 GCA_027292775.1 Gammaproteobacteria bacterium | reverse complement strand
CGGCTGCAGGGGCAACAGGTTTTTCTCGGCCTTGCGGCGCAGGCATTTTTCCAGCACCTCGATGAAATGCAGCAACTCGACCGGTTTGTTGTTGCCGATGTTGTACAACCGGAACGGCGCGAACGAGGTACCGGGATCGGGCTGATCGCTGATCCACAGCGGGGTTGGGGTCGCGATCTTGTCCAGGGAACGGACCACGCCTTCGGCGATGTCGTCGACAAAGGTGAAATCGCGTTTGTGGTGGCCATGGTTGAAGACGTCGATGGGTTCGCCGGCCAGGATGTTTTTGGTAAACAGGAACAAGGCCATGTCGGGGCGACCCCACGGGCCATAGACCGTGAAAAAGCGCAGGCCGGTAACCGGAATCTGGTACAAGCTGGCGTAGGTGTGCGCCATCAGCTCGTTGGATTTCTTGCTGGCCGCGTACAACGACAGAGGGTGGTCCACGTTTTGGTGGACGTTGAACGGCATCTGGGTGTTCGCGCCGTATATCGAGCTGCTCGAGGCATAGACCAGGTGCTCGACTTCGTTGTGGCGGCAGCCTTCGAGTATGTGCAGGAATCCGACGATGTTGCTTTCGATGTAGGCGTGCGGGTTTTCGATCGAGTAACGGACGCCGGCTTGCGCGGCGAGATGGACCACGCGATCGAACTTCTGTTCGGTAAAGAGTTTTTCTATGGCTGGTCGGTCAGCGATGTCGAGCTTGATGAAACCGAATTTATCTTCGGTTTTCAGCCTTGCGAGGCGCGCTTTTTTCAGTGTCACATCGTAGTAACCGTTCAAGTTGTCCAGACCGACGACGATGTCGCCGCGCTCGAGCAACTTGCGCGCTACGAAAAAACCGATGAAGCCGGCAGCGCCTGTGACCAGAATTTTCATAAGCGGCCATCCACATCGCTGGCCGACAATAAATGTTTGATGTCGTAAAGCACGTGCGACTCGCGCCCGAAGCCGTGAATGTTTTTTGCGCCAAGTTCCGCAAATTGCCGGTGCGCCACCGCAACAATCACGGCATCATAAATGCCCGCCTCTGGCTCGGCGATCATATCGATGCCATATTCGGCCTTCGCCTGCCCGGCATCTACCCAGGGGTCATAAACATCGACCTGCGCGTGTGAATTGCTCAGCTCGTTGACGACATCGACCACCCGGGTGTTGCGTACATCCGGACAATTTTCCTTGAACGTCAGGCCCATCACCAGGATGCGGGCGCCGACCAGGTGGATACGCTTCGAAATCATCAGGCGAATGACTTCCGACGCCACGTAAAGACCCATGTTGTCGTTGATCCGCCGGCCGGCGAGAATCATCGTCGGGTGATAACCGATTTCCTGCGACTTGTGAGTCAGGTAATACGGATCGACGCCGATGCAATGGCCGCCGACCAGCCCCGGCGTGAAGTTCAGAAAATTCCACTTACTGCCCGCTGCTGCCAGGACCTCCTGCGTATCGATGTCCATGCGGTTGAATATCAGCGCCAGTTCGTTGATCAGTGCGATATTGACATCGCGCTGGGTGTTTTCGATGACCTTGGCGGCTTCTGCGACGCGGATGCTCGACGTTTTGTGGGTGCCGGCCGTGATGATGGTCCGATAAACCGAGTCGACGAATTCAGCCGTTTCGGGGGTCGAACCCGAGGTGATCTTGACGATGTCCGGCAGCCGATGGGTCTTGTCGCCCGGGTTGATCCGCTCCGGGCTGTAACCGACAAAAAAATCCTTGTTGAACTTGAGGCCCGATGCTTTTTCCAGTTGCGGCACACAGACTTCTTCGGTCGCACCGGGATAGACCGTGGACTCAAAGACGACCACGGAACCTTTTTGCAAGACAGCGCCAACCGATGCACTGGCGCTGATCAGCGGCTGCAAGTCGGGACGTTTGTGCCGATCGATCGGCGTGGGAACGGTGACGATGAAAAAGTTGCAGTCGGCGAGATCTCTGATGTCGGTCGTGAAACTCAGCTCGCCGGCGTTTTTGAGGTCGTCATCGTCCACCTCGAGTGTCGAATCATGCCCGGCGTTGAGCTCCGCGATGCGCCCTTCCTTGATGTCGAAGCCGACCGTGCTGAAATGCCGGTCCAACTCCACAACCAGCGGCAGGCCGACATAGCCAAGCCCGATGACGCCGATTTTCAGGTTCTCCAGGTCCATGCTTGCTTTTTTATTTATTCCACAGGCAGCCATTTTCGCTGGCCGCATCGATGGTCTCAAGACAAGCCTCATGCGCCGCCAGTTCTTCGTCATTGGCATTGACCACGACCAGTTTCAGGCCGGCCCGGTCTATTTTCGCGGCTGCCCTGCCCTGCCCGGTCATGCCGGTCTGTCCTGGCTGGCCTTCGCTGTCCAGCGACAGCGCGGCCTGCCCGCCGGTCATGCTCAGGTAAACATCCGCCAGGATGCGCGCATCCAGCAAAGCCCCGTGCAACTCGCGGTTGGAGTTGTCGATCCGGTAACGCTTGCACAGCGCGTCCAGGCTGTTGCGTTGGCCTGGATGCATCGACCGCGCCAGTACCAGCGTGTCCAGCACATTGCAGACGTCTGCGATGCGCTGGTCGTGTTCGGCGAGTTCAAGCTCCTTGTCGAGGAAACCGATATCAAACGGCGCATTGTGAATGACCAGCTCGGCGCCGCGAACGAAATCCAGGAATTCGTCGGCGATATCCGCAAAAAACGGTTTGTCCTCCAGATATTCATTGCTCAACCCGTGGACTTCCTGGGCGCCCGGGTCGATTTCACGCTGCGGATTCAGGTAATACTGAAAGGTCTTCCCGCTGGCGCGCCGGTTGATCATCTCGACACAACCAATTTCGATGATCCGGTGGCCGAGCGACGGCTCCAGTCCGGTGGTTTCGGTATCGAGTACGATTTGTCGCATGTTTGCGTTCCTTTTTCCCTGTCTATTCGCCGTTCAACATCGCGTCGACCGCCGCGTTGGCGAGTTCATCGGCGCGCTCGTTCCCGGCCACGCCGCTGTGGCCACGAACCCAGCGCCAGTCTATCTCGTGCTGCACCACGACACGGTCCAGTTCACGCCACAGGTCTTCGTTCTTGACCGGCTTGCGGTTACTGGTTTTCCAGCCACGCGCCTTCCAGTTCGGCAGCCATTCGTTGATGCCATCCTTGACGTACCTGGAGTCGGTGTACAGCACCACCTTGCAGCCTCGCTTTAGCGCGCTGAGCGCCTCGATGGCGGCCTGGATCTCCATGCGGTTGTTGGTGGTTTCCGGCTCCGCTCCGGACAGCGTTCTCTCCTTGCCTCGGGTCATCATCAACACGCCCCAGCCACCCGGGCCCGGGTTGCCGCGGCAGGCGCCATCGGTGTAAATCGTCACTGTGCTCAAGTCGAATTCCTTGTCGAGGGTTCGGCCAGTCCGGCCAGCACCCGTGGTTTCCTTGTTTGTCCCGGCATGATTCGAGTTGCGGTAAACACCCGTTTGCATGCAAGCAGGCAAAAGGCGCCGGCCATCAGCTTCAATACGCCATGGCCGGTCGGCTTGTTGAGCTCGCTATCGCGCATCCATGCCGGGGCACTGCTCGGTGGCCCGGCACAATAGCCAGTGACGGACAATACTTCAAACCCCAGCAGCCGCAACCAGTCGCGCAGACGGTGTTCGGATACGAAGCGGTTGATGCCGGGCGGAAATCGCCCGTTACTGAGCCGGTGACGGATACCCCAGAGACTGTTCGGGCTAAAGCTGAAGACCAGCAAGTGCCCTTCGCCGGATAGAACCCGCTCAACCTCGCGCAGCACCTCATGCGGGTCGGCTTCGGTTTCCAGCGTATGCGGCAGGATTACCGCGTCCACGGAATCGCTGGCCAGCGCCAGTGCGTTGGCGGGGCTGACCAGGTCCACGCCGTCGCCAGCCTGACTGCTCAAGACCGTGTACCGGCGCGTCCGGCTGCTGCGGCTAAACTGGTCTGCGCTCCCCCAGCGGCCCACCTGAATAGCCTGATAGCCGAAGATCTGGCCGAGGCAGCGCGCTGCGATCTCGGTCTCGGCGCTCAGCAAAGTCTGGCCCAGCGGCCGTTCCAACCATTCGAAGACGCTTTGCGGACGTGACATGCGGGCAAGGATAACCTGAAATGGCGATGGCGGTCAGACCTTGTGGAACCTGGCCTGGAGAGGGATCGCCGGGCAAAAAAGGAAGCTGCCCCACTTTTTAGCGAAAAAAAAACCGGCCCCTTTTTTGCAAAACTGTGAACCCGGTACGGGCAGATATCCTGCAAATCGTGGAAATTTGTCATAACACGGGTTTTAATGAGCCCAAAACCGCTGGTCTATTGGTGCCGCGCAGGTAATTTTTGCAGGCCTGTACGGTCAGATCGCAATAAGATTGGGAAAAATCGCTGGCAGCTAATGTACGTGCCGGCCCTGAACTCACTTCCCCGGTTGAAGGTTTTGCCGAAATCCGCCGTTGAAAAGGCGGCTTTGCACGAATGAGTCACGCAGGAGAGATGGTTTGAACAAAGGAATTGCACATTTGGGCGCACTGGCTGTCTTGCTATCAGCCTGCAGCCAGACCCAGGTCAGGGATGACGACAGCATGCTGAGCCAGAACCTGCGATCGACGCCGCTGGAAGCGGTCGAGCCTGCATCGGACCTGGTCAGTTTCACCAGCGTGCAGACCATTCATATCGTCGATGTGACCCATCCGATGATCCCCTACTGGGCGGTCGATGCCTTGCCCGACACGCTGGACATCATCCGCGCCGGTTACCAGCTTCCCGATAGCTCGCAGCGGTCCATTGACTTGCAACTCGACTGGTATCGCAAGCACCAGGCTTATCTCGACCGGGTCTTTACCCGCTCCAGCCGTTATCTGCACCATATCGTCAGCGAGATTGCCTCGCGTGGCATGCCGATGGAAATCGCCCTGCTGCCGATCGTCGAAAGTGCCTATGACCCATTTGCGTACTCGCACGGGCGTGCCGCGGGTCTTTGGCAGTTTATTCCCGGCACGGGCCGCCGCTTTGGTCTGAAACAGGACTGGTGGTACGACGGTCGCCGCGACATTATCGATTCCACACGCGGCGCACTGGATTACCTGGAAGCACTGGCCAAGCAGTTCGATAACGACTGGCTGCTGGCGATCGCCGCTTATAACTCCGGCGAAGGCAACGTGCATCGCGCGATCCGACGCAACCGGAAAGCCGGCAAGCCGATCGACTTCTGGAGCCTGTCGCGTCTGTTACCGGTGGAAACCCGCGCCTATGTGCCAATACTGCTGGCTGTGTCCCGCCTGATTGCAGATCCCGAAGGCAACGGCGTGACAATTATGCGGATCAGGAACGAGCCGTATTTCTCGGTAGTTAAAACCCACGGGCAACTCGATCTGGCGCTGGCCGCGGGCCTGGCAGGCGTGTCGGTTGAAGAAATCTATGCGCTGAACCCCGGATTTAACCGCTGGGCGACCGACCCGGCCGGACCGAATCGCCTGTTGGTGCCGGTTAGCGCGGCCGCGGCCTTCGAGAGCAATCTCGCAGCGCTGCCGGCCAGGAAGCAGGTGCAATGGAAACGCTATCGTATCCGCAATGGCGATAGCCTCAGCGTGATCGCAAGAAAATTCCAAACGACACAAAAACTGATTCGTGAGGTCAACAACCTACGCGGCTCCACGATCCGTGCCGGTAAATACCTGATGATACCCAAGGCCAGCAAAAGCGCGTCGTCTTATACCCTGAGCGCCGATTCACGCCTGGCGCGTACGATGAGCCGGTCGCGCGGTTCGAAGCGGACGCTCTACCGGGTACAGCCGGGTGATTCGTTGTGGACTATTTCCCGTAAATACGGGGTCAACACGCGCAGCCTGGCCAAGTGGAACGGAATGGCGCCGCGCGACACCCTGGCGGCCGGTCGCGAACTGGTGATCTGGGGCGGGAAAAGCATTGTGTTGATTGGCAGCGGGCCGCCGAGCGGCCATGTGCGGCGGATCAATTACACCGTACGCAAGGGCGATTCGCTGTGGAAGATTTCCTCGCGCTTCAAGGTCAGCGTCAACCAGCTAAAAAGCTGGAACAGCCTCAGCGGCAAGCGTGTACTGCGCCCCGGCCAGCGACTGGTCATGTATATCGACGTGACCAAGCAAAGCGGCGGTTAATGTCGCGTAAACGAATTCGGGCCTGAAGGCCCTCCTGCAAGAGACAGGATCTCCCGCCAATTCTGAGAGTATCTCGTAGGAGCGGCTTTAGCCGCGATAAAAACCCCGTACATTCGGGCCTGAAGGCCCTCCTACATGAGAAAAAATCTCCTGCCGAGTCTCAGAGAATTTCGTAGGAGCGGCTTTAGCCGCGATAAAGAACCCGAACATTCGGGCCTGAAGCCCCTCCAACAGGTAAATAAAAAATCAATCTATTGTTCTTTTTTCGGTAGAATTCCGTCAGCCAAAAGAATCGGCCAGGCAACGCACTGATTTTTCACATCCACACTCGGAGATGACGCATGGGTTTTCTTGCCGGCAAAAAAGCACTGATCGTTGGCCTCGCCAGCACTCGCTCGATAGCGTGGGGCATCGCGCAGGCGATGCGCCGCGAAGGCGCCGATCTGGCCCTGAGCTATCAGAATGACAAGCTGAAAAGCCGGGTTGAGAAAATGGCTGCCGAACTCGATACCGATCTGACCTTCGAGATGGATGTCGCGGCCGATGCCAACATCGAGCAAGCGATGGTCACACTGGGCGAGCGCTGGAACGGTCTCGATATCCTGGTCCACTCGGTCGGTTTTGCGCCGCGCGACCAGCTCGAGGGCGGTTTTCTCGACGCCATCAACCGCGAAGGCTTCCAGATCGCCCACGATATCTCCACTTACAGTTTTGCCGCGCTGGCCAAGGCCGCTCGCCCGCTGATGGCAGGGCGCAACGGCGCGATGCTGACGCTGAGCTACCTGGGCGCGGTCAAATCCGTACCACATTACAACGTCATGGGTCTGGCCAAAGCCAGCCTGGAATCAGCGGTGCGGTTTATCGCGGCCGACGTTGGCCCGAGCGGTACGCGGGTCAACGGCATCTCGGCCGGCCCGATCAAGACGCTGGCTGCCGCCGGCATTAGCGGATTCCGCACGATGCTGCACCACGTTGAAGAAGTCGCGCCATTGCGAAAGAACGTCACCATTGACGATGTCGGCAATACGGCTGCGTTTTTGTGTTCGGACCTGGCGGGCGGTATCACCGGCGAGATCATCTATGTTGACGCCGGCTATAGTACGGTCGGAATGAGTTTAGATGAATAGAACGATCGGGCCTGAAGACCCGCCTACAAGGTCCTTTGGCTTCAGGTCTTCTCCGGCGCCAGCAGCCCTTCCGTCTCGCCTTCCAGGCGCGCGACGACTACGGCACATGAGGTATCGCCGAAGACATTGATGCTGGTGCGCATCATATCGAGAATGCGGTCGAACACGAACAACAAACCGATGGCTTCAATCGGCAACCCGACCGCGGTCAGTATGATGGCGATCGCCACCAGCGATGCCGACGGGATTCCGGCAACCCCGATCGATGTCAGCAAAGCCGTGACCACTACAACAACCTGCTGGCTGATAGTCAGAGCCACACCGTAAGCCTGGGCGATAAACAGCGCCGCCATGCATTCATACAATGCGGTGCCATCCATGTTGACCGTTGCACCCAGCGGCAGCACAAAACTCGAAACACGGTTGGACACGCCGACGTTTTTTTCGACGGAGTCTATCGTGATCGGCAAAGTCGCCGAAGATGACGATGTCGAGAAGGCGGTCAGCAATGCCGGGGACACCGCGCGAATCAGTTTCCAGGGGTTTACCCGACCGATGAAACGCACCAGTAGTGGCAGCGTGATCAATGCGTGAATTGCCAAAGCGGCAATGACAGTGACGGTAAACACCAGCAATGGCCTAGCGGCATCGAAACCGGTTTCCGCCACGACTTTGGCGACCAGTCCGAACACTCCATACGGTGCAAAATTCATGACCCAATGGGTTATGCGCATCATCACTTGAAACATCGAGTCCCAAAAACTGAACATCGTATCCGCATATTTCTGGGGCAATTGGCTCATGAAATAGCCAAACAGCAGGCAGAAGAAAATCAGCCCTAGCATCTCGCCCTCTGCGGCCGCCTTGACGATGTTCGCGGGAACCATGCGAATGAATATTCCGGCAAGATCGCCGGTGCCTTTGTCGCCGACCGTGGCTGCGACCTCTGCAACATCGGCTGACAATGCCATCAATCCGGCGGCCGGCTGGCCATCGACCAGGCCGGGTTTTACCATGTTGACCAGCACCAGGCCGACGATGATCGCCAGTGATGTGCTAAGGATATAGAACATCATGGTCCGCCCACCCAGGCGGCCCAG
>JAPUGL010000086.1 GCA_027292775.1 Gammaproteobacteria bacterium | reverse complement strand
AGAGCGAGCCGCTGTTCCGCGCCCTGGGTCGATTTATCGGTTCCCTCGGCGGCCGCTATATCACCGCCGAAGATGTCGGAACAAACGTGGAGGACATGGATTATATTTACGCCGAAACTGATCGCGTGGTCGGAGTTCATGAAGTCCACGGCGGTAGCGGCGACCCGTCACGGTTCACGGCCTATGGCACATTGCAGGGTATCCGCGCCTGCCTCATGAAAAAATACGGGCATGCCGACATCGCGAAAATGAGTTACGCGGTTCAGGGCGTGGGTCATGTCGGCAGGCACATCGTGGATATGATTCGCGAGGAAGGCGCTAAAGTTTTTGTCGCCGATATCAACGATGCCGCGGTACAGGATGTAGTGAGCGAGTTGGGAGCCGAAGCGGTGCCGCTGGATGATATATATGACACCGATGCCGACGTTTTTGCGCCCTGCGCGATGGGCGGCGCCATCAACGAAAAAACCATTCCGCGTCTGAAATGCAGCATAGTGGCCGGTGCTGCCAACAACCAGCTCGATACCGACGAATGCGGAACGGTCCTTGAGAAAAGAGGCATTCTGTATGCTCCCGATTACGCAATCAATGCCGGTGGCCTGATGAACGTGGCGATCGAATTACAGGGATACGACCGCAAGCGAGCGGTTATGATGGTCAAAACGATTTACCACATCATTGGCAATATTTTCCAGATCGCCGATCGCGATGGAATCCCCAGTTGGCAGGCTGCCGACCGCCTGGCGATGGAACGGATAGATGCGATTGCAGCTACCAAGATTCCGTACACGAAAAGGTTCAAGGATCGCCTCGATGGTCGAAAACCGCATACGACCGCGATATCCTGAACCTGACACCTGGCCCCCGGAAAACGGTCGGCGATTAGCCGGCCGTTTCGCGCTAAACAGGAGCATAATGAGCCGATGAGCGCCTTTAATACCCATATCAACGAAGATCTCGATCTGTTGCGCGATTCCGTGCGCCGATTCGCCGCGGATGAGATCGCACCGCGCGCGGCCGATATCGACAACAGCAACGAGTTTCCAGCCGACCTCTGGCTCAAACTGGGTGAACTGGGGCTGCTCGGCATGACCGTGCCCGAGGAATTCGGCGGATCGGGCATGAGTTACCTCGCGCATGTCGTCGCGATGGAAGAGATCTCCCGCGCTTCAGCATCCGTTGGCCTGTCCTACGCAGCCCATTCCAATCTATGTGTCAACAACATCTATCTCAGCGCCAACGACGAGCAACGGAAGAAATTCCTGCCAAAACTCTGCAGCGGCGAATGGGTCGGTGCACTGGCCATGTCAGAAGCGGGCGCCGGTTCCGATGTGATCGGATCGATGAGCTGCCGGGCGGAAAAGACCGACGGCGGCTGGCTGGCCAATGGCTCGAAGATGTGGATAACCAATGGGCCGGAGGCACATATTGCGCTGGTCTATATGCGCACGGCGCCCGCCGAACTGGGATCGAAAACAGTCAGCGCGTTTATCGTCGAAGCAACAACCGAAGGATTCAGCAAAGCGCAGAAACTGGACAAGCTGGGCATGCGGGGATCGAACACCTGCGAGCTGGTTTTCCAGAATTGCCTGATTCCGGACGCCAATCTGCTGGGCGAGGAGAATGCCGGCACCTATATCCTGATGCGTGGCCTGGATTCGGAGCGCCTGGTCTTGTCAGGCGGTCCGATCGGCATCATGCAAAACTGCATGGACGAGGTCATGCCATATATCCATGAACGCAAGCAGTTTGGCAAAGCGATAGGAACATTCGGCATCATGCAGGGCAAGATTGCCGACATGTACACGGCGCTACAGTCTGCGCGCGCCTTTTCCTACCGTACGGCTGAACTGTTTGATCGCGGCGAGGTGACGCGGCAAGACTCAGCAGCCTGCCTGCTCTACGCCTCTGACGCCGCGGTCAAAGTCTCGCTCGAGGCAATACAGGCACTGGGTGGCAATGGGTATATTAATGAATACCCCACCGGCCGCCTTCTGCGGGACGCGAAACTTTATGAGATTGGCGCCGGCACAACCGAAATACGACGCCTCTTGATTGGCCGCGAGTTGTTCAAGGCGACGGAGCAATAAAAACAAGAAGCCTCTGCAGGATGAGTGCTTCCCATGGAGACCAGAAATGTCTGAATCTGTCGTAATCGTTTCGGCACGCCGTACACCCATCGGGAGTTTCCAGGGTGGGCTGTCGCCGTTGAGTGCTGTCGAACTCGGCGCCGCGGCCAATCGGGCTGCGCTGGCAGACAGCGAGGTCGCGGCGGCAGAAATCAGCGAAGTCATCTCCGGCTGCGTTTTACCTGCCGGCCTCGGTCAGGCGCCCGCCAGGCAGGCGGCGCTGGCTGCGGGTTTACCCGAGTCGATACCGTGTACGACCATCAACAAAGTATGCGGCTCCGGAATGAAAGCAGCGACACTCGCGCACGATTCGATACGGGCGGGCAGCGCCGACATTGTCCTGGCCGGCGGCATGGAGTCTATGAGCAACGCGCCGTACCTGTTGTCCAAAGCCAGGTCCGGTTACCGCATGGGTCATCAGCAGGTGCTGGACCACATGTTTTTCGATGGTCTGCAGAACCCGTATGACGGCAACATGATGGGCCACTTTGCCGAGATGTGTGTCGACAAATACGGCTTCACGCGCGAAGAACAAGATGCATATACCATCGAATCCGTGACCCGCGCGCTCGATGCCGTGAAATCCGGACGCTTTCGCGATGAAGTCACGCCCCTGACCATAAAGACACGCAAAGGTGAGACCGTCGTCGAGAATGACGAAGAACCCTTTCAGTGTAATCTGGAAAAAATTCCGACCATGCGGCCCGCGTTCAAGCGCGACGGCGGCACCGTGACCGCAGCCAGTTCATCGTCGATTTCCGATGGCGCGGCAGCGCTGGTGCTGATGACCGCGACGGAGGCGGAAAGACGCAGCCTGGCCCCGCTGGCGAGGATCGTCGGTCACGGCGGAATTGCCCACGCGCCCGAGTGGTTTACGACCGCGCCGGTTAGCGCAATCGCGAACCTGCACGAGAAAATCGGCTGGCAGGTCGAGGATGTGGATCTGTACGAAATCAACGAAGCGTTTGCCTGTGTCGCGATGGCGCCGATCAAGGAGCTTGGCATCCCGCACGAAAAACTCAACGTCAACGGCGGTGCCTGCGCGCTCGGCCATCCGATCGGCGCGACCGGCGCCAGGATTATCGTTACGCTGATCCATGCCTTGCGCGATCGTGGCCTGAAACGCGGTATTGCCGCCCTGTGTATCGGTGGCGGTGAAGCCACGGCCATCGCGGTCGAACTGCCCTGATAACGGCGGCATAACCAAGTCATGCCCGTTATTAAAAGCAAGATCGATGCCAGCAGCCAGGTTTTCAAAGCCAACCAGGAGGCGATGCTGGCGCAGGTCGCGGACCTGAAATCAACCTGCGACAAGATTGCGCTCGGGGGTACTGAGAGGGCCAGGGAAAAACACCTGGCGCGCGGCAAGCTGCTACCCCGTCAACGTATCGAGGCCTTGCTGGATGAAGGATCTGCGTTCCTCGAACTGTCGCAACTGGCAGCCTACGGGCAGTACGACGACCAGGCTCCCTGCGCGGGACTGATCACCGGTATCGGGCGTGTCAATGGCCATGAAGTGGTGGTGGTGGCCAATGACGCGACCGTCAAAGGCGGCACCTATTACCCGATTACCGTAAAAAAACACTTACGCGCCCAGGAAATCGCGCTGGAAAACAGGCTGCCTTGTGTTTACCTGGTGGACTCCGGCGGCGCCTTTTTGCCCAAGCAGGATGAAGTTTTTCCCGACCGCGAGCATTTTGGCCGGATTTACTATAACCAGGCACAACTGTCGGCCCGCAGAATACCGCAGATCGCCGTCGTACTCGGCTCTTGTACCGCCGGTGGCGCCTATGTGCCGGCGATGTGCGACGAAGCCATCATCGTTCGTAACCAGGGCACGATTTTTCTTGCCGGGCCGCCGCTGGTGAAAGCGGCAACCGGCGAAATTGTCGATGCCGAAGAACTCGGCGGTGGCGATGTGCATTCCCGGATTTCGGGGGTTACCGATTATCTTGCGGATAACGATTGCCACGCCCTGTCGATGGCCAGGGACATCGTCGGCAGTCTGAACCGGATCAAATGCCATGGCCTGCAGACCCATGCGGCCTGCGATCCGCGTTATGACGCTGAGGAAATCTACGGAATCATTCCGACCGATACGCGTTACCCTTACGACATCCGGGAAGTCATTGCCCGGCTCGTGGACGATTCCGATTTCCAGGAATTCAAGGCCCTATATGGAAAATCGCTGGTCTGCGGTTTTGCCCATCTGCATGGCTACCCAATTGGCATCGTCGCCAACAACGGCATCCTTTTTTCCGAATCGGCGCTCAAGGGCGCGCATTTCATACAGCTTTGTAATCGCCGGGGCATCCCGCTGGTTTTCTTGCAGAACATCACCGGTTTCATGGTCGGCAAGAAATATGAGCACGCCGGTATTGCCAAGGATGGAGCGAAAATGGTCAACGCGGTGGCCTGTGCGAAGGTGCCGAAATTCACCGTCATTATCGGTGGTAGTTTTGGCGCCGGGAATTACGCGATGTGTGGCCGCGCATACGGCGGACGTTTTTTGTGGATGTGGCCAAATGCACGGATCTCCGTCATGGGAGGAGAACAGGCCGCCGGCGTGCTGGCGACCGTGAAGCGCGATGGTATGGAACGCCGCGGCGAGAATTGGGCCGAGAAGGACGAGGAAGAATTCAAGAACCAGATAACGGCCCAGTACGAAGACCAGGGCCATCCCTATTACGCCAGCTCGAGACTGTGGGACGATGGGGTCATCGACCCGCTGGATACGCGGCGGGTACTCGGGCTGGCTATTTCGGCGACCCTGAACGCGCCGGTCGGCGACGACCAGGGCTACGCCATTTTCCGGATGTGACGACGATGCCCGGGCAGGCCAGCATACTCAGTAGCAAGGATGAGCGTGGCGTGCTCACGCTGACTCTGAATCGCCCGCAGCTGCACAACGCTTTCGATGATGCGCTGATCGCCGAACTGACCACCGAATTGCTGGATGCCAATCGCGACGAATCGGTCAAGATCGTGATCCTGACCGGCGCGGGCGAGTCCTTCAGTGCGGGCGGCGATCTGAACTGGATGCGTGCCATGGCGGCGCTCGACGAAACGGAAAATATCGAAGACGCGCTGGCGTTGGCCGAAATGCTCGCCGTGCTGAATGGCCTCGCTAAACCCACCATTGCCAGGGTCAACGGTCACGCGTTCGGTGGCGGCGTGGGTCTGCTCGCATGCTGCGATATAGCGATCGCAGCCGACCACGTCAGGATGGCGCTGACCGAGGTCCGGCTGGGGCTCATTCCGGCTGTCATCTCGCCATACGTCATTGCGGCGATCGGCCAGCGCCAGGCGCGACGGCTGTTTCTCACCGCGCAGGCTATCGATGCCTCAGAAGCCAGATCGTGCGGCCTGGTACACCTGTGCAGCCCTGCCGATCGGCTGGACGAGTCGGTGGAAACGCAGGTGGGCATGCTTTTGAAAGCCGGTCCGCAGGCGCTGGCGGCATGCAAGTCGCTGATCGCCGAAGTGACCGGTGCAGGCCAGGACAGCGCGACGCATCTTAAACGCCGCACGGCCGAAATCATCGCTCAGCTTCGTGTATCCGATGAAGGCCAGGAAGGCTTGTCGGCTTTCCTGGAAAAAAGGCCCGCGCGCTGGATTCCGGATAAATAATCGATGATCAACCGCCTGCTCATCGCCAATCGTGGCGAGATCGCTTGCCGCATTATCCGTAGCTGCAGACGCCTGGGTATCACGACGATCGCCGTTTTTTCGGATGCGGACCGCCGGGCGTTGCATGTACGGTTGGCGGACGAGTCCGTTCATATCGGCGCGGCGCCCGCGGCCGATTCCTATCTGGATATTCAAGCGCTGCTTGCCGCGGCAAAATCCAGCGGTGCCGACGCGCTGCACCCCGGTTACGGATTCCTCTCGGAAAATGCGGAATTCGCGCTCGCCTGCGAAAAAGACAAGCTGGTTTTCGTCGGGCCTTCCGCACAATCAATCGCCAGCATGGGCAACAAGGACGTCGCAAAATCGATCATGGAGAAAGCCGGCGTTCCGGTGATCCCTGGTTATCATGGCGAGCTACAGACCGACCGCGGGCTGCAAAAAGAAGCCCGGCTCATCGGTTGGCCCGTCATGATCAAGGCCTGCGCCGGTGGCGGTGGCAAAGGCATGCGCATCGTACGCGAAGAAAACGAGTTCACCGGGGCGTTGCACGCCGCGCGAAGGGAAGCGCTCAGCAGCTTTGGCGATGACAGCGTTTTGCTCGAGACGTATCTCGAAAACCCGCGC
>JAPUGL010000085.1 GCA_027292775.1 Gammaproteobacteria bacterium | reverse complement strand
AAGTCGGTGCCGGTGTTCCATTGCCCGGGCTGATATTCGAAGGCCTCGACGCTGTCGTACAACATCGGAGCCTGCTGCGCCGCAAAATAGACCAGCCCCGTCTCAGGACTGAATGCCATCGGGGGCCAGTTGTGGCCACCGAGGGATCCCGGGATGACCAGGCTGGGGCCGTCGACATAACGCGCATTCACTGTCTCGATGGGACGTCCGGTTTTTGCGTCGATGCCGCTCGCCCAATTGACCGGCACATAATTTTCTGCCGAGATCAGTTCGCCGGTTTCACGATCAAGTACATAGAAGAAACCGTTTTTAGGCGCCTGCATGGCCACTTTGCGGACCCGTCCACCGATTTCAAGGTCCGCAAGAATGATGTGCTGTGTCGCGGTATAGTCCCAGGTCTCTCCGGGCGTCGTCTGGTAATGCCACACGTAGTCACCCGTGTCGGGCTTCAGTGCAACGATGGACGAGACAAACAGGTTATCGCCACCACCCGGGCTGCGTATCTGACGGTTCCAGGGCGAGCCGTTGCCGACGCCGATGTAGAGGAGATCCAGTTGGGCATCGTAGGCCATCGAGTCCCAAACGGTGCCGCCGCCGCCGACCTTCCACCACTCACCCGTCCAGGTCGCGGCAGCCATTTCCATCGCTTCGTTTTCAAAGCCGTCTGCTGGATTGCCGGGCACTGTATAAAAGCGCCAGGATTGTTTTCCGGTCTTCGCATCATAAGCCGACACGTAACCGCGGACGCCATATTCAGCGCCGCCATTGCCGATCATGACATTGCCCTTGATGACGCGCGGGGCACCGGTGATCGTGTAAGGCTTGTCACGGTCGATCGTATTCACTCGCCAGGCCACACTGCCATCCACAGCATTCAGCGCGACCAGATAACCGTCGATTGTGCCGACATAGATCTTGTCGTCCCAGGCGGCGACGCCCCGGTTAACGACATCACAACAGGCATTCCTGCCCCAGATTCTGGGTACTTCCGGATCGTAGGCCCAGATCCGCTCACCGGTCTTCGCATCAAGGGCGAATACCGTGCTCCAGGAACCGGTGACATACATGACGCCGTCGATAACCAGAGGCGTGGCCTCGATACCGCGATCGCCCGGGATATCGAAAAACCAGTCAAGGCCGAGCTTTCTGACGTTCCCGGCATTGACCTGTTCAAGGGGGCTGAACCGTTGCTCTCCATAGGTCCGGCCATGGGTCAGCCAGTTCGATGTGACACTGCCAGGGACAAGCGGTCGCTGTTCGGTCTGCGGCGGACCCGCTGACGACGGGGCCGTCTGCTCGACGCCCGGGTCATCCTCGCCACAGGCCGATAGTGCAATCGCCATTGCCATTGCCGTTGCCATTGCCAGTACCAAGAACCATCTGGATTCAAGATTCACAATGTTTCCCCTGTCAGTACGGCACACGCACGGCTTTGCAGAGAAACTGCATGTATGGGGTTGCTGCTTTGAAAGCTGTTTCCACTTTGCGTTGAAATCGAGGATCCAACACTTCGCCGAGATTCATATTCTTTACCGCAATAAAACTTTTTCGCTTGATATCTTCAATCATCGGATGCTCTTTATCAAAGCCTCGCGGTGGTCGCGTAAGCGAACTCCCCCCGAGTTTAAAGTGCCTAACAAAAGTCTTGTCTCCTTTTGCGCGTTGCCACTCCGCCGGCTGGTCGGCGATACGCTGCCTGATCCCAAGCAGGGGCTCGGATTCAGGCATCCACATACCGGCACCGAGGAATACTTCGTCAGGATCTATATGTACGTAGTAACCCGGTGAATGCACATTTTTCGCCTGTTCGTGGCGGAACTGAATGCCTATATTGGTTTTGTATGGCAGTTTGTTCTTCGCAAAACGCGTGTCGCGATATACGCGCATCAGCGAACCGCCCATGCGCTTGGGAATCGCCGTGAAATGCGGCGCAATTTCCCTGAGTGGATCCTGCATCGACTGAATGAAATAAAGAGCGACATCCAGAACCTGCTCCTCGTATCGTGATTTGTTTTCCTTGAACCAATCGCGATTGTTGTTTTTCTTGAGATCTCTCAGGAATTCGAGGGTCTCGGGTTTGAAACCTGTATACCGACCGGACGCCATAGGTCTCCCTCTATAATATAGTCGATCCCCGCATCACCTCGAAAGGATGCCCGGGCACATATTGGGCCTCGGCAACGATTTCGTGTTATTTCTATCCGATGATTTTCAGACTATCTCTGCTATCAATCGCCAGATCAAGATGCAGCCTATCAATTCCGCAGCAGCTTGTAACCGGGAGAACGCGCGATGATTGACGATCCCTGGTTCTACTTCGCGGCAATTCCAGCTGTCCTGATGTTCGGAATTTCCAAGGGTGGCTTTGGCGGTGGTCTCGGTGCAATCGCGGTGCCACTCATGGCGCTGGTCGTGTCACCCGTGCAAGCGGCCGCAATCCTGTTACCTATTCTTTGCCTGATGGATGTGGTCGCTGTGTGGGTGTATCGGCGACGCTGGGTCTGGCCCGAACTTCGCATTCTGGTACCGGCATCACTGCTTGGCATCGGCACCGGCACACTGATGTTTGAATACATGAGCGCGGCGATTATTCGGCTCATACTTTGCGTCGTCGCCATCAGTTTTACGCTGAATCACTGGTTTCATCTTACCCCCAGGGGCAACCAGGAGCGGCCGGCCCCTCCTCCTGTCGTT
>JAPUGL010000084.1 GCA_027292775.1 Gammaproteobacteria bacterium | reverse complement strand
TTCCGCCTATGAAGAAGAATGGCCCTTGCCGGAGGAAGTCGGCACCCGGTGCCGCCTGTACCAGCTCTACCACTTGCTGAATCATCTGAATCTGTTTGGTTCGTCATATCTGGACCGGGCGGTGACTACGGCGCGTGGTCTGCTTGCGGTGTCCTGACTCCGGTTACTGGCATGCCAATTGGCCTGCCGGATAGCGCAACGGTATGCTCTACGAGAAATCCGGCAGGAGTCAGGCATGTCAGGTAAGGATATCCAGTCCATTCTTCACGAAGACCGCGAGTTTCCGCCCGCGGATTCATTTGTCGGCGAAGCGAGAATCAATCCTCAGCGATATCAGGAATTATGTGATCAGGCCGAGAAAGACCCGCAGGAATTCTGGGCGAATCTGGCGAGGGAACACCTGGACTGGCACAAGCCGTTCGAGGTCGTTCTCGACGATAGCGACGCGCCGAACTTTCGCTGGTTCTGTGACGGCGAACTGAACGTTTCCTATAACTGCCTGGATGTCCACCTGGATGAACGCGGCGACAAAACCGCGATTATTTTCGAAGGCGAACCGGGTGATATTCGCCGGCTCAGTTATCGCGATCTGCACGCGGAGGTCTGCAGGTTTTCCAATGGGCTGAAATCGCTGGGTATCGGCGAAGGCGACCGGGTGGTTATTTACATGCCCATGGTCCCGGAAGCGGTCGTCGCGATGCAGGCCTGCGCACGCATCGGCGCCATCCATTCAGTTGTATTCGGTGGTTTTTCGGCCAACTCGCTGCGCGACCGCATAGAGGATGCTGGTGCGCGCCTGGTAATTACTGCGGACGGCGGTCATCGTGGCGGCAACGTAATACAACTAAAACAGGCCGCCGACAAGGCGCTGGAATATGGTTGCAAGACCATAGAAAAAGTCATCGTCCTGCGCCGTAGCGGCGAGCCCATCCCGATGAAAGATGGCCGCGATGTCTGGTGGCACCAGTTGATTTCCGGTCAAAGCGATCAATACGAGCCGGCATGGCTCAATGCGGAGCACCCGCTATTCCTGTTGTATACCTCGGGATCGACCGGCAAGCCAAAGGGTATTCAGCACGCCAGCGGTGGCTACCTGCTGAACGCCAAACTAACCAACCTGTGGGTATTCGATCTGCAGGATCAGGACGTGTTCTGGTGCACGGCCGATGTCGGCTGGGTGACCGGCCATACCTACGTGGCCTATGGTCCGCTGGCCGCAGGGGCGACGATCGTCATGTATGAAGGCGCGCCGACGGTTCCCGATAGCGGCCGTTTCTGGAAAATTTGCGAGGAACATGGGGTAACGGTTTTTTATACCGCGCCAACGGCGATACGCGCCCTGATGAAATTCGGCGATGAAGTCCCCGCCGCCTACGACTTGTCCCGTATCAGGCTGCTGGGGACGGTGGGAGAGCCAATCAATCCGGAGGCCTGGATGTGGTATCGCCGCGTAATCGGCAACGAGACCTGCCCGATCGTCGACACCTGGTGGCAGACGGAGACCGGCGCAATCATGATTACGCCGGTGCCCGGCGTGACCACGACCAAACCCGGTTCATGTACCAGGCCGCTGCCTGGAATTTTCGCCGATATCGTCGACGACGACGGCAACACCGTGACCGAACCGGACAAGGGTGGTTTTCTGGTGATTCGCAAGCCATGGCCGGCGATGCTTAGAACCATCTGGGGAGACAACCAGCGCTATCTCGAGACCTACTGGGAAAAGTTCGACGGGCGTTTTTATGTCGCCGGTGACAGCGCACGCCGCGACAAGGATGGTTATTTCTGGATCATGGGGCGAATCGATGACGTACTCAACGTGGCCGGTCATCGACTCGGCACCATGGAAGTCGAGTCGGCGCTGGTTGCACACAAACGCGTGTTCGAGGCAGCGGTGGTGGGTCGTCCGCACGACATCAAGGGCGAATCGATTTTTGCCTATGTCGTGTTGCAGGGGGAAAGGCCGGTCGGCGATGAAGCACTCGATCTGATCAAGGAATTGCGTGGCTGGGTTGGCGAAGAAATCGGCGCGATTGCGCGGCCGGACGATATCCGGTTTGCCGATAATTTGCCAAAGACGCGATCGGGGAAAATCATGCGCCGCTTGCTACGGACGATCGCCAGAGGCGACGAGATTACGGAGGATATTTCGACGCTGGAAAATCAGGCGATCCTCGATCAACTCAGAGGCACAGGCTGATCGGCTGCTAATACTCGCCGGTCATCAATAACAAGCCCAGGCCTTCCGGCGAGCGCAGCAAACCGTTCTTTGTCGACGCTTTTTGTCCCGGGATTTTTCTGCTCACGTCGAATTTCTCGTATTCGAGTTTAGCCAGGCGAACCTCCATGTCCGGCTCGACAAAGGTCAACGCGGGCGCCTTGAACTCGCTGGCCTGGCTAAAGCCGAGGTTAATCGGTTCGCTGGTCAGCGTCGCGGTTGGAAACGGTTTGTCCTGCCGATGGGTCGTCACGAAACCCAGCGGCTCCCAGAACGCGATTGCGGCTTCGATATTCCGGCTGGGAATCGTGTACTCGGAAAAATGTCCGCACTGGCTTTCTCCTTCAGCGTTCGGCGATAGCGGCGAAAATGTTCGTGCTTCAAGCAGCGTGACCATTTGGCCATCCGGGTCGAGGAAGCCGGCTTCATTGAACTGATCGTCACCCGTTTTTTCGAATTCGAATTTGACGTCGTGGACTCTTAGCGCATCCAGGTGGGCGGCCAGTTCAGGTCGCACGTAGGTCAGCGATGGTGACGCAAATTCATATTCGTGCAGGCCGAGGAAGAGCCGTCCGTCGGTGATCACGGTGTAACGATGCGACCAGACATCGCCGGCCTCAGCCTGAGCGAAACCGAGGCGTTGATAAAACTCCAGCGACTCCTGGATATCGTGCGTGCAAACGCTGATTTCGAGAAATCGACCGATCATTCCCGTTCGAACCAATCCGGCGCGTTTTCCCGCACCAGCTGCGCGAGGAAGCGAATGTGATCGGGTCGCACATTCAGGGCGGGTACATAGTTGAGCGTACGGCCGCCGGCTTTTTTGTATATCTTCGTATTGGTAATAGCGATTTCTTCCAGCGTTTCCAGGCAATCGGCGGAGAAGCCCGGGCAGACGACGTCAACGGAGAGACAACTCTGCCGGGCCAGCCTCTGCAGCGTCGCAAAGGTGTATGGCGTGAGCCACTCCTCCCGGCCGACCCGCGACTGAAAACACAGGCTCCAGTCCGTCGCCTCGAGGCCCAGTTCACCGGCCAGTAGAGCCGCTGTTTTTTCGCATTGTTCCTCGTACGGGTCGCCGTTCGTAATATAGCGTTTTGGCAGCCCATGAAACGACATCAGCAGATGTTCCGATCTGCCCGCCGTTCGCCAATGTTCGTTAACGCTGGCGGTCAGCGCGGAAATATAGGCGGGATGATCGTGATAGTCGGCTATTCGGATTAATTCGGGCGGAGAATCCTGACCATGCAGGATTTCATCGATTCGCTGGAAAGTCGTCGTGGCCGTCGTATGGGAAAACTGCGGATAAAGCGGCAGAACCAGCAATCGTTCGATCTGCATCTTGCGAAGCTCGGTAATTGCGTCATAAAGCGATGGTTTGCCATAGCGCATCCCAAGCACGACCGGTATTCGCTTCCCTGATTCGCCCGATAACAAAGCCTGCAAAGCGGCCTGCTGGTCCTGCGAATTGGCGAGTAGTGGCGAGCCGCGATCGGTCCAGACTTTCCGGTAATTGGCCGCGGTTCTCCATGGGCGCAGATTCAGGATAATGCCGTGTAGTATCGGCAGCCAGATCGCCCGAGGCGTGTCGATAACAAGCGGGTCGCCTAGAAATTCCGCGAGGTAGCGCCGCACAGACCAGAACGTGGGAGCGTTTGGCGTGCCGAGGTTGACCAGCAAAATACCCGTTCTTGATGCGTCCTGCATTGTCGTATTGGTCGCCTTTGTTCTGTCGCCGGAACGGCTGCCACCATACCGGATGGCTTGCGCTCAGGCCAGTGGCGGCCATGCCGGCAATATGCATCTTGTACGGCTGTGGTAAATTTATACTGAGGTGCACGAAATGGAAGAGTCCAAAACTGAAGTTGCCGAGCATAGTCGCGGGGAATTGGCGCGCGACGCGCTCCTTTTGCAGGGTAAATTGCTGATTGATGGATTGCGTGACCTGCTCCTGGTGCCGATTTCCATCGTCGCGGTGATGATCGACCTGGTATCTGGCGAACATCCGATGGGCCGGC
>JAPUGL010000083.1 GCA_027292775.1 Gammaproteobacteria bacterium | reverse complement strand
TATTAAAGGTAATGCTACCACGCCGAATCCGGCTGTCGCCGCCAGAAAATCGGCTGTGCGCCGCGAGCGAATGGCAACAGAATCGGTGGCATGAATAATCGTTCGGCTTTTTTTGGCGCGTCCCTGATCGAACTGCTATTGGTTGTCAGTGTTGTCGTCATATTACTCACCAGCGCCATCCCGTCGTTTCGCGAAATGATCATGAATAGCCGGCGCACGGCAGCGATCAATGAACTGGTGGCAACGATTCAGTTCGCTCGTGGCGAGGCCGCCAAAAGGAACCGGGAAGTAGTCTTGTGTCCTGGCGGTGGCGGCCGGCAATGCGGGAATTATGACTGGGACCGTGGCTGGCTGGTTTTCGCCAATCTTGACCAGGACCGCCCCGCACGCCTCGATTCAGACGAACCGCTGCTTTATGTTAAACCCGCTCTCGAGGGACTGAAAATGACTGCAAATCGGCTGGCGTTCCGCTTCCGGCCTCTCGGTATACGCAGCGTTAACGGCACTATCATATTTTGTGATTCACGAGGCGCGCAGTCTGCACGCGCCGTGATCATCAGTTATACCGGGCGTCCCAGGGTGTCCGCGCGAAACGCGAGCAACCAGCGATTGCAGTGTCGCTAAATCGCGACCGTTTGTCGGCGGCAGCCAGCCGGTCGTCGGGACCTCGTCCCTTGGTGCTTGAAATCTCTTTAGACTGCGTAGCCATGAATAATCATAAATCTAAGGGGTTCACGCTTCTGGAGCTGATGGTCACGATAGTTGTTGTCTCGATCATCCTTGGCATTGGCGTTCCAAGCTTTGTCAGAACCTTTCAGACCAGCCGGATGGCGGGCGCGACCAACGATCTGATTGCGTCGATTCACCTGGCGCGATCGGAGGCGGTCAAGCGCCGCGCGCCGGTGACCCTTTGTTCGAGCATCGATCCGTTCGCCGCCGCACCGACTTGCAACCTCGGTGGCAACTTCGCCGGCTGGATCGTGTTCGTCGACGATGCCGATCTGAATGGTAACGGCCAGCCAGACGGCAATATCGCGATCGACCCGGGTGAGGTTGTGTTGAAGGTTCACCAGCCATTCCCCCAGCAGATTACTACCCGTTCCAACGCCGCCTACGCATCGTTTTCATCCAACGGGTTTCGCCGTGACGGACCGGTCGGCCCTTCGGTGACGATGATGTTGTTTTGCGACAGCCGCGGCAATGTCGATCAGGGCGGCTCGGGATCGGCTGCGCGGATGCTGATGATTCCAGTGACCGGCCGGCCACAGATCGGCCGGGTTGTTGCTGATATTGATTTCGCGATGGCCCAGATTGGTGGCACGTGTCCTTAACGGAGTGTCTTGAAATGAATATTTCTCATTACAAATACAACAACGGCACGCAACGCCGGATTCGGGGCTTCTCATTAGTCGAATCTCTGGTTGCCCTGGTGGTTTTGTCGGTCGGGCTGCTGGGAGTAGCCCGGATGTATGTTTTCAGTCTGCAAAACGGTCGCTCGGCCCTGCTCAACACCCAGGCCGTCATCCTGGCTGCCGACATGGCGGATCGGATTCGAGCGAATCAAACCGCAGGTATTGACTATGCTGGCGCCGCGGCTGATTTCGGCTGCGTGGAGGGTGGCGTGGACTGCACTCCAACACAAATGGCCTCGAACGATCTCCTGATCTGGCAAAACGAAGTCGCCAACGCGCTTCCTGGCGGTCAGGCCACTGTTGCGGTCAATGTCGGTACCTTTCCGACCACTTTTGTTATATCGGTATTGTGGAGTGACGTCGGCAGTCCGCAACCGGCTCAATATCAACTGACGGTGCAGATATGAAGACCGGTGTTGAAAATCTTCGCCGGCAGTCAGGCATGGGCCTGATCGAATTGATGGTCTCGTTGCTGATCGGCAGCATTTTGATGGTCGGCGCCATTACCATATTTATCAAGAGCAAAGATACCTACCGGTTGAATGAAACCATGGGCCGGATACAGGAAAACGCCCGCCTCGCTCTGAGCATGCTGGGTCCCGATCTGCGTCTGACCAGTTTCTGGGGACGGGGCAGCGATGCCGGCGTCATTGTCGGTGGCGCGAGGGCAAACGAAGCAATACCAGCGGGCATGGCAATTGCCGGTTCCTGCCGCCCAAACTGGGCGATCGATGTCGCCTTCCCGATCGAAGGATCAAACAACAATTTTCCTTATGCCGGTTGTGTTCCGTTTGGCAATGGCGCTCAGCCGGGAGCCGATGTCCTCGTGACTCGGCACGCCAGCAGTATTCCGCAAACGTTCGCGACCGCTGGCAGAGTGCAGGTTTTTTCGACGCGCACGGCGGGCCGGCTGTTTGCAGACGGTGTCCCCCCGATCGGGCTGCCGGGCACATCCCGAATCGCGGACATGATCGCGCACGCCTATTACGTCAGTCAGGATTCAGGGCCCGGTCCGGCGCCGTTCGGTTCGGGAGTCGGCCTTCCGTCACTGCGCAGAAAAGCGCTGGTACCAGGGATGTTGGTGCAGGACGAGGAAGTCAGCCCGGGCATCGAGGATTTCCAGGTCCAGTTTGGCGTGGATACCACGCCGATTGGGTCCCCGCTGAGGGGCTCTGTCAACCGCTGGGTCAATCCGGGAAACCCCATCATCGACCCCTTGTCCGCAGGCTTCGATCCGAATGCGAAAATAGTTGCGGTCAAGGTCTGGATCCTGGTCAGGGCCGACAGACCGGAACCTGGCTTCACCAATATCACCAACTATGCCTATGCGGACAAAAACGTGACCTTTAATGACAATTTCAGACGCTTGCTGGTCAGCGAAACCTACCAGTTGCGAAACACCTGGCTAAATTAACGGAGCCCGGCGATGAACAGACAGATAAGCAATATCACGATTAATCGAAATCAAGACGGTGCGGCGCTGGTCGTTGGCCTTGTGTTGCTGATGATATTGACGCTGCTCGCGATATCGAGCATGACAAGCTCGACCACCGAAATCAGCATGGCGCAAAACGCCCAATATACGCAGAACGCGTTCCAGTCGGCGGAGACCGGAATCGGCATTGCGGTCGCCAGCAACAACTGGAGTACGACGACCGCGACAATCGTTCCGCCTCTACAGATGCCGGGCAGCCCGGACAATTATGTCGAGTACAGGCTGACATTTGACGAGTCGACGCCTGTGCCAAGCGGCTTCAGTATTGGCGCCGGCGCCGGTTTTCTTTCGTATCACTTCGATGTTAGGAGCACCGGGACATCGAGCCGCGGGGCGACCTCGACCCATCAGCAGAGTTTTTACATTATCGGGCCTGGCGGTAACTGATCGGGTCTGCTAGCCAGATCGTATTGACGAATTTTTTTGGAGAAACGACATGAGTATTCGAACACTAATCCTGATCCTCGCCTGTTCCGTATGCAGCATCGCGGCGGCGGACATGGTCGGTCTGGAAGAAGGCATTGAGAGTTCGACATCGGATGTCCGCCTGCCTGGCAACAGCAGCGGCTACATTGTGCTCCGAAGCTGTCCCGATTGCGTGGAGCTGACGCTGAGCCTGAGCGCCGGAACCCGGTACTCGGTCAATGGAAAGTCGGTCGAGTACAAGGACTTTCGCAGCCTGTCGCTGGCCGCTGGTAATTCGCTGAATATTTATTACGACCCGAACAGTAAAGCGGTAACGCGGATGAGACTGCGGGGAAATTTTTGAGGCGACTGAAATGCCTTAGCTTCGCCGATGAGTGAAGCAAACCAGTTTTTACAAATGAACAGATTAAGAAAAGAGGAACCGGCCATGAACAAGTTAACACGTCTAAGCGCATTTTCTTTGGGGCTTATGCTGTCCCTGGGAATCAGCGTGCCGGTACAAGCCGACGATACGGAAATTTATGTCGTCGACAGCAACACGATTGACCCCAGCATTCAGCCGAACGTGCTGTTTATCCTGGACACGTCAGGGTCCATGGCGGCGACCGTGCAGACCCAGGCGAAGTACGATCCGGGCACTGATTACCCGGGCATTTGTGAAGAAACCAAGGTTTACTACCGTGAAGGCGCCGGCGGCGCCTTTCCAGATTGCGTGTCCAACGAACGTTGGTTCATGAAAGTTAACAATTTCTGCGACTGGTCTGTCGGCACATTAGCGATTACCGGTCATGCCATCGGCAAGACCTCACAGTACGATACGACGGTCGGGCGCTGGCTCCCATTGAGTACAACCGAAACGGCCCGCAACGACTACATGATCGAATGTATCGAGGACACGAGTGTTCACGGCGATGGCATCGATCTGACCAAACTCTGGGCCATGGATGGTGGGCCATGGACAGACGACAATGCGCAGAGAATTTCCTGGTCACAGCAGGAACATTACACTTTTTATGATGCGAACTGGCTTAACTACGCGTCCAGCCCGCCCTCCGAGACGTCAACACGAATCGAGGTTTTGCAAGAGGTTGCCAAACTGGTAATCCAGTCCATATCCGGTGTCAATGTCGGCCTGATGCGTTTCAGCAATAACCATTCGGACGATCCGCTCGAGACCCGCGCCGAAGGAGGCATGGTTATTCATAAGATGGAAGATGTTACGACGGCGACCTCCACTTTGATGGCAACCGTGGATTCGTTGATTCCCGATGGTTTTACTCCGTTGTCAGAAACGATGTACGAGGCCGGCCTGTATTACCAAGGGTTGCCGGTGGACTTTGGCATCGACTCCAGGGGGGATTTCCACGAGCCGCTGCCATCCATTCCTGAATCACGCGTGGATATCGATCAAAGCCTGTATAAGAGTCCGGTCGAGTTGTCCTGCCAGGAGA
>JAPUGL010000082.1 GCA_027292775.1 Gammaproteobacteria bacterium | reverse complement strand
GAAATGCTCAACTTATTGCGACCGATCTACAAAGCCACCGCCGCTTATGGCCATTTCGGTCGAGAGGAAGCCGATTTTTCCTGGGAACGGACCGACAAAGCCGAAGTATTGAAAATGGAAGCCGCCGCTTGAGCGGCTCATCGATCACACGAGAGTGAGAAAAGACAATGACCATTGAAACTGCCACAACCTTGCCGCCCGATTACGAGGTTGCGGATATGGGCCTGGCCGTATGGGGGCGCAAGGAACTGGCGATCGCCGAGACGGAAATGCCAGGATTGATGGCGCTGCGTGAAAAGTATGCCGGGACACAGTCGCTGAAAGGCGCCAGGATTGCCGGCTCACTGCACATGACGATCCAGACGGCGATGCTGATTGAAACATTGACGGCACTGGGCGCGGAAGTTCGCTGGGCCTCATGCAATATTTACTCGACCCAGGATCATGCCGCCGCGGCGATCGCCGCAACCGGGGTCCCTGTGTTCGCCTTCAAGGGCGAGTCGCTGGAAGAGTACTGGAATTTCACTCACAAAATCATGGAATGGCACGACGGCGGCACGCCGAATATGATTCTCGATGACGGCGGCGATGCAACCATGCTGGTAATGCTCGGATCGAAAGCGGAGAAGGATGATTCCGTGCTGGACAAGCCGGGCAGCGAGGAAGAGGAGTTTCTCTTCGCAGCCATACGCAAGCGCCTGGAAACACATCCGGGCTGGTATTCAAACATCCAGAAAAACCTCAGGGGCGTCACCGAAGAAACAACCACCGGTGTCAATCGTCTGTATCAGCTGCAGAAAGACGGCGAGCTCCCTTTCCCGGCCATAAACGTCAACGATTCGGTTACGAAATCGAAGTTTGACAACCTGTACGGTTGCCGCGAATCGTTGGTCGACGGGATCAAGCGGGCGACCGATGTCATGATAGCAGGCAAGATTGCACTGGTTGCAGGCTATGGCGATGTCGGCAAGGGTTGTGCGCAGTCACTGAAGGGTCTTGGTGCAACGGTATGGGTTACCGAGATTGACCCGATTTGCGCCTTGCAGGCCGGAATGGAGGGGTTCCGCGTCGTCACGATGGATTACGCCTGCGACAAGGCCGATATTTTCGTTTCCGCGACCGGTAATTACCTGGTGATCGGCCATGACCACATGAAAAAAATGAAACACCAGGCTATCGTTTGCAATATCGGGCACTTCGATAATGAAATTGACGTTGCCTCGCTGAAGCAATACGAGTGGGACAACATCAAGCCGCAGGTCGACCACATAATTTTCCCGGACGGCAAGCGAATCATTCTGCTGGCGGAAGGCCGCCTGGTGAATCTCGGCTGCGCGACCGGGCATCCGAGTTTCGTGATGTCCAATTCCTTTTCGAACCAGGTGCTGGCCCAGATGGAACTCTGGAACAAGCCTGAGCAGTATGGCAACGAGGTCTACGTCCTGCCCAAACACCTGGATGAAGAAGTGGCCCGACTGCACCTGGACCGGATCGGCGTTGAGCTCACCAAACTGACCCAGGAACAGGCTGAATATATTGGCGTGACCGTCGACGGCCCATACAAACCAGACCATTATCGTTATTGACAGGATCAAATGCTGACCGCGGTTTTCCTGTTTGTCCTCGGGTCGATCGGGCTGCTGTTTCTTGAAGAATACCTGCACAATCGCCCGTCGATCAGCAATCTTGGGACGTGGTTAAGCGAACATCTATACCTTCCCATGCTCAGGGCCGGCCTGGTCCTGATTTTTGTAGCCGCCGCCTACCCGGCGCTGTTTGGGTTGCAGGACGCACCAGCAATCGACAGCTTGCTGAGCGCCGGACGTTATCGGCTCGACTGGTGGGTCAACGGCGTCTTGCTGGTCAGCCTCGCGCTGCCAACCATACCTGGGCTGGGCCGGATTCCTGGCATTGTCCTGACCATTCAAGGCATGGTCGCCAGCGCCATGTTGTTCGGATGGGTCGCACAGGATATGGGTTTGCACCAATACTGGCTGTTTCCGGGATGGAGCCTGCTTGGGAAAATATTGTTGATCACAGGCGCAGCGGGTCTGCTGTCCTGGATGGCTGCATATTATCTTCAGGTCGCCCGCAAGAGGCTGGTCGCCGAGAGCCTGCGCTTGCTCGCTCAGATGCCGGCACTGATTATTTTTGGCAGCGCGCTGGGACGGCAGCTCGACGGACTATAGCCCGCATATGTCAGCAAGGCGGTAGGCGTTGTGCGGCATGGCGTACCGGCCATGCGGCTAGTATTCGGACATGGGCAAGCCCCCAGCGAATCAGGCCGGGCGGATATCTGAATGTTTTGCTGCCGGGAGCAGCAGGCCGGATCCTTTTATTTTTTGGATATCCGGATCCGGCCTCGCAAGCTTGGCCTTATTCGGCGGGCATTACGTTTTCGGCCTGGGGCCCTTTCGCGCCCATCGTCACCTCCATGGTGACTTTCTGGCCTTCATGTAATGATTTGCGACCACTACCAGCGATGGCGCTGTAGTGAACAAAAACGTCTTTACCGCTTTCCTGTTCAATAAATCCAAAACCCTTTTCATCATTGAACCACTTGACGGTACCTTCTACTTGATCTGACATATCACTCTCTTACTTTTAAATTTCCGATAAATCGGAGTTACAACATACCAACCCATAAGAATTGGACGAAAACCTTTCACGCTTGCCTGGCTGGGAGATTCCTCAGCGATAGGGCGTTGGGCACGCCAGCTGAGCTACGTTCCTTCGGTGGCGGCGATTGTACACACGAATCGGCGCTATGGCGACAAATTTTTTATGTCGGCCTGCGTACCCAGGGTCGCGGCCAGTAATTTGCCGGTTTCTATCTCAAAAACGCTGTGCGCGTCGCCGGCCGCCGCCCAGACGGTGGCATGAGCAAACAGATCATCGTCAAGGTAGGTATCGATCATCCGCGTATGACCGACTGGCGGCACACCGCCAATCGCATATCCAGTGGCGCTTCTGACAAATTCCGCATTCGCCTTGCCCAACGCCGCACCATGAATTTCACTCAGCTTTTTAAGGCATACCGTATTGCTGCCGCTGACCAGAGCGAGCACCGGGGTGTTACTGTCCAGCGCCTTGAAAATGATCGACTTGACGATCCGGCTCTGGTCACAGCCTATTGCCGATGCCGCATCCCTGGCCGACCGAGTGGTATCGGGCAGGATTCTTACCCGACATTCCAGACCCAGGTCCAGCAACGCCGCGCTGAATTTTTGCAAGCCCGAACCGGACATTCAAATTTGCCGTCCGTTGCCCATCCTGCCTCCGTCTTTATCGCCAAACGTTTGCTCAGTTCCCTTTGCTTATGAGTCCGTGGGGTTAACTGCACCTTGACCGGTCTATTAATTCGCGCTTCTCGCGAGCGGACATGGTTTTGATTTTTATCTCTCGCCTCAATGCGGTTCCGTGATCACCGACTTCTTCCCGGAAAACAAGCCTGACCGGTAGCCTCGATCGGGTGTATTTGGCGCCCACGCCATCATTATGGCGGGCCAGACGGCCATCGACGTCTTTTGCAACGCCCGTATAAAGCGTCCCATCGGAGCATATAAGGATATAAACCGACCACATTAGGCTGTCTGGCATATGCGAAGAATGTAAACTGATACCCAAGTTTCCGCAAACCGCTTGCCGGGCGCTGGCGGCCGGCCAGGAATTCGATCATGACGAAAATCGCTATGATCCAGCAGCCCGCGTCGGGCAGCCGGGAGAAAAACATCGATAAAGGCGTCGCCGGGACTCGCGAAGCGGCGGAAAACGGAGCTGCGCTGGTTTGTTTCTCCGAGCTCGCTTTCGACCGCTTCCATCCGGCCAAACCGGCTGGTCCCGACAGGGATACGCTGGCTGAAACCATCCCGGGTCCGACAACCGATGTGTTCACCGCACTGGCCCGCGAACTGGGAATCGTCGTCGTGCTCAATTTTCTCGAAATGGATGATGGCAAGACCTTCGACAGCTCGCCTGTCATCGATGCCGATGGCGCCATCCTGGGCTGCACACGCATGGTGCATGTACCCGATTACCCCTGCTTCCATGAAAAAGGCTATTACACGCCGGGCGATCGCGGTGCAGCGGTTTATGACACGGCCATCGGCAGGATCGGCGTCGCGATCTGTTATGACCGACACTACCCAGAATACATGAGGGCGCTCGCTGTCGCCGGAGCGGAGCTTGTTCTCACCCCGCAGGCCGGCGCCGCGGATGAATGGCCCGATGGATTATTCGAAGCGGAAATGCGGGTGGCGGCCTTTCAGAATGGTTTTTTCACCGCCTTGTGCAATCGGGTCGGCAAAGAACCGACTATGGATTTTGCTGGCGAATCTTTCGTATGCAACCCGGCGGGTGTGGTTATCGCAAGAGCCGGCCAGGGCAGCGATGAAATCCTGTACAGCAATCTGGATTTTGCGGAAGTCGCTCTGTCGCACGCAAGAAAACTGTTTCTCGCCGACCGGCGACCCGCTTTATATCGCGACTGGGTAGAGTCTGATTCGTAACCAAATCGGTTTATTTCTTGCGCGCCAACGTCACGCCATCACCAATTGGAACCAGACTGATGTCCACCCGCGCATCTGCCAGCAACGAGCGGTTAAATTTGCGTATCGCCTCGGTGTCTGGGTCATTCTTGTCGGGATCGATTACCGAGCCGCCCCACAATACATTGTCGACAGCGATCAGCCCGCCGGGACGGATAAGCTGCAACAACAATTCGTAATAGGCGGCGTAGCCCACCTTATCGGCGTCGATAAAGGCGAAATCGAACTGCCCGCCCTGACCCTGATCCAGGAGCATCTGCAGGGTTTCTTCGGCCGGCGCCAGATGCAGGTGAATACGCCCCTCCAGGCCCGCCTTCTGCCAGTATCGTTTGGCGATACTGGTCCACTCCTCGCTGACATCGCAGGCAATGATCTCGCCATCATCAGGCAAGGCCAGGCCGACAGCCAGGCTGCTATAACCGGTAAAAACACCGACCTCGATGCACCGCCGCGCACCCACCAGTCTTGCCAGCAGAGCCATGAACTGGCCTTGTTCGGGCGCGATCTGCATGTTGTGCATGGGATCTGTCGCCGTTTCTTCGCGCAAGGCTTTTAATATCGGCGATTCACGAAGCGAAACATCGAGAAGATAGTCGTATAATGCCTGATCCAGATTAATCGTACGGTTTGACACAGTTCTCATCCCGGCGAAAATCCGGATGATATCATCCGTCGATATGAATGCCGCGACAGACAATCCGGACCACGGCGACACTCTGCGGCTCCTGCAGATAACCGACCCGCATCTGAGCGCCCACATCGGTCGCGCCATGCGTGGCGTTGACACGTATCGCTCGTTGCAGGATGTCCTGAATCACACCGCGGGTCTTGGCTGGCAACCCGATGCAATTCTCGCCACCGGCGACCTGGTTCATGACGGTAGCAAGCGAGGATATGAGCATTTTCGAAAACTGCTGGGAAAGTTTGTCGCGAAGAGCAATGCCGTGGTATTTACCCTGCCGGGCAACCACGACGATCCGGAACCGATGCGGGAGACTTTGTCGGATGAGCCATTCCAATACTGTGGCCATGCGGACCTGGCCGCGTGGAGATTGATTTTCCTCGATACCTGGTTAGCGGTCGACGCCGGCGGTTTGCTGCGCGACAGCGAACTCGAACGACTCGATGATTTGCTGAACGCGGCAGGCAACAAACATGTGCTGGTGTGCCTGCATCATCATCCCGTCGACATGGGCAGCCGTTGGCTCGACAGCGTCGGGTTACGGAATGCCGCTCAGTTTCTCGAGATCATTGACCGTTATTCCAATGTGCGCGGCGTAATCTGGGGCCACGTACACCAGGAGTACGATAATATCCGCAACGACGTGCGCTACCTGAGCAGCCCATCGACCTGTGCGCAGTTCAAACCCAATAACGATGATTTTGCACTGGATGAGCGACCGCCCGGATTTCGCTGGCTGGAACTGGCTGCCGATGGCTCCATCAACAGCGGTGTCGAATGGATGAATGCCCCTGCCGCAAAAGAGGCTGCCCGCTAATTTTCCGCTCGAGCATCGCTTACCATAGAATGCGTCGATGAACGCGAAAGACGAACTGGTACGATATTACCGCTGGCTGCGGCAGTATGGGCTGAACGATTCTCACTCCGGCAACGCTTCGATAAGGATCGATGACGCGGTCTGGGTTACGCCCGGCGGCTGTTGCGCGGATACGCTGGTTGCCGAAGACCTTGTTCGCTGCGCCCTGGATGGCGATCCATCGGATGGCGCCTCACTGGATGCCCCTTTGCACTTATCGGTTTACCGGCGCTCGCCGGCGACCGCTGCGATTCTGCACAGCCACGGCCCACACTGCATAGCACTGACGCTGGATGGCCAGGAATTGGCACCGAGGGATTTCGAGGGCGCGTATTATTTCGATCACGTGCCGTTGCTGGACATCGAATACAGGGACTACCTGGCCGAGTCGCCGACCGCAGTATCAGAGGCACTGAGCCATGCGAGAATCGCGATTGTCAAAGGGCATGGTGTATACGCGCACGGTGAAAATCTGGGCCTGGCCTATAAGTGGACATGTGCACTGGAGGCGTCGGCGAGAATCATTTACCTGACCAGTCAAAACACGCCAGCAAGGGAAAGCTGATATGAGCAGCCCGATATCCCGCTATTCTCGCCGATTTTTCATAAGGATCACGCTGTTCTTACTTCTCATCCTGCCACTGGCAGCAGTGGCCGGCCCGGAACAGCGGGGACTGGTTTATGCGGTGCAATCGGACGAGGTAACGTTGTACCTGACCGGATCGATTCATGTCCTGCGCGAGGATGATTACCCGTTGCCCGCCGTATTGAGCGAAGTTTATGGGAAATCAGATGCGTTGATCATGGAAATCGATCTCGACGACCTGGACCCTCTGGAAAGCGCCGCGTTGATCCGCTCACTCGCGATGGCCCCAAATGGAAGCGATCTCAGATCCTTGATGGGCGAAGCCTCTTTCAATCGTTCCATGGAAAGTGCGCTGGCCCTGGGCATAGACCTGGAACGATTCGGCGAGGTGCGACCCTGGTTCGCCGCACTGATGGTGCTCGAGTGGTCTTTGAGGAAGGCAGGATACTCGCCGGAAAATGGTGTTGAGCAGCACTTCCTCCGCCAGGCTATAGCGGATAAAAAGCCCATTGAAGGTTTGGAAACCATGGAACAACAATTGAATATCTTTGCCTCCTTGAGTGATGCCGAACAGGGGATGTTTCTCGAAAAGACGCTGGCGGAACTTGACCAGTTGACGGACGAAATTGATAAGCTCCTGGTAGCGTGGAAAACGGGCGATGACGGAGTACTCGAATCGTTATTGCTCGATTCATTCGACGAATTTCCAGAGCTATTCGACGAGCTGGTCGACCAGCGAAACCAGGCCTGGGACCGGCAACTGACAGAAATTCTACGGCACGGCGTTAAAGACTATATGGTCATCGTCGGGGCCTTGCACCTACTCGGCGAGCGTGGCGTTATCGAACTGCTTCGTCAACGCGGATTCGAAGTCCGCCGCTTATAATCGGCGTGTCAGGCGGCGGCTTTGGCCTGTATATCGTCAGGGATCGTGGTTTCCAGGTGAGGTCTCTTGCGGCTGAGGGCAGGCCTGGAGCAGGCTAGATTTCCACCATTTCGAAGTCTTCCTTACCGGCACCGCAATCCGGGCAACGCCACGACAAGGGCACGTCGTCCCAGCGGGTACGCGGTTCGATTCCGGATGCCGGATCGCCCTGTTCTTCTTCGTAAACATAACCGCAAATGACGCACATATATGCTTTCATCAAACACCGCTATCCTGGTCGACTCCCGGCTGTATTGTCGCATGTTCTCCGGAGTCTGTCTGATTTTGGCAATCGTAGCGAGGCAGGCTCCTAGCCCGGCTTATTCATGAATCGTCGTGATGATGGCGCAGAGAATTGTTTGCACACGGGATTTTCTGACCGAGCGGAATATCCGTGTGTATTTCCGAGGGCGGAAAATATCGTGTGCGGGCAAGAATCAAGCGAGGGTGCGAGCGCATTCATGAATAATCCGGGCTACGACCCGGCAAAAGACTCGGCTACACTTGCAAGAATGAAAACCGGCCCAGGAAAGGTTCGCCGCGATCGACTGAACGTCGGAGCACTGACCGGCGCCAACGGGGCCCGGCTGATCGAAGCCGGTGCGAACATGCTGGCCGTAATCAGCGCCGTGTTTGCCGTAACGAATTCATGCGAGGCCGCCGGCGATCTGAGCATGCTGTTCGAGCAGAGTCCGGCTGCGGCCGGGCGTTGCATCTGAACGACGGAGAAGGCGTTGAATCTTTTTGCACGAGCAAAAAAATACATACCGGGCGGCGTGAACTCTCCGGTCCGCGCGTTTGCCGGCGTAGGTGGCGAGCCTGTTTTCTTGAGCAAGGCGATGGGTTCACGCGTTACAGACACCAACGGCCGCGAGTACATCGACTACGTTGGATCGTGGGGCCCCATGATTCTCGGTCATGCACACCCGAAAGTGATTCAGACAGTCACCGAACGAGCACGCCAGGGTCTGAGTTTCGGCGCACCTACGGAAATCGAGACCGAACTGGCCGAAACGGTCTGCCGTCTTGTGCCATCGGTGGAGATGGTGCGCATGGTCAGTTCGGGAACCGAGGCGACGATGAGCGCGATACGACTGGCCCGGGGATTTACCGGGCGAGAGTTGCTGGTCAAGTTTGAAGGCTGTTATCACGGCCACTCCGATTCCCTGCTGGTCAAGGCAGGGTCGGGCGCCCTGACCCTTGGCGTGCCGACCTCACCTGGCATCCCTGAAGCATTTGCCGCCAGCACGTTATGCCTGCGCTACAACGATCCGCAACAGTTGAAGCAATGTTTCGCACAGCATGGCGGCGATATCGCCTGCGTCATCGTGGAGCCTGTGGCGGGGAATATGAACTGCGTTCCGCCGGTTGCCGGTTTCCTGGAAGAATTGAGAAAATTTTGCAGCGAGCATGGCAGCGTTCTGATTTTTGACGAGGTCATGACCGGGTTCCGGGTTGCCCTGGGCGGAGCGCAGCAACGCTATGGTGTAATGCCCGATCTGACCACCCTGGGAAAAATCATCGGCGGTGGCATGCCGGTCGGTGCCTTTGGCGGTCGGCGTGACATCATGGAGCAGCTGGCGCCTTTGGGCCCGGTGTACCAGGCCGGCACCTTGTCGGGCAACCCGATCGCCATGAGCGCGGGCCTGCAGACCCTGGAACTGATCGGCGAACCCGGGTTCCATGACCGCCTGGAGAAAAGCTGTAACAAACTGAGCACGGGACTGCAGGAAATCGCCGACCAGGCGGGCGTGCCTTTCAGCAGCCACGCCGTGGGCGGCATGTTCGGTATATTTTTTACCGACGAGTCGCCGGTCACATACCTGGAACAGGTCATGGCTTGCGATCAGGATCGTTTCAGAAAATTTTTTCACGGCATGCTCGATGCCGGCATTTATCTCGCCCCATCGGCCTTCGAGGCGGGGTTTATCTCATCGGCACACAGCGAGCAGGACATTGAAGCGACGCTGGAAGCAGCGGCAAACGTATTCAGCAAGCTGTAATTACCGCGGAAACGATAATTATTCGTCGTCGGCCCGGCTCTCCCGGATCATGCCCTGTAACTGGCACAGCCTGGCCAGCGGTTCGGCGATTTCCAGACAGGCCTGCTTGTCAACCATGTCCAGCGGCAGCAACTCCGCCAGCCGATTGGCCACCCAACCGGCATTTTGCATGTCTCTGCTGACGTTCGCGTATTGGTCTTCCAGGCTATTTAGAATTTTTTCCAGCACCTCTGCCATCGGCGCGTATTCGACCGGCACCAGAGTTCCCGGGTCCTCTTCAAGGACGTCCACGCGTCCGACATTCAGCCCATCGGGAAGTGTCTCCGCCTGCAAAACCCGAAACCTGGCTCCGCCGTGAACCACGATACCGAGGATGCCATCGTCACCCTGGCTCCAGTCGACGATCCGGGCGATCGTACCCGTCGAATAAATAGATGATGTCTCTCCCTCGGAGCCCGTCTGAATCTGGATAATGCCGAAATCCTGTTCGCTCTTGAGACTCCGGCGAATCATGTCCAGGTAACGGGTTTCGAAAACTCTCAGCGGTAACGGTCCGCCGGGAAACAGGACGGTATGCAAAGGAAACAGGGCTATGGTCTGAAGATTCATCGTGCCGGCTTCACAGCGGGAAAGGATTCCAGTCCCCTCGTATCTAAGCATAGTATGTCGCCGGCAATTTGCCAGCAATTGATGTGGGTCAATGGATGCTAGGCGGATTCGAAGAATCGGACCGCGCTGGCCACGTTAACTGCCCCAGGGTTTTAACAGCTTGTGCGGGATATCCAGCTGGTCCAGTATGCGCGCGACCACAAAATCGACCAGTTCGGCGACGCTTTTTGGCCGTCCATAGAAACCGGGACTCGCCGGCAGAATGATGGCGCCCGCCCTCGCCAACCGCAGCATGTTTTCCAGGTGGATAATCGAAAAAGGGGTCTCCCGTGGCACAAGAATCAGTTTGCGCCCCTCTTTGAGCATTACATCGGCGGCTCTTTCGATCAGGGTCTTGCTGGTGCCAGCGGCAACAGCCGACACGGTCGCCATGCTGCAAGGACAGATCACCATCGCATCGATTCTCGCCGACCCACTGGCAACCGGCGCGGTCCATTCCTCACGTCCGAAAACCTGTAGCTGTTCCTCGGTAACCGAAAACTCTCCTTGCAGGACGCGAGCTATTTCCTTGCTACGGCCCGGCAAACTTAAATCCGTTTCTTCGGCAATAACGATCTGGGCAGGCTTTGACAACATCAGGAAAACCCTTTGACCTGCGCCAAGCAAACACTCGAGCAAGCGGATGCCGTATTGCGCACCCGACGCACCGCTCCAGGCCAGGCTGATGGTTCCTTGTGCGTCCTGCCGTTCCACTGATCAATCTCCCGTATCGGTTGCCAGGCAATCCAGCAATTTCTGATGAATTTCGTTAAACGAGCCGTTACTCATCACCAGGACGATATCACCTTCGCGTGCGTCACCCGCGATGTCGATCGCCATCTCATCGGTATCGTCGTAAACACTAATTCGCTGACCTGGCAAAGCCATGCTTTCGTCGAGATCCCATTGAAGATCGGCGGGACGGAACAACCAGGAACGATCGGCCGGTTGCAGGGACTCGGCGAGGCGATCGCGATGGACGCCCAGACGCATGGTATTGGAACGGGGCTCGAGCACCGCGTGAATTCGAGATTCCGGGTGCGCC
Source organism: Gammaproteobacteria bacterium (assembly GCA_027292775.1). Taxonomy (GTDB): domain Bacteria; phylum Pseudomonadota; class Gammaproteobacteria; order Steroidobacterales; family MnTg04; genus MnTg04. The sequence goes on along the minus strand of JAPUGL010000082.1, from coordinate 17,043 downwards.
TCTCGAAACCCGTCCAGCGTCGCCCTGATCGCCGTCGGATGATGGGCGAAATCGTCATACACGGAAACGCCTCTTACCTCGCCACGCAATTCCATCCGCCTTTTGACGCCGGCAAAGCGGCTCAACGAGTCCACGGAAGACGGCAGCGGAACACCGGCATGTCTCGCCGCAGCCACTGCGGCCAGCGCGTTGGCAACACTATGGCCACCCATCATCGGCCAGTGACACTCAGCCTGATCCGTGTCCGCGAAACTTATTTGCAACCGTTGGCCAGATGGATCGTGCCGCGCCTGCCACTCACCGTTACCAAGAAACATTTCGCGGCGGGTCCAGCAGCCCTGCTCAATCACCTCGGCCAGATTATCGTCATCGCCATTGCAGACGAGCAGGCCGTCGCCGGGAACGGTCCGAATCAGGTGGTGAAACTGAGTCGCGATAGCAGCCAGATCCGGGTAAATATCGGCATGGTCATATTCGAGATTATTCAAAACCAGGGTTCGTGGACGGTAATGAACAAATTTCGCGCGCTTGTCGAAAAAGGCCGTATCGTATTCATCCGCCTCGACCACGAAGAATGGCTCGTTGCCCAGCCGCGCCGAGCCGGAAAAATTCCCGGCCATACCGCCGATCAAAAACCCGGGGTTCAGGCCGGCATCTTCCAGAATCCACGCGAGCATGCTGCTGCAGCTGGTCTTACCGTGGGTCCCGGCGACGGCAAGCACCCAGCGGTCCTTGAGTATATTCCGGGCCAGCCATTCCGGCCCCGATGTGTAGGGCAATTTACTGTTGAGCAGTGCCTCTACGACACCTCTGCCACGCGACATCACGTTGCCGACAATGACCTCATCGGGACGGGCTTCCAGTTGCGCCGGATCGTCTTCGTCCATGATCGTGACCCCGAGATACTCTAGCTGGGTACTCATAGGCGGGTAGACCTGCCGGTCGCTGCCGGTCACCTCATGGCCGGCTTCTGTTGCCAGCGCCGCCACGCCACCCATGAAAGTCCCACAAATGCCAAGTATGTGTATGTGCATCGAAACCAGGCCTCAGGTATTGGCGCCGAACAGAAAAGAGAAGATCGCCACGCTTGAAAAAAAATAACAGATGCAGATCGCTATTCCCAAGCTAAATTGAATATCCAGTGCCCGATGAACGATATGACCCGCCACCGCAATCGACCAAATCAATATCGCCATCATCAGTATGGCCGGCAGTTGTGCGCCGGTTCCCGCATCAAGCGGATATTGAAGCCAGCTCATCACCGGATAGGCGACGAGATAGAGCAACGCGCCGGTCCCGAATAGCGCAGTCAGGGTTTGTTGAAGACGGGCACCGCGTTTGTATATAACAAGCAATGAACCATACCAAAGCAGCATCATGGTGACGTCAGCCAGCGCTTCGAGGAAAACCTGCCTCCCATCTTCTGCGAAAACTGCGGATGTCGCGATGGTCCCAGCCGAGTAGAGCAGCAGACTGAACGAGAGCAGAAACGGGGACGCCGGCAGGTCTTCCGGTCCGCGGCGAAAAAAAGCTATTTCGGCGAATACCTTCAACAGAAGGTTCATGTCTGCGTCCTGTCGTGCCAGTTAGCGGGCATGATACCCTCTGCCCGGATTTCACCCAATCGGACAGTCGCCGGTCACTTCCACGGGCGCAATACAGGATGTCTTTGTGAGCAACGTTCCAGCATTACCCGTGCAAATGGTCCGCGGCGAGGCCGCACTCGCCGACGCAATTTCACAAATCGCCGATTCGTCGGTGATCGGGATGGACACCGAATTCCGGCGCGAAGATACCTATTATTCACAGTTATGCCTGATGCAGATCGCGACCCGGGACAGGATATTCCTGATCGATAACCTGGCGATACCGGATCTCGCTCCCTTGTTTGAATTGTTAAGCAACCGGCAGCAACTGAAAATCATGCATTCCGCTCGCCAGGATCTCGAACTGCTGTTGCAGTTCGCCGATCAACCTCTGCAACCGGTATTCGACACCCAGATCGCCGCCGCCTGCCTGGGGAAAAACCTGCAACTGGGATATTCGACGCTGGTGGAGCAGCTGATGAGCGTCAGTATCAGTAAATCCCAGACACGCACCCAGTGGTGTGCGAGACCGCTGACTCAGGCACAATTAGATTACGCAGCCGAAGATGTCCTCTACCTGATACCGATGATGGAACAATTGCAGGCGGAAATTTCGAGTAGTAAACGCGAGCGCTGGTTCATGGAAGACAGTCTGGAGCTGTGTGACCGTGAGTTATATGAACAGGACGATGACACCGCATGGCGGCGAGTCAAGGGAACGGGCAGTCTGGATGCAAGACAACGCATAAGAGTCAAGGCCCTGGCCAGCTGGCGCGAGAAAACCGCGAAACAGGAGGATCGGCCAAGACAGTGGATTGTCAGGGATTCAGTATTGATCGAACTGGCCCGACGGAATCCCGAAAGAATGGAGGACCTGGCTGGAATCAATGACCTGCCGAAAGGAAAACTCAGGCGTTATGGGTCGGCGTTGCTCCAGGCGTCGGCCCAGGCATCGGGTGAGCCAATCCAGACGGATAACGGCGCGAGACCCACCGGGCCGGAAAAGGCCCTGCTAAAAAAACTCAAGGGACTGCTCGCGCAGCGCGCCAATGAACTGAAAGTGCAACCGGAGCTGCTCGCAGGCAGACGTGACTTGCAGGCACTGGTCCGCGGCAAAACAGACACCAGAGCCACCAGCGGCTGGCGCCGTGAAGTCCTCGGCAATGAGTTGCTGGCGATCGCAGCTGGCGACTAGGTAGGAGGGCCTTCGGACAGGAAAGACAGGCGGGTCGTAATCGCGGCTGAAGCCGCTCCTACGACGCGCACCTGCGAAATGCGCCTATTAGGATTTCAGGGCCTGATTCACCCGTTCCGACACTTCCACGACCGTCCCCATTGCATCGACCACTATGAGCAAACCGGCCGACTGGTAAAACTCGATCAAAGGCCGGGTTTGTTCCTCGTATACATTGAGGCGATTAGCGATCGTTACCTCGTTGTCGTCATCGCGCTGAACCAATTCTCCGCCGGCGGAAATACAGGCATCGAGATCTTGCTGAGGGGAGAAATGAATATTGAGGACCTTGCCGGTAACAGAACAGGTACGACGGCCGGTCAACCGTTTTCTCAGGATTTCCATATCGACATCCAGGAGCACAACTGCGTCCAGCGGTTTTTCGATATCCGTCAACAGCCTGGCCAGGTCTTCCGCCTGCGAGCTATTGCGAGGATATCCATCGAGGATGAAACCGTTTCGCGCATCGTCTTTCTCCAGTCGCCTTTTGATTATCTCAAGCACCAGTTCATCCGAAACCAACCGGCCGGCATCCATATCTGCCTTGGCCCGCAAGCCCAGTGCGCTTTCCGATTTCAGTTCCGCGCGCAGTAAATCTCCGGTAGAAACCTGCGGAATACCATGACGAGCGACCAGTTTTTGCGCCTGGGTACCTTTACCTGAACCCGGCGCGCCCAGCAATACGATCCTCACAACAGCTCCTCGTTTGACCGATACCGACCGCGAAGGCCGGAACCCTAACGTCAGCCGAAGATTAGGTCAAACGATATGAAGCGGACGCCGGAATCAGGTATGCTTGGCCGCTGTTTTATCCGGCCCGACTCCGGGCAAGAAATACAAGACATATTTGATGAACAAGAAAAACGCCTTTTATGCACAGTCGGGCGGTGTGACCGCTGTGATCAACGCCTCGGCATGCGGTGTCATCGAAACCGCAAGGAAACGTCGCGACAGAATCGGCAAAGTCTATGCCGGTCGCAATGGCATCATTGGCGCGTTACTGGAAGACCTGGTGGATACCAGCAAGGAAAGTGCTTCCGCGATCGCTGCGCTTCGCCACACGCCGGGCGGCGCATTCGGGTCTGCCAGGTTTAAACTCAAAGGGATAGAAGAGAACCGGTCGGAATACGAGCGACTGATCGAAGTATTCAAAGCGCACGACATCGGTTATTTCTTCTACAACGGCGGTGGCGATTCCATGGATACCGCCCTCAAGATTTCGCGGATCGGCCGCCAACTGGACTATCCGATCACCTGCATAGGAATACCGAAAACGGTGGACAATGACCTGGCGGTCACCGATACCTGCCCGGGTTTTGGTTCGGTTGCTAAATACGTCGCCGTCTCAACTCGCGAAGCTGCGCTGGATGTGGCTTCCATGGCGCGCACATCAACCAAGGTTTTCGTCCTCGAGGTCATGGGCAGGCATGCAGGATGGATCGCGGCGGCGGCCTGCCTGGCCGGAGAAAAGCCTGGCGATGCCCCGCATATCATTCTGCTTCCGGAAGTGCCCTTTGAGAAGAAGCGATTCCTGGCCCGGGTAAAGGAATGCGTCAGCAAGTATGAATATTGCGTGATCGTCGTGTCGGAAGGCGCCCGCTTCAAAAATGGCCGTTTCCTGGCTGAGGCCGGGACCCGGGACGCATTTGGCCACGCTCAACTCGGTGGCGTCGGGCCGGTCCTCGCCGATATGATCAAGAAAAAGCATGGCTATAAATATCACTGGGCGGTTGCAGATTACCTGCAGCGCTCCGCACGGCACCTCGCGTCCAGTATCGATGTCGCACAGGCATACGCCGTTGGCGAAGCGGCGGTGGAACTGGCCCTGCAAGGACACAATGCGGTCATGCCGATCATCGTGCGCAAATCGGATAACCCCTATCGTTGGTCGATCGGGCATACTCCGCTGGGCCGGGTTGCGAACCGGGAGAAAAAGATGCCTGCCCGCTTTATCAGCAAAGACGGTTTTGGCATCACGGCGGCTGGCCGGCGATACCTGGCGCCATTGATTCATGGCGAGGACTACCCGCCATACCGTAACGGAATGCCGCGATACGTGGAGCTAAAAAATATTGCCGTGCCACGCAAATTAGAAAAAGGATTCAAAATTTAGCCCGCATATCATCAAGGATAGCGGCTCACCGGGTCTGAAATTCGACAGTTACAGGGTTTCCGGGGGATTCCCCGGCGTTTGATTTTTTTTTGGGAGATTAAGAAATGGTAGATATGGCACTTTGGATTGCTCTAGGGGCGGCGGTGCTGGCGCTTGTTTATGGTGCGCTTTCAGCAAAATGGATTATGGCCCAGCCCGCGGGCAATGAAAAAATGCAAGGCATCGCCATGGCGATTCAGGAAGGCGCCAAAGCCTACTTGAACAGGCAATACCGTGCGATCTCCATTGTCGGCGTGGTGCTGTTCGCAATCCTGTGGATTGCGCTGGGCAGCCTGACCGCGGTCGGCTTCGCGATCGGCGCAATATTATCGGCAATGACCGGTTTCATCGGCATGAGAATCTCGGTGCAGGCAAACGTGCGTACCGCGCAAGCCGCGCACAAGGGCATCAACGCGGCGCTCAATGTCGCTTTCCGTGGCGGCGCGATCACCGGCATGCTCGTCGTCGGCCTGGGATTGTTCGGTATCGCCGCTTATTTCATGGTTTTGCAATCGCTGGGGCACGACACCGATAAGATTCTGCATGCATTGGTTGGCCTGGCATTTGGCGGTTCGCTGATTTCGATCTTTGCCCGGCTAGGTGGCGGAATTTTCACAAAAGGTGCTGACGTTGGCGCCGACCTCGTCGGCAAGATCGAAGCGGGAATTCCCGAGGACGACCCGCGCAATCCGGCTGTAATCGCCGACAACGTCGGTGACAATGTCGGCGACTGCGCCGGCATGGCGGCTGACCTGTTTGAAACCTATGCGGTCACGATCGTCGCAACGATGCTGCTCGGCGGATTGTTGCTCGGCGATGGCGGTGACACCGTGGTGGTCTATCCGCTGGTCCTGGGTGCCGTATCGATCGTCGCTTCGATTATCGGTTCGTTCTTCGTCAAAACGAAAGAAGGCGGCAAGATCATGGGTGCCCTGTACAGAGGTGTCATCGTTTCCGGCGTCATCGCCGCGGCGGCATTCTACTTTGTCACCAACTGGATGATGACTGGTGTCGAAGGGATCAACGCGTTGAGCCTGTGGTTTGCGTCTCTGATCGGCCTGGGCTTGACGGCATTTATGATCGTGATCACCGAATATTACACAGGTACTGAGTTCGGCCCGGTACAGCAAATAGCGAAGGCCTCCATGACCGGGCATGCGACCAACATCATCGCCGGCCTGGGCGTTTCCATGAAGGCGACGGCCCTGCCGGTCATCGCCGTCTGTCTGAGTATCTACGGCGCGAATGAGCTGGCCGGTCTTTATGGCATCGCCATCGCGGCCACCAGCATGCTGTCGATGACCGGCATGATTGTCGCTCTGGACGCTTTTGGCCCGATAACCGATAACGCCGGTGGCATCGCGGAAATGGCGAACATGCCCGAGGAAATTCGGCGCATTACCGATCCACTTGACGCGGTAGGCAATACGACCAAGGCCGTGACCAAGGGTTATGCGATCGGCTCGGCCGGCCTCGCCGCGCTGGTTCTGTTTGCGGATTACACACATAAGCTGGCAGCCGCTGGCAAGCTTGTGGAATTTCGTCTCGATGACCCGGCCGTCATTATCGGTCTGTTTATCGGTGGCATGGTGCCCTACCTGTTCGCCTCGATGGCGATGGAGGCCGTCGGGCGAGCCGCCGGCTCGGTGGTCAACGAAGTTCGCCGCCAGTTTCGTGAAATCCCCGGCATCATGGAAGGCACCGGTAAACCCGATTATTCGCGTGCCGTGGATCTGCTGACCAAGTCCGCGATCCGGGAAATGATCGTACCCTCGCTGTTGCCGGTGCTGATGCCGGTCGTGCTGGTCTACACCATGAACTGGCTGATGGGCCCTGGCGCAGGAACCCGCGCGCTCGGCGGCATGCTGATCGGCACGATCGTAACGGGTTTGTTTGTCGCTATTTCGATGACCACCGGCGGCGGTGCCTGGGATAATGCGAAGAAACACATCGAGGACGGCTATTTCGGTGGCAAAGGCTCGGAAAGCCACATGGCCGCAGTGACCGGAGACACCGTCGGCGACCCGTACAAAGATACCGCGGGACCGGCGATCAACCCGCTGATCAAAATCATCAATATTGTCGCTTTGATGCTGGTTCCGTTATTGGGATAAGACGCGGTTGCGCTACCTTGCGAGCAAAGGGCTGAATCCCAGGATTCGGCCCTTTCTTTCAGGCCACGGCCTGCAACGGCTGCGGACGTCCGAGCAGGTAACCCTGTACGTAATCGAATCCCAGAAGGCGGATCGCTTCCAGCGACTGGTGGTCTTCGACCTGCTCGGCGATCACTTCAAAATCGAGCGTCCGTGCCAGCTTGATCATCGCATCAACCATGGCACGATTGACTTCGTCGGACGCCAGGTTGCGGATAAATGAGCCATCGATCTTCAGATAGTCCATGGCCAGATTTTTCAGATTAGCTATCGAGCCAACGTCGCTACCGAAATCATCCATCGCGAAGCGACATCCCATGCCATGCAGAACGCCAATGAATCGTTGCGCGTGAGTCAGGTTATCCACAATGGCTGATTCGGTCACTTCGAAACAAATCTTTGCGGCATCCACCCCGGTGCGATCCAGACAATCGACAACGAATTCAAGGAATCCTTCGTCGGCTAATGTCTGGCCCGAAATATTGATCGCGCAAGTCCTGCCGGCGGGCAACCCGATCGATTCGCTGGCTAGCGCCGCCAAGGTTCTTTGTACGACCCAGCGATCGATATGCGGCATGATCTGGTATCTTTCGGCTGCCCTCATGAACTTGTCCGGTGATATCTCTTCGCCATTTTCGTCTCTCATGCGCAGCAGGATCTCAAATGCCGGACCGCTTTTCGTTTTCCCGTTCAGGGATACGATGGGCTGGGAAAACAGTTCGAATTCGTCGTTGCTCAGTGCCGCCTGCAGGCGCTGCAGCCATTGTATTTCTCCACGGTGACGCGCCACGGCCTCGTCATGAGAGGAATAAACATGCACCCGGCCCTTGCCCTGTTTTTTGGCTACATAGCAAGCGGAGTCAGCTGCGCTGAGCAAGTCTTCCATCGCGCCGCTTTCATGGCCGACCTCCACCAGGCCTATGCTGACGCCGATATTGAAAATCTTGTCGCGCCATACAAACCGATAGTCCTTGACAGCAAAACAAACGTCATCGGCGATCTGGCGGCCCTTTTCCAACGGACAACCAACCAGCAACATGCCGAATTCATCGCCGCCGAGCCGTGCGACGGTATCCGAATCACGAACTTTCTCTTTTATCAACCCGGCAACTTCGCGCAACATACTGTCGCCCGCCATGTGTCCACAGGTATCATTTACCGCCTTGAATCCATCCAGATCGAGATAGCAAAGCGCGTGTTGCCCATCGCCGGTTCGCGCACCCTGCAATGACTCGTCCAGCCTTCTTTCGAATTCCCGTCTGTTGATCAGGCCGGTCAGTGCGTCATGGCTCGCCTGATAGGACATCTGCTGGGTAATTCCGCGCATTTCGGTCACGTCATGCAAGACGACAACCGCACCGATAATTTGACCGGCTGAATCGCGTATCGGCGACGCGGTCAGTTCGATGGAGTGCTCGCCGCCGCCATTCCTGGCCAATAACAACGCACCGCGGCCAAGATTGACCCGGGCCTGCTCCTGCAGGCAGCGCCTCGCCGGGTCACCCAGCGATCGCCGGTCAGACTCATCGACCAATTTGATGGTTTCCCCCAACATGCGGCCCAGCACTTCTTCCGGTTTAACGCCAGCCAGCTCGCCCGCTGCGCCATTGAGGTAATCAATCCGTCCGTCTATGTCGGTAGTAATCACCCCTTCGCCGATCGAATCCAGTGTCAGCTGCGCCTGGCGCCTGCTTTCGGCCAGCACGTTATCGGCCAGTATGCGCAGGCTGATGTCCTCCCCCACACTCATCAGCGCGGGCTTTCCCTGGAACTCTACCGAGACACTGGTGACCTGCAGCCAAAACGACTGGCCATCGGATTTCATCAGTTGTAAATCGCTACAGGGCGCCGCTTCCTCGCCGGCCAGTTTCTTTTCGATGTTTTCCCTGGCCTGCTGCCGCTGTGCGGGTCTGATCAGATCGTAGATCGACATTCCGATTAACGCGGCCGATGTTATACCCAGAATTTCCGCCGCGGCCTCGTTGGCGTAAAGGATTTCGTCCCGGTGAACGAAGATGACATCGCTCTGCGCCTCGGCTAGCTGCAAAAACATGCCTTGTTTTTCGCGTAACTGGCGCTCGGTATCACCAAGTACATCAAGCAACTGGTTCACCGTGCCGCCGAGATCTGATAATGCGTCGTCGTCGCTGGCGGTACTCAACCGGTTCTGGAAATTATGGCTGCCGGTGATCTCACCGAGTTCGGTACCCATTTTCCGGATACGCGAGCGCGACCGGAACCGGTAAAACTGTAAAAACAGTATCCCGATGAAGACGCCGGCGGCGATCAGCAAAATTTCTATGAGCGGCGTCCCCAAATACTTCTCCCGGCTCTAGCGTTTCTCGTAAATCTCGCCGCCATGACGGCGAAACTCATCCGCTTTTTCCTGCGCGCCATGCTCCAGTGCGCTCTGCATTTCGGCAATACCCACCTGAATATCGGGCCGACTTCCTGTAACTCTGACTTTCCTGGAACCGGAGAATGGCCGCAGGGCATCGGTGGTCAGCTGACCGACAGCATCAAACAGGTCTTTGGGATTCGCGCTCATGGTAATCCTCTGAATGGCAGAATAAGCAAATTACCGACCCTGCCAACGACCCGGAGAAAGGCTGAAACAGCCTGTCCGATAAGGCGTAAAGCATATCCCAAGGCTCGCCGACGAATTGGTGGTATTCACCATAATGCCACGTATATTGTCTTGTCACCCGAATGCTGAATGCGTAATCTTTACGCCGCCAGCAGAGCCCGTTTTGGCGGGCGGAATCAGGGATGGAAAATCAAATGAATCTTGAATTTGCGCGCCAGCAGATGATCAAACAACAGGTCAGGGCCGGCGATGTACTTGATACAAAGATTCTGGAAGCATTGGCCAGCATCAATCGCGAAGAATTTGTGCCCGCTGAGTATACCGGGGTCGCTTTCGCCGACAGTACGATCCCCTTGCCACACGGTCAATGCATGATGTCTCCCCTGGTGGAAGGCCGGCTCTTGCAGGCTTTGAATCCAGGCAAGGATGACAGCGCGCTCGAGGTTGGAACCGGCAGCGGTTTTCTCACCGCCTGCCTCGCGACTCTCGCAGGGCAGGTGCACAGTGTCGATATTTTTCCGGACCTGACCGCGATGGCGCAGACCAGCCTGGACAGATCAGGCGCCGAAAACATATCGCTGGCAACCTCGAACGCGATGGAGCTTGGCGCGGAACGGAAATACGACGTCATCGCAGTAACGGCTTCGCTTCCGGTATATGATCGCCGCTTCGAAACGGCGCTGAATACGGGCGGCCGGTTATTCATTATCGTCGGCGAGAAACCGGTCATGCGCGCCAGGCTGGTCACCCGGGTTGCCGACGATGAATGGCTCACCGACTCACTATTCGAAACAGTGATTACGCCAATGCGCGAGGTCATTGCGCCGGATCAATTTCGGTTCTAGCGCGGCTCATTCATGAATCGTCGCAAGGAGTCCGCATGTTGCGAATGACGCCAAAAGAGTGCTTTGACCAGCTTGGCTCCGACCAACCGCCTGTGCTGCTCGACGTACGCGAAGACTGGGAACTTGCCATCGCCGGTCTGTCGGCTGCAATTCATATTCCGATGGATCAGGTTCCAGAGCGCTTGGCCGAACTCGATAAGGAGCGTCCTGTCGTGGTGATGTGTCGTTCCGGCGCGCGCAGCATGCAAGTGGCATCCTACCTGGTACAAAATGGCTTCCCCCAGGTTTTCAATCTGGAAGGTGGGATCCTGGCTTGGTCGGAACAAGTGGATCGGTCCATACCCAGTTACTAGAAGTCTGTCGGAGCTTACCTGCCAATAACGAAGACACGTCAAAACCGTTCTAGAACAGGTTTTTTTTGAAAATTACCGATTTAGTGATATAGTTAACTAATACACTATGTCGTCGGCTTTCCGCCGAGAGGACTACCATGCATATCATTTCGCGATCCCTACTTATCATGCTGATTTTTTTCGGCGCGTCGACAGCCGGCGGGACTGACCTGTCCGAGGTTTACCAGATAGCGCTGGCCAGCGATCCGACGCTGCGTGAAGCCAATGCCAATCGCCTGGCCTCCAGCGAAGCGTCGCCACAAGCCCGGGCGGCGCTGTTGCCTCTGATTACCGGGTTCTATTCCCGGGGTGAAGGCGACAGTAGCGGAAGTAGCACCTTCCAACAGGTTGATTCAAACGGCGTTACCCAGAATGTGATCAACAGCTTTAAATCGGATACCAACCGAATCGAGCAGTGGAGCTTGGATCTCCGGCAACCTTTATTCCGCTGGGATCGTATCGTCGGTCTGAGACAGGCACAGAAAACGGTTGCACAGGCCGAGATCGATTACCAGGCCGCGCAACAAGATCTGATGCTGCGGGTCGCCGAGGCCTACTTTAACGTACTGGCCGCACAGGACACGCTGGATGCGGAAGTGGCTAACAAGGAAGCCACCAAGCGTCAGCTCGAGCAGGCCGAAAAACGTTTCGAGGTCGGGTTGATAGCGATCACCGACGTGCTTGAAGCGCAGGCCGCTTATGACCTCGCCGTCGCCACCGATATCGGTGCCCTCAGGTTGTTGTCCACGGCCAAGGAATCGCTGCGCGAAATCACCAGCGATTACATCGACGAGTTGCAGCGGCCCGGCGACGATCTGCCATTGGTTAACCCCGACCCGGCGAGCGCCGATACCTGGGTCGAGCAAGCCATCAAAAACAACCTGGTCCTGAATTCGACCCGCCTGCAGGCGGACGTTGCCAAGGACCAGGTTCGCATCAACCGGTCAGGGCATATGCCCACCTTGGATTTGATCGCTTCGCGGTCGGGCTTCGATCGTGATTCCAAGCAGGCAAACGCGCTTTCGCCATTGCCTCTAGGGGCGCCCAGCCCTACCGATGCAAACAGCATCAGCAACAGCATATCCCTGCAACTGAATATCCCGATTTTCAGTGGCGGCAATACATCCTCCGTCGTCCGTCAGTCTGTTTACCGGCATCGCGCGGCCCGCGAACGGGTTGAGCGGGTCGCTCGCGCGACCGAGCGATCGACACGCGATGCCTACGATGCCGTGGTGTCGCAGATCGCCCGCGTGCGGGCCCTGCGACGCGCCGTGGAATCCGCCGATAAAGCCTTGCAGGCGTCGGAGGCCGGCTTTGAAGTCGGTACGCGTACGACCGTAGACGTACTCAACGCGAGGCAGTTACAGTTCCGCGCGCGCACTAGTTATGCGCGGACACGCTATGACTACATAGTCAATGTCCTGCGCCTGAAGGAGGCGGCCGGCAGCCTGTCGGTCCAGGATATCGGCGAAGTGAATTCCTGGCTGGCCGAATAGTCAGCTCTGGGAACCCGTCGGGATCAGGGGGTCGAGCAGCGCCAGCAGGCGGGCAACGGCTCCCCGGTTTTCCTGCACCGTTTTTCGCCCCTGAGCGCCTGCATGACGGCGCGCTTGAGGGTCGGCGATCAGGCTGGCCAGTTCTGCGGCCAACTCGACCGAATTTTTGACTTCCCGCATCGCACCGACTTCCGCGAGCATTTCGGCAATATCTTCTGTATTGAAGGTATAAGGGCCGGTCAGAACCGGAATCCCCAGCGCCGCTGGCTCCAGCATGTTGTGACCGCCGATCGGCACCAGGCTGCCGGCGACAAAAGCGACGTCGCAGGCTGCATAAAAAACCGGCAATTCCCCAAGTGTATCCAGAAGAAAAACCTCGGTTTCCGGCGTACAAAGCTTGCCGCTGCTTCGGGTGATGAAACTGACACCTCGTTTCCGCAAAATCGTCGCGATCAGTCCGAATCGCTCCGGGTGCCGTGGCGCCAGAATCAATAACGCCCCCGGGTATTGTCGACACAAGCGTTCGTGTGCATCCAGCATCTTTTCTTCTTCGTCAGGATGAGTGCTGGCTGCCACCCAGATCGGTCGTTGCGACGCGTTCGCCTCGCGAATCGCGCGACCCTCGGTGTGTACGGAGGCCGGCAGTTCAAAATCGAACTTTATGTTGCCGATCACATGGGTCCTTTCCGGCGGGGCACCGAGCAGCCGGAATCGCTCTGCGTCCTTCTCGCTTTGCGCGGCAATGACGATGCCATGCGACAGAGCTTCACGAAAAAGACCGACGAACAACCGATACTTGCTGACTGATCGCGGCGATATCCTCGCGCTGGCGAGTACCAGCGGAACATGGCGCTTGCCGCACTCGTGGTACAGCGTCGGCCACAATTCCGTTTCAATAATGATCGCCAGGGCCGGCCTGGCTGCGTCAAAAAAACGAGCGACGGACCCGGGCAGATCGTATGGCACATAACAATGTATTGCACAGTCACCAAATAGCTCGCTGGCGCGCCGGGCGCCGGTCGGCGTAACTGTCGTAATCACGATCGGAATATCCGGGTTCTTCCGGTGTAATTCACGGACTAACGGCGCGGCGGCCTGAACCTCGCCAACCGAAACGGCGTGGACCCAGATGGACGGGCGTGGAACCGACAAGCGGGTAAAACCGAATCTCTCCCCAAAACGATCAAAATATGCGCTATTAAAAATTCCGCGCCACAGAAGAAACACGACGACGACCGGCGCAATAAGGTACGAAAGGAATATGTATATCAGCCGCACGACGATGCCCGGGCGATTACTCGCCGCGTATGGATTCGATGATCCTGCTGGTCGAACGACCGTCCATCAAAGGCAAAACTTTTACTTCCCCACCGTTGGCCAGCACGCTCTGCCCGCCGGCGATATCCTCGATCTGGTAATCGCCGCCCTTGACCAGTACGTCGGGCATTACAGCTTCTATCAACTCTGCCGGCGTATCCTCGGAAAACGGCGCCACCCAGTCTACTGCAGCCAGGCCGGCCAGCACCGACATGCGATCGGCAAGCGGGTTGATCGGCCGGCCGGTGCCCTTTAGCCTGGTCACCGACTCGTCATCGTTTACGGCGACTACCAACCTGTCTCCCAATTCCTTGGCCTCTTCAAGGTAAGCGACATGACCGGCATGCAAAATATCGAAACAACCGTTGGTCATCACCACGCGCTCACCGCGGGTCTGCGCCTCCCGAACCAGTGTCTCCAGGGAACCCCGGTCGACCAGCTCTCGCCCACCCTGACCGCGCCGGTGCAACGCCATTCGCAATTCGTCGGCGGTGACGGACGCGACACCAAGTTTCCGGACCACCAGACCGGCGGCAAGATTCGATAACTTCGCCGCATCTTCAGGCGATTGCCCGGCGGCAAGCCCCGCAGCGAGCACCGCGACAACCGTGTCGCCAGCGCCGGTCACGTCGTACACCTCACGTGTTTCAGCGGTCAGATGAATCGCCGTACCTTCCTCGGGAATCAGCGTCATGCCCTCCCCGCTGCGGGTCAACAGGAGAAAGCCAAGACCCAACTGCTGGCGAAGCGCCCTGCCTTTTTCTTCGAGTTGTTGCAAATCTTCACAAGGGCCAACCACTGCTTCGAATTCGGGCAGGTTGGGCGTCAGCGCCGTCGCGCCCGAGTAGCGCGAAAAATCGTTGCCTTTAGGATCGACCACCACGGGCAGGTCTCGTGCCCGGCAGGCGACAATAATTTCCTGTACGTTACCCAGCGCGCCTTTTCCGTAATCCGACAAGACAATGACACCCTGCTCCGGCATTGCCGCCGCAATCTGCTGATCGAGACTCGCTCCGTGGTCGCTGTTCGGCGCCTCCTCGAAATCCATACGCAGCAGCTGCTGATTGCGGCTGATTACGCGCAATTTCGTTATTGTCGGAATATCCGGCGTGCGAATGAACTCGCAATCCACGCCTTGGTGAGCAAGCAGAGACTGCAGGCTATAGGATGCATCATCGTCACCGGTAATCCCCAGCAGCCGCGTTTTGACGCCGAGACTGGCAAGGTTGGCCGCGACGTTGGCTGCACCGCCGGCGCGTTCCTGGTTGCCGGTTACTCGAACAACCGGAACCGGCGCCTCCGGGGATATTCTCGAACATGGGCCGAACCAGTAACGATCCAGCATTACATCACCAGCAACCAGCACGTGCGTATCGGAAAAAGATGGGATCGAAAACGCCATGAATAATACGGCCAGCAGTTGGACAAACCAGGCGGCATGTTACCACAGCGCCCGCCGATCAAGGCACCCAGGCCTCCGCGACCGGCCCTGGGCGGAACTGCCGATTACGGAAAACACAATCCATCATGCTGATTTGTTTTGATCTGATATCGGGGAAGGTGCTTAAGCGATCGTTTTCCTTGTGCCATGGCCCGAGCAGGCTAGTGTACGAAGCCGCGGCATTCTAGAATGCCAGGTTCGCAGACCCCGCCTGTCAAACTCAGCAAAAACCGGATGGTAGGAAAAGAAAAAAATTCGTCAGTTGTGTCCCGGCATCCTCCGGGGTCTTTATTCCGATTTATTGGCCCGCGCTATTGGCCAATCTGGGCTGGACTGATATTTCTACGGCTTGCGATCATGCTGCCTTTGTCAGTTCAACTGTGGCTTGGACGCCGACTTGGAGAAATTCTTTTTTACCTTATGCGGGAAAGACGTTTTTTTGCCGCCAGGAATCTTGAATTATGCTTTCCGGAATTCGACAAGACTCGTCGCAGGAAGATACTGAAGGATAGCTTCCACAATCTTGGCATGTCTGTTTTCGAAACGGCAATGGGCTGGTGGGCGTCCAGCCGCCGGATGCAGGGCCGGTACGAGATAGAGGGACTGGATGAAGTCGGCAAAGAACTGGCCGAGGGTAATGGCGTTATTTTGCTGACCGCACACTTCACCAGTCTCGACATTTGCGGTCGCATGCTGAACCATGCTGGTCTTTCTTATGACGCGATGTATCGTCGCCTTGATGATCCGTTGCTGCAGGAAATAATGCGTCGGGGGCGCGAACGATGTGCGCAGACCGCCATCTCAAAACGAGATCTGCGCGGTATCATTCGAAGTCTGCGCAACAACAGGCCGCTGTGGTTTGCACCGGATCAGAGCAGCTGGGGCAGTATGACCGCGATGGTTCCTTTTTTTGGCGAACCTTCGGCAACCAGCATGGCCACGGTTTCGATCGCCAGATCGAGCAAAGCACGTGTCGTACCATTCGTGGCAATGAGAGATGGAAACAAGCCCTATTACCGGCTCAGAATCTTCCCGGCACTTGATGATTTTCCAGGCGACGATCCGATTGCGGATACCTTGCGGGTAAATCGTATCATCGAGAGTTGGATCCGCGAATGCCCTTCACAATATTACTGGATACACCGGCGGTTTAAACACCGGCCGGAAGAATATGGCGATGCTTATGCGCAGAAAACGTCAGTGGATGGGTCCTGACTGCTAGCCGCGGTAGGCATCAATCAGCGATCGCCAGTCTGCTTCTGACGCATTAATATTTTCATCCTGTACGCTGATCTTTCTGAGCGAGCGATGGAGGCGCTTCAGGTTAGACGCCTTCCATGCACCGCCGGCACGGATATCGCCTCGATCGAAATCCAGCAAATGCATATCGCCTTTATCATCGAGCAGGATGTTATGGCCCGTCAGATCCGCGTGGTAGGAACCTGCATCGTGAAACCGGCGAATACACCGTCCCATAGCCTGCCAGTGGGACGCATCCACAGCGCCGTCGTTCATTCTTTGTGACAATGGTCTTGCCCCGGCGATTTTCACGGTCAGCAGTTCCGCTGTATAGGCCAGCCCGTCGCGTTTGTAGATTGCGGCAACCGGTCGCGGTACCGGCAAGTCCATATCTCTCAACCGAGCCAGCAATTGCCACTCGTGAAATGAGCGGACACGGTTTTCGCCGAGCCAGATGAAATGATCGTCGAACCAGCGCCCGATCAGACCACCACGCCGATAATGGCGCAAGGCCCACTGGCCCTCGTCCGATGCCACGAAATAAACCGTGCCCCGGCCGCCGGTGTTGCCCAGCAATCGGCCGCGCTCGCGCCACCAGGAA
>JAPUGL010000081.1 GCA_027292775.1 Gammaproteobacteria bacterium | reverse complement strand
ACCATGCTGTACTGACCGGGTTCGCCGGTCGAGCGTGTCCGGCCATAGGTAACTGGCGAACCGGCTTCGTTTTGCAGTTCGATGGCGACATGCTCCATCACGTGGCCCAGCCAGGTGCCTTCATCCTCGCGCATGCGGCGTACGAAACCGCCCGGTTCGCGATAGGAACAGCCGTGTTCGTGCAAGCCCGGCAGCAACTCCAGCAGTGAGTCAATGAAATCCTTGCCCAGCCGTGCGGTCGGCCATTCCTCCAGCACACCCAGGTCGAGCACATGGCGGATAACCGGGAAACGGGCGTAAATGCTCGGGCCGACATATACGTTGGTGGACAGGATTTTCATTAACGGGTCTCCGTTTCTGTACTTTCTTACGGACGCGCCTTTCGTGTCGCGATGTCAAAACTGCCGCCGGCAACCAGTATATGCAATCTGATGCCGATCAGGCTGACCGGCTGGTCGCGTCTGGCCGAATCCATCGAGGAATACTCCAGTTCGCTTGGGTCGACCACGGTAATTCCGCCGCTGCCGGCGACTTCCATGATGTCATCGGGGCCGATGAACGCGGCCGTGTCCTCGTCAAGGCCGACACCGATTGCGAAAGGATTGAAAGCCAGCGCAGTCAGCAAACGGCCAAGGCGCTCGCGTTCGCGAAAATGCTGGTCGATGATGAGCCGGTTGGTCAAACCCAGGCCGGGCGCCAGCGTAACCATGTCGGGGGAAGGGGTCGATCCTTCGTTGCCACCAGCGATCATGTGTTCAGGGACGAAAGCGGCGCCAGCCGATGTGCCCGCAACATGCATACCCGCGGCATTGCGCCGGCGTATCTGCTGCGCGACCCGGGTTCCACCCAGCGTCGTGGACAGGCGCAACTGGTTTCCGCCGGCCATGAATACGCCATCGGCCCTTTCCAAAAGATCGATAAAATCCTGGCTGTCGCATTTCTTGCGATCATCGCAATGCAGGACGCCGACCTCACCCGCGCCCAGTTCCCTGAACAAATCCTGGTAGAGCGCGCCGGTGTCGTCCAGCTCCGAGGCAGTCGGTATGACGACGATATGCGCGTTCGAACCACCGCACATCTCAAGGTAGCGGTTCAGTATTTCACGGTCCCTGAGTTTGTCTTCGCCGCCGCCAATGGGAACGATAAATCCCCGCTGGCAGTCTTTTTGTACTTGTGCCGGGCACACGCTGCTTCTCCCTCAAAAAATAGCCGGCTATTCTATCACGGTGGCCGAAATAATCTTGGCTACTTCGCGACGGAATTTGTCCGGCTGTGCAGGCGCACGATGGGCGGTTAGAATCCGCTTCTCGGTCGCTTTTTCGCGTGGGAAAATCTATGGCTCAGCCACAGCTGCTCGCCAGGGAACTGAAGCAACAGGATTTGCAGGACCTGGTCGCCGGATGCCTGCTGCAGGCTGAAAAAGAGGGCGCGAGCCAGGCCGAAGCAGACGCCAGCCTTTCGTCGGGCCTGTCCGTGACGGTTCGCATGGGCGAGGTTGAAACGCTGGAGTCCCAGCGCGACCGCTGCCTCGGTATCACGGTGTTTTTCGGTCAGCAAAAAGGCTCGGCGAGTACCACCGATCTCGGTTCCGAAGCCGTCGCAGAAACCGTGCGCAAGGCCTGCTCCATCGCGCGATTCACGTCCACGGATCCTTTTGCCGGACTCGCCGACGCCGCGCTGATGATTCGTGAGTTTCCGGAACTCGACTTGTATCACCCCTGGGATCTTCCTGCGACGCAGGCAATAGATCTGGCGACGCGCTGCGAGGCAGCCGCATTGACGTCCGATCAGCGTATCGAAAATTCCGAAGGCGCCACCGTATCGAGCAGCGAAGGCGTCACGGTTTATGGCAACAGCCACGGTTTCATGGGCATCAAACAGGGAACCAGCCACAGCGCCAGTTGCGTCGTCGTCGCCGGTCAGGACGAGGAAATGCAAAGAGACTACTGGTACACAAGCGCGCGTGACGCGGGCGACCTGATGGACGTGGATGCGCTGGGACAAAAAGCGGCGCAGCGGGCGCTGGCCCGACTGGGTTCGAGGAAGCTGGATACCCGCGAGGCACGGGTGCTGTTTCCGGCGGAGCTGGCACGCAGTCTTCTGGGTCACCTCGTCGCCGCGGTTCGAGGGACCGCGCAGTATCGCAAGGCATCTTTCCTTTGTGACGCGATCGGTCGGCAGGTGCTGGCGACCGGGATCAACGTTTACGAAAGGCCGCATCTGAAAAAGGCGGCAGGCAGTACGGCCTTTGACAGCGAAGGCGTGGCGACGGCAGACCGCGACCTGGTCAATGATGGTGTCTTGCAAGGCTACGTGTTGAACAGTTATACGGCCCGCAAGCTGGGAATGGCGACGACCGCAAACGGTGGTGGCGTGCACAACCTCGAACTCGAGCCCGGCCAGGCCAGCCCGGAAGAACTGATGGATCGAATGGGCAGCGGCCTGTTACTCACCGAACTGATAGGCCAAGGCATAAATATTATTACCGGCGACTACTCGCGGGGCGCCGCCGGCTTCTGGGTGGAGAACGGGAAAATCCAGTACCCGGTCCATGAAATTACGATCGCCGGAAATCTTGCCGCCATGCTGACCGGGATTCTGGCGGTCGGCAATGATCTGGATGTGCGCTCCGGGATTCGTACGCCGTCTTTACTGCTCAGCGAGATGACGATAGCCGGAAATTAGATTGCCTAATCAAGTACGTCCGCCAGTGTAGTGTCTCCGGTCGCACCGGAAACCGCGCTATTCACGCGCGTCGTCAGCGCGCTGACTTTTGGTTCCCATTTGAGCATCGGGATATCCCGGTTCTCGCGAATCGCCAATAGTATATCCGCAATCCGGATGCGACTGATTTCACTCCCGGGCAGCAGTTTTTCATGCTCGGTAATCGCCAGCATTCCGCTGGCGAGCAGACGGTTAACGACCGGACCCAGCGCGGTAGCGGGAATGTCCAGTTTCGATGCCAGCGAGTTTACGGACCACTGCGAGGCATTGTCACGGAAGGACTGGGCGACATTGATCATCACGGTCAGGGCAAGGCCCTCGCGCAATTGACCCACAGGTTCGATTTGCTGCCGGCCGTGACGCTTGTACTCGGGCCGTTGAATATAAAACGAAATCTGTGCGCCCAGCAGCAGTATCAACCAGCTCAGGTAAAGCCAGATAAGCGCCACCAATACGATCGCAAACCCGGAGTATATGGCGGCCCGCGAACCCGTATTGGCGACAAACGATGCAAATAGCTCACCGGTGAACGCCCAGAGCACCCCTGCGATCGCGCCGCCGCCAAGGGCCGCGCGAATTTTTACCGAGGTGTTTGGTACGAACGCATATACGAAACTGAATAACAGGACGATGAGTAGATAAGGGGCCAGATTGCCAACCATTATCAAGGTCGTGCCAAACGGTTCGATTTCGGCAAGTTTCTGAACCAATGCCGTGTTGTTTATCGAAGCGATCATGCCAAGCGCGAACACCATGACGACCGGGCCGATCAGAATGACACTGATGTATTCGCTGAAACGGCGGGCCAGGCTGCGTGGCTTTTCAACCTGCCAGACATAGTTAAAACTGTCCTCGACTTTTTGCACCATAGAAAAAGCGATCCAGACCAAAAACAGCAGGCCGACGCTGCCGAGCACGCTGCCTTTTACATTGTCGACAAAGCCGATAACCTGCTCGGTCATCTCGGCGCCGCGTTCACCCAGCGGCTCGAAAAATTTAAAAAGCAGGGGTTCGAGTTTCTTGTGTACGCCAAGACCCTTGAGTACGGAAAAACTGAGTGCCAGTAGCGGCACGATGGACAACATGGTCGTATAGACCAGGCTCATCGCACGCAACCTGAGCGCGCCGCTCGCCATGTCGCGTGCAAGAGCATAAGGCAGGCGCAGCAATCTGAGCAGTCGATGCGTGATCGCTGTAGATTTGTCGACCGTGGGGTTCCACAGTGCTTCGTCCGCAAGATTTTTTATTCGTTCGAGCATCCGGGTTACCGCCGAAGGACATCGATCACCGGCATTGTACATTATTGTATTTGCTGGTTACCGAAGCCCTCGATGCGCGGTTGCTGATCAGTCAGTTGTCAGCCTGTTCAGCGCTTCGGCATATTTCTCGCTGCTGCGACGAATGATATCCTCGGGCATTGACGGGCCCGGCGCGGTCTTGTCCCAGTCCAAAGTTTCCAGGTAGTCGCGCACGAACTGCTTGTCGAAACTCGGCGGAGAGATGCCTGGACGATAACTGTCCGCCGGCCAGAAACGCGACGAGTCGGGCGTCAGCGCTTCATCGATCAAAACCATCCGGTTTTTTTCATCGAGACCAAACTCGAACTTTGTATCGGCGATGATGATGCCGCGCTCCAGTGCATATTCAGCGGCGAAACGGTACAACGCCAACGCAGTTTCACGAGCCTGGGAGGCGATATCCTCACCAAGCAACTCCACCGTTTCCTCGTAGGAAATATTCTCGTCGTGATCACCGATGTCCGCCTTGGTGGCCGGCGTGTAAATCGGTTCGGGCAAACGATCCGCAATTTGCAGGCCTGCCGCGAGTCTAATGTCACATACCGCGCCGGTCGCCTGGTAATCCTTCCAACCCGAACCGATCAAATAGCCACGCACGACCGCCTCGATCGGCAAGGCCTTCAGCTTTTCGACAACCATGGCCCGGCCCTCGACCTGGTTTCTCTCAGCCGGGTCCGGCAGTACCTCGCCAAGCGGGAGATCGGCGATGTGGTTGGGAATAATATGGCGGGTTTTGGCAAACCAGAAATTCGAGATCGAGGTCAGCACGCGTCCTTTGCCGGGGATCGGGTCGGGTAGCACGACATCGAACGCCGACAGACGATCCGAGGTCACGATCAGCATATGCCCGTTGTCGATTTTGTACAGATCGCGAACCTTGCCGTTGCCAATCTTTTCCAGGCTGGGCAAATCAGATTCAAACAGGGCTTCGGGGGGTGTTAGTACCACGTTGAGACTATACCGGGTAAAAGTTAGTTAGTGGTATCGAAGTCGTCGTTGCCAGGAGGAGGACTGGTTTCGGCCGCGTTCTCCAGCGGTTTCAAAACCTGCTCGACCTCGCGCGGAAAGTTGGCGGGATCTTCCAGCAAGTCGCCGAATCGTCCTGTCGCCTGGTCATTTTCTCCCCAGGCCCAGTCAATCGCTGCCTCTCGACCGGCACTTTTTATGGCGAGCGCCGCATCGTCAGCGCTGCGCTCAAGCAACTTCACTGTGGCCACAATTTGTTCTTCGGTTGCGGTGCCAAATGCTGCGAGCGCCTCCGCCATGGCCGCCTGTTTTTCGGCGGAGTTCAGTTTCTCGTTCAGACTTTCGTCATCACCGAGGGCATCCATCGCGCCATAGATGAAAAACAAAAAATAATTGTGCATGACAGGGTCGGCGAAGACTTCCGGAGGAATGTTTTTCGCGCTCTTTTCGCCGAAAATCAGGGCCTTGCTGGTCACGTGACGGAGCACGGATTCACGGTCATCGGTCGTGTCATGACTCTTGTCTTCACTTACCATCTATTTGGCCTTGAGTTAAAGTTGGGCAATGGAAGCGACGGATTTTCTCAGCCCACTGGTGTTACGGTCAAGTCGAATATTGTCGACGTACGGACGGCCCGTACACGAGCGCGGCTGATGCCGGGCGCATTTTTCGGCAAGCTGATCGGTGGCTTTATTGGCCTGATTTTCGGCGGACCCCTGGGATTCCTGATCGGGGTTTTTCTGGGTCATCAGTTCGACAAGGGATTCGTGTACACCGGCGGCATCAACCTGGGCGGTCTCGATCCGCGGCGGGCCCGCGAGACGTTTGTATGTGCGACCTTTCAGGTGATGGGGCACATGGCCAAGGCCGACGGCCAGGTCTCCGAGCAGGAGATTCAAACCGCCCGAACCGTGATGCGTCAGATGCGCATGACCCCGGAGCAGGTCACGGAGGCTATCTCATGGTTCACGGAGGGCAAGCAGCCGGATTTCCCGTTACGCGAGTGTTTGCGCAGGTTTCGCCAGTTCAGTCATTTTCACGCAGGTCTGACAAGGGCTTTCGTCGAGTTGCAGGTTCAGGCGGCGATGATCGGAACCGGCATGCACCCGGGGGAACGGGAGATTCTCTGGACGATCTGCCAGGATCTGGGCGTAAGCCGGGCGGAACTCGCGCAGATTGAGGAACTGGTTCGACTGCATATGAGCGGCGGGGCGGCGGACGGCAGGTCGCCGGAGGACGAACTGGCGCGTTCCTACAAGGTTCTGGGCGTTGCGGAGAATGCCAGCGACCGCGACTTCAAGACTGCCTACCGGCGCCTGATGAACCAGCACCACCCGGACAAGCTGGTGGCCAAGGGCCTGCCCGAATCGATGATGGACGAGGCGAAGGTCAAAGTCCGGGAAATTCGGGCTGCCTATGACCTGATCAAGAAAACCCGGGGAATACATTAAAAATGCACCGCGACAGCGGGCGCCGTAGTTTTTCTGGCTGTCATTGTGGTGTACTGTGGCCGCCAGAATTTCTTACCCGGACTCAACAGGACCCACGATGTCAGATTACCTGATAGCACCCTCGATTCTGTCAGCTGATTTCGCACGCCTCGGGGAAGAGGTCGACGCAGTTCTTTCGGCTGGCGCCGATATCGTCCACTTCGATGTAATGGACAATCATTTCGTGCCAAACCTGACGATCGGCCCGACGATATGCAAAGCACTGCGCAAGCATGGCGTAACCGCGCCGATTGATGTGCATCTGATGGTCGAGCCGGTGGACCGCATCATTCCGGACTTCGCCAAAGCTGGGGCCAGCTACATCACTTTTCACCCCGAAGCCAGTGCTCACGTGGATCGCAGCCTGCAGCTGATCCGTGGTCTCGATTGTAAGTCCGGGCTGGTATTCAATCCGGCGACGCCGCTGAACTGGCTCGAATATTCGCTGGATAAGATCGATATGGTGCTGATCATGTCGGTCAACCCGGGGTTTGGCGGGCAGAGCTTTATCCCGTCGGCGCTGGACAAATTGCGCAAGGCGCGCGAAATAATCGACGCCAGTGGGTTCGATATTCGCCTGGAGATAGACGGTGGCGTAAAGGTGGACAACATTGCAAAAATCGCCGCAGCCGGTGCTGACACCTTTGTTGCAGGCTCGGCTATTTTCGGTACCGACGACTACCCGGCCACAATCACCGCCATGCGCGAACAGCTTGCTGCTGTCTGATTCGACAGGTATTCACTCTTGTTGTTGATGATCGACAACTACGATTCTTTTACCTACAACCTCGTCCAGTACTTCGGGGAACTGGGCGAGGATGTTCAGGTGCATCGCAATGACAAAATAAGCGTCGCCGATATCCGGCGGCTGTCGCCCGGTTACGTCGTGATCTCACCGGGGCCCGGCACCCCGGAAAAGGCAGGCATTTCGGTGCGGGCAGTGCGTGAGCTCGCCGGCGAAGTGCCGATCCTGGGTGTTTGCCTGGGTCACCAGAGCATCGCCGAGGCCTTCGGCGGTAAAACGATACACGCGCGCGGGATCATGCATGGCAAGCCCTCCAAGGTCTGGCACGATGGTCATCATCTGTACCGTGGTATCGAACAGCCAATGGAAGCGGCCCGGTATCATTCACTGATCGTCGACGCCGATAGTCTGCCCGACTGTCTTGAAATTACCGCGTGGACCCGGGAGGGCGATGGCGTCAGCGATGAGATCATGGGGCTGCGTCATCGCGAATTGCCCGTCCAGGGCGTGCAGTTCCACCCCGAGTCCATATTGACCCGTAATGGTCACGCGCTGCTAAGAAATTTCCTGTCGCTCGAGGGCTACGCCCGCGATCGGTATTGCGCCTGAGCAATAGTCAGAAGCACGGCAGGTCCACCACCTCTTGGCGGTCAGGCGTTGCGGCTATCAGGGGTTGCCGTTTGGCCGGGCATCGAAAACGACGATAGTCTTGCCCTTGGCCGATACCAGACCCTGTTCTTCGAGAACTTTCAGGACACGGCCTGCCATTTCACGCGAGCATCCAACGAGCCGGCTCAATTCCTGGCGGCTGACCTTGATCTGCATGCCATCCGGATGTGTCATGGCGTCCGGTTCGTCGCACAAATCCATGATCGCGTGCGCTATCCGCCCGGTGACATCGACAAAAGCGAGATCGCCGAGTTTGCGATTGGTCCGGTTGAGGCGGCTCGCCAGCTGGGTGGCCAGCTCGAAAATCAGACCCGGTGATTCGGAGGCGATCTGGCGAAATCTCGGGTAAGTCATTTCGGCTAGTTCGCATTCGATCCGTGTACGAACCCACGCGCTGCGGGTAGGTTGTTCGTAAAACAGACCCATTTCGCCGAAGAATTCGCCCTTGTTCAGATAGGCGAGGACCATTTCATTACCATCCTCATCCTCGATCATAACCTCGACCGATCCATCGACCAGGTAATAAAGAACGTCGGGAAGGTCCCCTGCGTGAATAACCACGGTTTTCTGCGGCACTGTCCTTATGCGGCAATAACGTAAGAAGTTGTTGATTGCCGGGATATCACTCAGCGCTTTTTCGGCATTGTTCATAGATACGCCCCGGTTTCCCAAAAAAAGAGAGGAATCGAGCCATCTTTTACCTAATGCAGGGCTCAGGGGCAAGTCGAGACAGTCCATTCTGGCTGAGGTCATGCGAAAAAATTCGCCAGACCGGCCGCTTGGGGATAAAATGCGGTCGTTTTTCTGATTTTGCGCTGACAAAATCCAACCGGATGACGGTTATATGACCACGCACTCTGCCTCCAGCAACGGCAAGTTGGCGTTGCATGGCTTTAACAATCTGACCAAGTCGTTGAGCTTCAACATCTACGATGTGTGCTTTGCGCACTCAGCCGCGCACCGCCTCGAGTACATCGAATATATCGATGAGGAATACAACGCAGATCGGTTGACCGGCATCCTGACCAAGGTTGCCGACATGATCGGCGCCAATATTTTGAATGTAGCGCGGCAGGATTATGAACCGCAGGGTGCCAGCGTGACGTTGATGGTAGCGGAAGGACCCATCGAAGTGCCTTTGAGACATCCACTTTTGCCGGACGCGATCGTGACCCACCTGGATAAAAGCCACCTGACCGTCCACACCTACCCGGAAAGCCATCCGGACAAGGGAATCTGCACCTTTCGCGCGGACATTGATGTGGCAACCTGCGGCGAGATTTCGCCGCTGAAAGCGCTCGATTTCCTGATCGGCGAGTTCGAATCGGATATCTGCATCATGGATTACAAGGTGCGAGGTTTTACTCGGGACCTAAAGGGCACCAAGCATTACATCGATCACGATATCGACTCGATAAGCGATTTCATCTCGCCGGAAATTCTCGCCGACTTTCACGTAGAAGATGACAATATGCCGCAGCAGAATATTTTTCACAGCAAGTTAATACTGCGTGAGACCGACCTCGATCGTTACCTGTTCGGTTCCGGTGTGAACGAGTTCGAGACCGGGGAGCTGGATGAAATCGCGGGTCAGATCGACAGCGAGATGCAGGAGATTTTTCACAGCCGGAATTTTTCCGGCTGAACTAAGTCCGACAGACCCCTAACATTCTTCCGTCAGATCCGGTAGGCGGTTGTGGTCATGACCTTTGAGGCCAGGGCCATCAGCCTGCGCACCGGTTCAGGCAATTCCGCGCCGCCTGCACGGCTGGCGGTGTCGCCATGGCGTTCTTCGTCTTCCTTCATTTTCTCAAGAATGGCGCGCGTGCGGTGATCGCCTTCCGGTAATTGTGCGAGGTGGGATTCCAGGTGTCTTACCACCTGCCGCTCGGTTTCGGCGACGAAACCCAGGCTCCAGCGGTCGCCCGCCAGGCCTGCCAGCGCACCGATCGCGAATGACCCTGCGAACCACAGCGGATCCAGGCGGCTGGTCTGGTGGTTGAGTTCGCGCAGCCTTTCTTCGCACCAGGCCAGATGATCGTTTTCTTCCTCGGCCGCTTGCTCCATTGCATCCCGGACCACGTCCAGCCGGGCAGTCAACGCCTGGCCCTGGTACAGGGCCTGGGCTGCGATTTCGCCCGCGTGATTGACGCGCATGAGTCCGGCGACATGCTGGCGGTCTGCCTCGCTGAGTTCGGATTGGTTGTCGGCCGCCGGGTTCTCGCGGACGGCCGGAGGCGGTCCGCCAAACATGGTCCTCAGCGCCTGGTCGGCCTGAATGAGCAAATGATCCAGCGGTGTCAGTTGACGTTTTTCCATATCGCTCATTGTATATCAGCCGTGGTTGCCGTTTGCGAAAAGCCATCGCATTCGGCCAGCAGGCTAACCGGGTGCGCGACCGTCGCGGTGATTCCTTGTTGCCGGCACAAGGCTTCCAGTTGCAGGCGACAGCCAATATTGGATGTCAGCAGGATCGGTGCGATCCCGATATCGTAGCGTTCGGCCAGCGCCTGCGAAGACTCCGGCTGGTCAAGCATATAGGCGCCGGCGGCGCCACAGCACTGCCCGTTGCCGAGCGTCAGGCAATCGATACTTGCCTGCTGCATCAACAGTTCGCGGGCGGCCTGCGTGTTACCCGGGATGACTTTACGGGTACAGGGCGTGTGTAGCGCCACGGCCTCCTCGGTGCCGGAATACCCAAAGGTAGCCGCGCCCGCTCGCAGCTGTATATTGAGAAACTCGTTGATGTCTGTGCAGCGCGCAGCAAATTGTCTTGCGTCCTCACGCCGGCTCTTTTCCCCGAAAAAGTCGTCGTATTCGCACAGGCTGGCCAGGCAGCCGGTGGAAACCACGATCACGATATGGTCACCGGCGAATGCCCGAATATTTTTTGCCGCGAGCTGCGCGGCTTTTTGCGGGTAACCGGCGTGCTGGTGGATAGCGCCGCAACATCCTTGACTGGCGGGGACCCGAACATCGAAGCCCAGGCCGTTCAGCACCCGGATTGTCGCCTTCAATGTGTCTCCTTCCAGCGCCTCGCCAAGACAACCGGTGAAAAGCTCTATCGTGCCTCGTTTCTCCTCCGCGGCATCTGCCGGATGAAAAACGGCCAGCCGTGATATCGATACCTGGTCGGGAATCAGCCGCAAAAGACGGCTCAGGCCGTCTCGCCGCTTGAATGAAGCTCCGCTGACGCGGCGCAGCCGGCCAAACAGCTGCATTAAAACGGCGCCGAGGCGAACCACCCACCTCGATTGCACGGCAAGCGCAAAAACGCGCCAGCTGAGGCGCGGTCTGACCTGATGCTGGCGCAGCACGGTTCTCGCCGTATCCAGCAGCCGGCCATAAGGAACCTCGGCAGGGCAGGCGATCTCGCAGGCCCGGCAGCCCAGACAACCATCCAGGTGGCGGATCATGCCATCGCTCACCGGTAGTTCGCCGCTTGCCAGACCTTCCATCAACGCTATTCGCCCCCGCGGAGAGTCGCTTTCCAGCATTTCGAGTCCATAGGTCGGGCAGTGCGGCAGACACAGACCGCATTTGACGCAGCGGTCCGCAGCCTCGCTGACATAGCGGCTGGCCATCGATGGATCGGCTTTGTTCAAGAAAGTCCTGCTAGCTGCCCGCATGTCACCCGGAACCCGCGATCTCCGGTGAAATATGCGGGCTAGTGGAAAAATCGTATTTCGCCGGTATCATAGCAGCCCTTTGTTCGCCAACGCTGTCACGAACCGGTCCTGCATGGTCAGCGCCAGGCGTCACAGAACAGACAGACAGGAGATGATTCTTGAATCAGACACTATTTTTTGCGCCACTGTTGGCGGCCGTAATGCTAAGCGCGCCAGCTCATGGGCAAGAGACGGAAACGGAGACCGAAAAAGGATTTAGCGGCGAAGTGCGCCTGGGGTTCGAAAGTACGACCGGCAATACCGACACCCAGTCGCTGGCGGGCGCGGTCTCGGCAAAATACCTGCGCGGCTTGTGGGAATTTTCGGGCCGGATTTCAGGATCGGGTCGGCAGGACAACGGCGTCAACGCCGAAGAGCAATATCATTCGGAGTTAAAGGCGAAGCGCCACTACGGTGAGAAAAACTACCTGTATGGACAGATTCTGTATGACCGCGATCGATTCGCGGGTGTGACCCGCCAGCTCTATGAGATCGTCGGTTACGGCCGACAGATCGTGAAAACCGAAAAACAGGAACTGAACCTCGAGGCAGGTGTTGGCGTCCGGCAAACCCGGCTGCTGGATAATACGGAGGAGGATGATGCTGTGCTCCAGTTTGGCGGAGACTATCATTGGCAAATCAATGACCACGTTTCGTTCAAACAGGAGGTGACCGTTAACAATGGCAGCGACAATACCTATACCATGTTGCTAAGTACGCTGGAGAGTGCTTTGGCCGGCAATCTGAGTATGCTGTTGAGTTACCGCGTCGATATCAACAGCGAGGTGCCTGCAGGCAGCAAAAAAACCGATACCAAGACTATACTGGCGCTGGGTTACAAGTTCTGAGAGTGAATACGGACCGAGTCTCGGAAACATGAGTTATTATCGAAGACATGCGTTTTTCTGTACCAACCTGCGCGAAGACGGGAGCGTTTGTTGCCGTCAGGCCGGTAGCCTCGAAATGCGTGAATTCGCCAAGAAACTGACCAAGGAACTTGGGATTGCCGGGCCGGGCGGCGTGCGCGTCAATATCTCCGGATGCCTGGATCGCTGCGCGGAAGGACCGGTCGCCGTGGTCTATCCTGAGGGGGTCTGGTACACCTATGTAGACGAAGAAGATGTGCGCGAAATTGTCGAGCGCCACCTCGGCCGCGGAGAGATTGTCGAACGGCTGCTCCTGCCTCAAAAAAGTACTGAAAAAACAGATAGTTAGGAATAGGTAAGCGAGACCCGGGGCGAACCGGCAAATCGGCTCCCGATAATTGCAAATAATGCCCCCGTCCAGTAAAATTCCGCGCCTTTGCTTCGGGGCGTCCCCGAAGCACAAACCCGGTAGCGAGTTTGATGAAAACGTTTTCTGCAAAAAATGAAGAAGTGCGCCGCGACTGGTATGTCGTGGATGCTGATGGCAAGACCCTGGGCCGCCTGGCGAGCGAGCTTGCCAAGCGTTTGCGTGGCAAGCACAAGCCCGAATACACACCGCATGTGGATACCGGCGATTACATGGTCGTGATCAATGCCGAAAAAATTCGCGTCACCGGCAACAAGATGAAGGACAAGATGTATTACCGATATACCGGCTATATCGGTAACCTGAAATCCACGAACCTGGAAAAACTGCTTGCCCGGCGACCGGAACGAGTGATCGAACTGGCCGTGAAAGGCATGTTGCCGCGCAACCCGCTGGGCCGCCGCATGCTGCGCAAACTGCGTGTCTTCGCGGGCCCCGAGCATAGCCACGTTGCACAACAGCCAAAGCCGCTGGAACTATAAGCAGCGACGAGACGAGGATACAAGAAGCATGAGCGAAGTTTATTACGCAACCGGCCGTCGTAAGTCCTCAACCGCGAGGGTTTACCTGCGCAAAGGTACGGGCAAGATTACGGTCAATAAGCGACCGGTTGACGAGTTTTTTGGTCGCAAGACCTGCGGCATGATCGTGCGCCAGCCGCTGGATGTGACCAATCTGCATGACAATTTTGATATCACCGTGACCGTATCCGGTGGTGGTACGACCGGTCAGGCTGGTGCGATCCGCCATGGTCTGACACGTGCGCTGATGTCCTATGACGAGGAGCTGCGCCCGACGTTGCGAAAAGCCGGGTTTGTGACCCGCGACGCACGCGAAGTCGAGCGCAAGAAGGTCGGGTTGCGCAAAGCACGCAAGGCGACACAGTACTCCAAGCGCTGACAACATCGGCCGCTTGCGGCCGATTTCAGTTGGGGGATCGTCTAGTGGTAGGACTGCGGACTCTGACTCCGCCAACCTAGGTTCGAATCCTAGTCCCCCAACCAAAACCCAAAAGCCCGCCTTGTGCGGGCTTTTGGGTTTTCGCTTGTGGGTCCTCGGGATTCGAAGCTGTTCGACAAAATCGCCTGGAGCGATTTTGGACGGTGGAGCGTAGCGACGCCGCCCGCAGGGCGAGGGCCAGGGATGGCCCGAGTCAATCCTAGTCCGAAAAAATAAACAATATTCGACCGAGCATAATGAAGCCCGCCTTGTGCGGGCTTTTGGGTTTTCGCTTGTGGGTCCTCGGGATTCGAAGCAATACACCAAAATCGCCGGGGCGATTTTGGACGGTGGAGCCTATTCGACTCGCACTAGCCACCACAACGGGTTAGAATTTCCAACGACATTTATCATGGAAGGAGTTTGTTATGGCGGAACCAAAAGGACTCATGAAACCAGTTAGACTAAAAGCTGATATGGCGGAATTTTGTGGAGTAAGCGAACTGCCCCGCACTGAGATCACAAAAAAACTTTGGGATTATATAAAAGCCAATAAACTTCAAACCAAATCTGCTGGCGGCAAACCGGAGAACGCGGGGAAATACGTCGTCGCCGACGCAAAACTGCTAAAGGTGTTTAAGAACACAAATTCCACCAGCAAGTCGGGCAACCTTACCGACCTGCGCAACATGCAGGAAGGCGACACCATAGACATGATGCAGATGGCCGCTGTGGTCAGTGCGAACGTAGAATAAGCAATCGCCCATAGCAACGGTTTTTCTGACAGTTGTAGGTGGGAATCTGAAGGATGACCCCGCTTTGTGCGGGGTTTTCTTTATCCGACGAATGACCGGAGATGACCGACAGCGTACACCGGGAGATTGAAAACTGTTGATCCCGACAGTATGGGTGCTAGCGACTCAAAGCAGACATGCGTATCGTCTGTCACGGAATCGCATCGAAATCATCGCTTGTCGGCTCCTCGCGTGGTTCGCCTAGCTCATCGTGCCGGGCTATCGAAACAGCTTCATAGATGACTTTTCGGGCACGATTAATGCCACCTAGCGGCCTGTGTTCCGGCAGGCAATGCCATGGCGTGTAGGAAATCGTGTTTGCCAGCGCTCGACGTTTATCATTATCAATGTCTTGCGCGAAGATCTCGATTTCCGCGACCTTGATAAATGGCGACTCATCTTCGCTCCACGCTACCGATGCATCTTCAATTGGCATCGTATCTTCATCTTTCTGGAATTGAATCATAAAGTCCAACACATGACCGTGTTGTTCGAGATTGGCTTTGAGTGCCGATGTCAGATCTGCCTCGTTCTCCTGCAACTCGATACTGTCATTCTGTCGTCTGACTAAATACTTGACGGCTCGCCCGTCTCCGAACAGGTACGGGGTTGTGCTGTGATAGTCAGTTCCCAGGAGATTCTTGAATTTGCGGAGCGTCGCAGTAAAAATGGCGGCGAGCCGTGGATCTTCGCGAAGAAATTCGGGTAGTTCTTCCTTCTCTTTTTTGTCAGCGATTATCGCAAATTCCCTGACATTTGCTCCGATGAAGACGTTGTGGCTCACCAGCACGAAGTCATGTGTTTCTTCATTTTTTTCGTGCTCGATAATTTTCTCGCCTGGAACGCCGAGTACCTTTATCGCCATTCCTCGCGCATCCGGTATGTCATCGTCTTGCGCGGTAGCGTTCGAAAAACGAATCCACGCACGATAATTCCCCGGAGGGTCTGCAAAAAGGCCAACTTTGAGTTCGTCCGATAACCCGTGTAATACGGTGAAGTTCGCCTTGACGAGGCCGAGCGCTTTCTGGTGGGCATCCCGTTTGCCGTCAGGCCTGGTGTCGACTATCTTTTGGCGCAACAGACTGATTAGTTGGGCCTCGCCTGCAGGGATTGTTTCTTCCGCCAATGCCATCGTCGTGTCCTTCTGCGACAAGTCTTTAACTTGATTGCAATAGAATCAACAGAAAAACGATTGGCGTACTTAGTTCGACTCTTCCCACCAAATAGCCGGTTCAGATTCATGCCACCCTATGTAGTATCTGACACCAGGCTCCACATCGATAGTCACCATTTGCCCATTGGTTGGATCGGACCTTGGGGCAACAACGATTTCATGAACGCCCGGCTCAACATCAAATGATTCCAGCGTTAAAGAAGACCAGATGATCATGACGTCGTCTATCTGGGTAATAACTATCGGCGCAATCGAATCCGGCGTCTGTGTAGTAACTATCAGTTGGGACTCTGAAGATACTACATAGTCTTTTTCTACCCTGGTGTTTTCGATGGTTTGCAAGCGTTCGAAGGCACGGGTTGTTTCATGCAGCCTCGCCCGATCATGCGAACGGTCACGGCGGAGGCTGTAGCCCTGCGCGAAACTGTTGGATACCATTACGATGCTGAAGGCCGCAATGACAAATAGGCTTGTTTTCCTGTTGTTCATCGTCGCCCCCCCGCTTTTTGTAACCCAATAATAACACCAAACTTACAATACCCTTTAACGACCCAAAGCACACAGATCTGCAGTCGCAGGATGTCCAGTACAGGCATCCCTATTCGGGTGGCTCCACGTTAAATTTAAATGCGGCCACCCGTTCTGGCGTCTGGCCGATTGAACTCAGGAAGGGCAGCCAGCGGGGGTCTTCATGCAGTTTTTGAAACAGCGGATGGGTCGCGAGGCCGCCCAAATGTCCCGGGGTATGTTCTGCCGTCGCTTCCAGATGGCGAAAGGCTTCATCCGCGTTGCCGATCCAAGCGTGCGCGCGTGCGAGTCCATACGGCCAGCCCGAGTGCCGCTTCCTCGACTCGGCCAACTTTCGCTCCAACTCGGTCAACTCACGCAACGCGGCCGCCGATTCCTCGTCTTTACCCAGGTCGTGATACGCCAACGCCAGGCCGTGCAGCCGGTACGAAGTACCCTCTTCCCTCTCAAACTCCGCCAGCGCGTCCTCCGGATTGCCGGCCATCAGCATGGCCAACCCGTACTTCCATCTCACGGCACCTGCATTCTCGTTAATGCTAATAGCGGTCTCAAACTGGCGCAAAGCGTCCTCGATTCGTCCGGCTTTTAAGAATTGCTGCGCGAGATTAAGTTGCGCCCAGAAGAACAGCGGGTCGCGTGCGGCAATATACTCGCCCAGGCGTACCGCCAGGTCGATCTTGCCAATGCGCTCCGCAAATACAGCCGAACCGAAGAGAACGATCGGGTCGTAAGGATCGGTATCGGCAGCTTCTTCGAGCAAGCGGGCGGCGCCGGCCAAGTCATCGTGCTGGGCCCAGCGATCCAACGCCATCCCTGATTTAATCTGAGGATTGTCCGGGTCCAGGGTGAGTATCCTGTCCAGCGTCTCCTCGGCTTGGGGTCCATCATCTTGGAAACTATATTGCAAGACCAGCGCATCGATGTAATCCGGACTGATTTCCAGCGCCCGTTCCAGCAAAGCTACTGCTTTCGGATTTTCGTCCTCGCGTTGCATCAATTGTATCTGCCGCGCCTGCAGATACAATGCATAGGCATGGGGGTTGACCCGGGCCGTCCGCGACGAATCGTCGAGGAGCGTAATCCGCAATTGTCTGACTACCTCCGCCGCGACCTCGTCCTGAATGGCAAAAATGTCGACGAAGGGTCGATCGAAGGTCTCCGACCAGAGATGGGTGTCCGACGCCGCTTCGATAAGTTGCGCCGTGATGCGAATCTTGTCGCCCGACCAGCGCACAGAGCCTTCCAGAATGTGGGCCACATTCAGCTTTCTGGCGATAGTCGGGATGTCGATGTCTGTTCCCTTGAAAGAAAATGCAGACGAACGCGAGATGACCCTCAGTTGTGGGATGTGCGCGAGACGGTTCAGCAATTCTTCGGCGATGCCGTCACCGAAAGATTCCTGTTCCGGGTCCGAGCTCATATTGACGAACGGCAAGACGGCAATAGACTTGTCGCCATAGGACTCCACCCTGGCTTGGGTCCGCCCTTCCCGTCGCGCCTCCTCGGTCGCCGTCGCCAGGTCCTGCGCCTGTTTTTGCGGCGTCAGCACGAACTTGTCGAACGCGAAGTAGCCTAGCGCCAAGACGAGGGACAATATGATGAGCCCGTCGAGTCGTCGGGTCGTCCTCTTGCTGACCGTGGTGGTGCGATCCACCTCCGTATCGCGCTTCAGGCCCTCTGGCGTCAGCTCGAAAACCCAGGCGAATATCATCGCCGGGATGAAGCCGATGACGAGAATCAGGACGACGACGCGGGCAGCCGCGTCGCTGAAGCCGAACAGGGGAAAGAGTGTTTCGATGACCTGTATGATCAGCCACGAGAGAGCGACGTAGGCGGCAGCCACGCGCAGGACATTGCGGCGTTTGAGTTCGTCTAATATAAACAAGGTTTGGCTTCTCGGCATCCGCTGTTGTGGTCAAGCGTAACGGTTCACGCAACAAATTCCAAAGAAGTCATCACCGGGTCTCGAAAACAGGCGGATTGAATGCCTGCTTTCCTAGTCGATCGCGAAACAGTAAAACAAACCATCGCCACCGGTGCCCCGCAAGTCACTCTGACTGCAACCACGTGAGCCGTGTGCGCTGTTCCAGGACGTCGGATTTGCACCGCCACCCGTGCGGTCGTGATGGCCTACCTGTGCACTGCCATCTGCTCCACTGTGGGTCCAGTTCCTGCATGTGAGGTCTTTACCGTTTGAGTAAGCAATTCCATCGAGACTTGAGCCGCTCAGGATATCGTGGCGGTTCGGTTTGTCCCCGCGGCCATTGATAACTTCCCCGCTCTCACTGATCGAATTTTCTTTATTGAGATGGTTATTGTCGCCGTGAAGATCAGCGACGTCTGTCGCTACCAGCAAACCGTTCGCATTTGACCACGGCCCTGTGCCAATCCGGTCGCGAGCATTGACCGCAGATTCGCTATCAGTGGCGGCGCTACTCAGATACGCGTGCCAGGTTTTTCCACCGGCACCGACGGATTCGGCGAGTGCCTGGCAGTGCGCGTCAGCGCCGGTTAGACCACCAAGATTTGCCCGTCCCCCGGACCTTCACTGGTCAGGAAGAAGCTCATGCTCGAATCATCGGCACTCGCGTAACCGAAACCGGTGGCAGCTACTATCGCGCACAACATCGATATTCCTTTTTTCATGGTTCAAGTCCTCATGACCGGTAAGGGTCGTAAGTATAATACTTGGGGCGGCTGTCCAGTCTCACGTGCAGCCAGAATATGCCGGTTCCAGCGGTACTCAACCACAAGGGCCGGTCACTGAGGCAATCTCGAACAGCCTTCCCGACATGTTTCCAAAACGCGTGCTGCTGTACCATGGGTGCGTTGCGGGTGAACTCGGCCAGGTGGGCGTACGTCGAGTCGGAACCGACCGGGCACGGCACGACCAGCAACGCATCCTTACCGAGATTCCAAAAAGTAACGATATCGTCATCGACATCAGATGATTCGAAATAGCTGGCAAACGTGAGCGGGTCCGCTCGCACGTCGCGCAATTGCGAGCTGTCGACTAGTACAAACTCGAATTCCTGGTCGAAGGTGGCGGACGAGACTGGCGGAGTCTCCCAGTAGAATGCCTGAAACGGTGCCTTGGCGATTAAGTATATGAAAAAGCTGCGGAACTCCTCCTCATCCTGCCATGCCTGTACGACACCGGAATACCCCACCGGATCTTCGTTTCGCGTAATCCTGATCTTCTGGATACG
>JAPUGL010000080.1 GCA_027292775.1 Gammaproteobacteria bacterium | reverse complement strand
CGAGGCGCCGCACACCGGTCTTGCCTTGGCCACATCGCTGGCGGCTTTCGTCAATGCGAGCCTGCTGTACCGGGGCCTGCGGCGTGAGGGGGTCTATCGGCCCGGCCCGGGCTGGGGCGCCCTGATTATTAAGGTAATACTCGCCAGTTCGGTCATGGCGGTCGGTATTTTCTACATCGCGGGGCCGCTGGACCCGTGGTTGGTGGCGGCCGGGGCCACACGCGCATTGCGGCTGTTTGCTTGCGTGTTGGCAGGCGCTGTCGCTTACTTTGCCACGCTGGCATTACTGGGCGTCAGGCCTGCTGATTTCCGCAGTGGTTTGCGTGGGAAAAGCGGCGGCCCTTCCGTATAATCTTCCGCTTTTGGGCGGTTCCTGATGGAGTTTTTTCGTGGTCTGCACAGTCTGCCGCCCGACACGAAGCCGGGGCCGGGGCCTTGTGTCGCGACCATCGGCAATTTCGATGGTGTGCATCGTGGTCACCAGCAGGTTATCAACGAACTGAAGCAGGAAGGGGAGCGAAGAAACCTGCCGGTTGTGGTCATGGTCTTCGAACCCACGCCGCAGGAATTTTTCGCCGGCGACCGCTCGCCGGCCAGGCTGACGCGATTCGGCGAGAAATACCACTTGCTTGAAGTTGCGGGTGTGGACAAGCTGGTTTGTCTCAAGTTTGGCAGCGAATTGTCGGCGATGAGCCCGGCCGAATTCGTGCAACGGCTACTCGTTGACGGCATGCAGCTGAGGCACCTGGTCATCGGCGACGATTTTCGTTTCGGTAAGAATCGAGCCGGCGATTTCAGTTTCCTGGCACAAGCGGGCGAACGGGGTGGTTTTTCGGTCGCCAGAACAGATAGCTTTGTGCTGGATTCTGCCAGGGTCAGCAGCAGCGGAATTCGGCAGGCGCTGAAGCAGGGCGACCTGGCGCAGGCGGAGCGTTGGCTGGGCAGGCCATACGGAATGAAGGGGCGGGTGATTGAAGGCGAAAAACTGGGTCGCCGGCTGGGATTTCCCACGGTCAATATTCATCCACGGCGGACAGTTTGCCCGGTTCACGGAATTTACGCGGTTCGCGTGAACGGCGCGGACCTCGACCGGTGGCCCGGCGTGGCAAGTATCGGCAGCC
This sequence comes from Gammaproteobacteria bacterium, assembly GCA_027292775.1. Classification (GTDB taxonomy): domain Bacteria; phylum Pseudomonadota; class Gammaproteobacteria; order Steroidobacterales; family MnTg04; genus MnTg04. Next base: position 6,361 of record JAPUGL010000080.1, on the reverse strand, counting down.
GGCCGACTGTGACGGACGGCGAGGAAATCGTATTGGAGGTGCACCTGTTCGATTTCTCGGGCAATCTTTACGGAGAATCGCTGGAAGTATTGCTGCTTCACAAATTACGGGAAGAAAAGCATTTTGAAAGCATCGAGGCTTTGATCGAAGAGATGAAAAACGACGCCGATCAGGCCCGGCAGACGTTAGGTTTGAAAAGGAACTGATGTGACGGATTACAAGGACACGATCAATCTGCCAAAAACGGTGTTTCCAATGAAGGCTAACCTGGCCAACCGGGAACCCAAAATGCTCGAGCGATGGCGGGAGAGGCAGCTGTATGCCAAATTGCGCAAGATCGCCAAAGACAGGCCCCGGTTTTTGCTGCTCGACGGGCCGCCGTACGCGAACGGCCCGATTCATATTGGACACGCAGTCAACAAGGTACTCAAGGATATTATCGTCAAGTGCCGAACGCTTGACGGTTTCGATGCACCCTATATTCCTGCCTGGGACTGTCATGGCTTGCCGATCGAGCTGCAAGTCGAGAAAAAGAAGGGCCGGGTCGGCCAAAAAATCGACGCGCGGGAGTTTCGCCAGGCCTGCCGCGACTATGCGCAGAAACAGATCGATGGTCAGGAAAAAGATTTTATCCGTCTCGGTGTGATGGGCGACTGGGACAATCCTTCATATACGATGCACGCGTCCTACGAGGCGGCCCAGATCAGGGGCTTCGCCAATATCCTGGCGAACGGGCACATCTACAAAGGTTACAAGCCGGTGCACTGGTGCCTGGATTGCCGCTCGGCGTTGGCAGAGGCCGAAGTCGAATACGAGGACAAGACATCACCGGGCATCGACGTGCGTTTTGCCGCGGTAGATGCGTCGTCAATTAACGCGCTCTGTGGTGTAAACGGTGGTATCGCGGTGGACATTCCGATCTGGACCACGACGCCATGGACTTTACCCGCCAACCAGGCAGTGACTGTGCACCCGGAGTTGGACTACGTGCTGGTGGAGACGGATTCGACCAGGGATCAGGCGCGCCTGTTGCTGTCAGCGGGTCTCCTCGAATCGGTGATGAAGCGTTATTCCATTGAAAAATATAAAGTTATCGGAAGATGTATCGGTTCCGAACTGAAAGGGCAATTGCTGCAGCATCCCTTTTATGATCGGCAGGTTCCCGTGATCAATGGAGACTATGTCACGCTCGAGGCGGGTACCGGCGCAGTGCACACCGCACCAGGCCATGGCCACGAAGATTTTGCTGCCGGTATCGAAAATAATCTGCCGATGGAAAATCCGGTCGGCGCCAATGGTTGTTTTGTCGCTGGCACGCCACTCGTTGAAGGGCAGCATGTGCTTGCGGCCAACGACTTCATTATCGATCTGCTGAAAGAAAATGGGTCGTTGTTATGCCTGCAACCGATAACGCACAGTTACCCGCATTGTTGGCGTCATAAATCGCCGTTGATTTTTCGCGCGACGCCGCAGTGGTTTATCAGCATGGATCAGGGTGGTTTGCGCCAGCAGGCTCTTGCCGAGATCGGAAACGTTGATTGGATCCCCGACTGGGGTGAGGCCCGGATCGCGGGGATGGTGGATGGACGGCCAGATTGGTGTATTTCCAGGCAAAGGACCTGGGGCGTGCCGATCCCTTTGTTTGTTCACAAAGACACCGATGAGCTGCATCCGGACACCGCAAACCTTATCGCGAAAGTGGCCACGCTGGTCGAGAAAGATGGTATAGACGCCTGGTTCGAACTGGATGTTAAAGCGTTTTTGGGCAAAGATTCTGCTGATTATGTGCAGGTGCGCGATATTGTCGACGTCTGGATGGATTCGGGATTGATGCATCATTGTCTGGTCGGCACTCGGCCGGAAACCACGCCACCGGCCGAACTCTATCTCGAAGGCTCGGACCAGCACCGCGGCTGGTTCCAGTCCTCTCTGCTGACTTCCGTAGCGATGCATGGCGGGGCGCCGTACAGGCAAGTGCTTACCCATGGTTTCACCGTCGATGAAAACGGCCGGAAAATGTCGAAGTTGCTCGGCAACGTAGTTGCTCCCCAGGAAGTGGTCAATGTCATGGGCGCCGACGTTTTGCGCCTGTGGGTAGCCGCCACCGACTATCGTGGGGAGATCAGTGTTGCCGACGAAATCCTGAAGCGCTCGGCCGATGCCTACCGTCGAATTCGCAACACCTTTCGATTCCTGTTGGGAAATCTGGACGGGTTCGACCCGGTCACCGACATGCTGCCCGTCGATCAGTGGCTGGCCCTGGATCGCTGGGCGCTGGATCGAGCCATGGTGCTGCAGGACGACGTCATAAAGGCCTATCGCGACTATGAGTTCCACCACATCTACCAGAAAGTCCATAATTTTTGCGTCAAGGATTTGGGTGGCTTCTACCTCGATATCATCAAGGACCGTCTGTACACGACGCCGGGTGAGGGCAGGGCCCGCCGGTCAGCACAATGTCTGATGTTCCACGTCGCCGAGGCGATGGTTCGTTGGTTGGCGCCGATAATCAGTTTTACCGCCGAGGAAGTCTGGGAGAACCTGCCCGGGCAGCATCAGGAGTCGGTATTTTTCTCTACCTGGCATGAGTGGCCGAAACTCCCGGCTACCGATACGGGGCTGGACTGGGATCGGCTGATCGCGGTCAGCGACGCGGTGGATCGGGAACTCGAGCGTTTGCGTGACGAGGGTGTCATCGGTTCATCGTTGGCCGCGGAGGTCGATCTGTATTGTGACGAGGATTTGCGGCTCGCTCTGAATCGGCTGGGTGGAGAACTGCGCTTCCTGCTGCTGACATCGGACGCGCACGTGCATGTCCTGAGCGAAGCGCCGGGCGATGCAGCCAAGGTGAGCGATGAATTATCACTGGTCGCCAGAGCGTGCGAATATAGTAAGTGTGTGCGATGCTGGCACCGCCGCGCCGACGTCGGCAGTAACCCGGAACATCCGGAAATTTGCGCACGTTGCGTCGGGAATATTTTCGGCTCACCCGAGGATCGACAGTACGCATGATCGAGAAGGCAGCAACACGGGAGACCGCAACACACTGGCTCTGGTTGGTGCCGCCGGTCGTGATGGCCGACCAGCTAAGCAAATGGCTGATCGCCGAATACCTGGAACTTTTCAGCCGCATCGAGTTGCTGTCGATACTGGGAATTACACGCCTGCACAACACGGGTGCGGCATTCAGTTTTCTGGCGAACGCCGGGGGTTGGCAACGCTGGTTTTTCGTGCTGCTCGGAGCTGGCGTTGTCGTGATGATCCTGGTCTGGCTTAGAAAGTTGCCCTCGCAAGGCCAGGGTATACTGGCGGCCGGTCTCGCGCTGGTGGCTGCCGGTGCGTTGGGCAACGTGATCGACCGCGTCTGGCATGGCTATGTGCTCGACTTTATCAGCGTGCATTACGGCGAGTCGTATTTCCCGGCATTCAATATTGCCGACATAGCGATTACGATTGGTGCCGGACTGTTGATTCTCGATGCAGCGCTCGAGTACATTCGAAGCAGGACCGGCACGTCTGAACCGAAATAATGCGACCTGACTCAAAATGGAAATTCTGCTAGCAAACCCCAGAGGATTCTGCGCCGGCGTCGATCGGGCGATCGAGATCGTCGAACAGGCGATCGTCAAGTTCGGTGCGCCGATCTATGTTCGCCACGAGGGCGTTCATAACCGGTTTGTCGTTGATGGGTTGAAAAACATGGGCGCGGTTTTCGTCAATGAACTCGACGAAGTACCGGATGACGCAACCGTGATTTTCAGCGCTCATGGCGTATCCCGCGCGGTCCAGGAAGAAGCGGAAAGACGCGGCCTTGCCGTACTCGACGCGACTTGTCCACTGGTGACCAAGGTACACATGGAAGTCATTCGTTATGCTCGCGACGGACGCGAGGTCGTACTGATCGGCCATCGGGGGCATCCGGAGGTCGAAGGAACGATGGGGCAGTTCAGCAAACTAAGCGATGCGAACATTTACCTCGTCGAATCACCCGACGATGTATCTAAGCTGGAAGTTAAAAATCCCGAGACCCTGGCGTTTGTGACCCAAACGACCTTGTCGGTGGACGATACCGCCGAAATCATCGCAGCACTTAAAAAGCGCTTTCCCGCCTTGTCCGGTCCACGCAAGGAAGATATTTGTTATGCGACCCAGAACCGGCAGGATGCCGTGAAGTCCCTGGTCAGACAATGCAATGTCATCCTCGTCGTTGGCTCTCCCAACAGTTCGAACTCGAATCGCCTGCGTGAAATTGCGGAGAAGAATGGCAAGCTTGGCTATTTGATTGACGGGCCGGATGATTTGCAGCGCGAATGGTTTTCAGAGAAAGATGTAGTCGGTGTTACAGCCGGTGCGTCGGCGCCGGAACTGTTGGTACGGCGGGTGATCGATCGCCTGATGGAGTGGGGTGGAAAAACGGCGACAGAGCAGACTGGCCGGGAAGAAAACATCGTATTTACCTTGCCGAAGGTGCTGCGCAAAACCTGAGGAGAGAAAAGGGAACAGATTTATTTTTCAGACGAATAATAAATCTGCCCCCTTTTACTTTAACGCCTCCAGCAAGTCTGGCTGGTATCCGCTGCCGCATTCGACTCGGCATACCTGACGCCGCGCTGATCGACCCGGAACAAGGCGCAATCGTCATCATTTAGCTGGGGTGACCCAGCTGCGGGCGTAGCGCTCGCGCTGTAGCCAACGGTCAGTCCGCCGGCGTCGGCGACGATGGCGATATTGTAGTAAAGATTTTCTGACGCCGGGATGCCCAGGCCTACCGGCGGCGGATTATTGACATCCGTCGAGTAAGTATTGTTCTGCATATAGAACTTTTCCTGCTGCGCCTGCACGCGCATCAGCGTGGTTTTCGCCTCCGCGCGTTTCGCCCGCATCACGTAGTTGCGGTAGGTGGGCACGCCAACGGCGACCAGAATGCCGAGAACCAGGATTACCGTCATCAGTTCAATCAGCGTAAATCCTTTTATCGATTTTAGCATAGCAACGCCAGCGGCTATTCAGCCCCCTCCTGGTTCCAGAATGTTCGTATGGGATCATTGTCGAATCCCGGGTCGCAGACTTCAAGTCCGACGATGCATTCCGGTTTCGGTGCGCATTCCTTGCCCACGCAATTGGACGGGTCGACGGCAGACGGGAACAGGAACACGACGTCCGGCGCAATACCGCCAGCCTTAAGCGTTCTCGACCGGTCATCGATATCGAAACCTCCCAGGTCGCCATCCTGATCGAGATCGGAGATCGGCGCAGCATTGATAGCACTGATAGCATACAGGCGGTTGACGCCCGGGTTTAGCTGGCAACTGGTGAGATTGTCCTTCGGAGTGAAGGTCGTGAAGAAGACTCGGTTATCAAATGTCCGCGACTCACCCAGCACCTTCTCACCCAAATTTGACAGGTTGAGTTTCCAGCCGCGAGCGCTGACAGGCAGCGTTGCTGCGGGATCGGCACTGATATCGACCAGGTTTGGATCGCTGTCGGTAATCGGAACCAGCGTGTCATATTCCGCCTGACTCAATTGCCGGGACACGTCATGATCGCGTAAGGCATAGAAACGGTCATTGACACCGGTCTCCAGCGGATGGGCACGATAACCGGAGCCGAGTGCTATGTTCAGATAGCGCTGGCCACCGCTGCTGATGATCGCTGTATCCGGGGCGTAATAAAAGCGCCGCGTATCCGCCAGCGTTGGTGTCGCAAGGTCGGCCGCACCAAGCGATGCGAAAACGCCGCCTGTGACCAGGCTGGTAGCGAACTGCCCGTTGAAGATATCGAATCGGAGTATCCGGCCACCCATGTCGGCAGCGTACATACGGTCAGCGAAACCGTCGCTATCGAGATCCAGCACACGAATATCGCCGGGAATCGAGTTATTCATCGCCGACAGGGTCAGATCGGCCGCCGGGTCATTACCGGCCCACCACAGCAACTCGCCACTTACCGCGTCGAGCATATATATGGTGTTGCCAAACAGATCTGTACTGTAGGTCGTGTTGTCCTGCGTGCCGTCGTAGCCACCGCCAAAAATCAGCACAAGCTTTTCCGCGTTCTGAGTAGCGCCGGCAATATTGATTCTTGCCGTAATCGGTGAAGACCAGGTCTGACTGATATGAGGCAGGTCGCTAATACCCTTGACCCACATCAGGATCGGGTTGGTCTTTGCGGTAACGTCGAGCGCGTAATAATTGGTCCCGCCGCGGCGCTGCCCGAAATGGAGATAGACTCTGTCGCCATCGAGAGGCTCGATAATGCCATTACGATTGACGTCGATCGTCAGCGTACGCAGGTCTCCATCCACGCCATAGTGCTTGTCGGGCGTGGAACGGTTGAAATACAGTTGTTTTAGAATCCCGAG
>JAPUGL010000008.1 GCA_027292775.1 Gammaproteobacteria bacterium | reverse complement strand
GATAAACGCGATAAACATCAGTGCCAGCGCGTGCTGACCGAGCAACGTCCCGGTCAGCGTGTCCATGGCGATGCCGACCAGCCATGCGCCGAGCAGGCCAAATCGTTCAGGCCGGTGAAGCGTCCAGTATAGAACAAGCATGGCAAGCCAGGCCGGGCGCCAGGCGTTGATGGCATCGGGCAGCGGCACGATCGTCAGGATCAGTCCGCCGATCAGACTGGCAAAAATAAAACCGTCAAATCTGTAAACAGCTCTCATTGCTCTTGCACGTCGCCTGACCAGATCAGCAAGAGTTCGCGAACCTTGTCCAGCTCTGCGGCCGGCGCCGCCTCTACATGGGCAAACGGCCGGCTCGGATCGATCTCGATGTTGTTGACTTCGGCGACCGGATAACCCGCCGGGAACACGCCACCCAGCCCCGAGGTTACCAACAGGTCGCCGAGCCTGATGTCGGCGTTGTTGGGCAGGAAGGGCAGATTCAGGGTTTGCGCATCACCGGTTCCGACCGCAATGGTTCTCAGGCCGTTGCGATTGACTTCCACCGGGACGGCATGTTCCGGGTCGCTGATCAGCAGTACCTGTGAACTCAGCGGGCCAAGATCGCTTATCTGACCGACGATTCCGAAAGCGTCAACCAGGGCCTGTCCCCGATAAGTGCCCGCGCTGCTACCTTTGTTGATGGTTAGCAGCCGGCGGTAGGGGTTCAAATCGATGGCCATGATCTCCGCAACCATCGTGCGATCCGTCATCAAAGCCGCAGTATCCATTAGCGCCCGCAGCCTGGCGTTTTCTGCTTCGATGGCGATCATCTTTTGAACACTGGCGTCGCTGCGCAGCTGTTGGCGGCGCAGATCCTCATTTTCGGCCAATAGCTGGCGTCGGCTGGACAGGCTTGTGGATATCCAGTCCGCGACCGAAAACGGCAGGTCGACTGCAGCCTGGATCGGGTATACGGCGATATTGAGTTTCGAACGGATGGACTGGAGGTGGTTTTCGCGGCTGTCGAGGACCATCAGGAGTATAGAGCAGGCCAGCAGCAGGAAAAGCCGTGTACCCAGCGCCGGGCCACGACCGGGCAAAACATCTTTCGGCTTTAATCTCGCCAAGGCCGTGTGCTCATCTCATCACCCGGCCAATAGCCGGATCTATTCCAGGCCAAGGGCTCCTGGGCCATGTTCGTCAACCATGTCCAGTATGATTCCACCGCCTCTCGCAACACAAGTCATTGGATCGTCGGCGATGACGACCGGCAGACCGGTTTCCTCGGTTAGCAGCTTGTCGATTTCACGCAGCAACGAGCCGCCGCCGGTAAGTACGATGCCGCACTCGGCAACATCGGAGCCCAGTTCAGGCGGGGTCTGTTCGAGTGCCGCCTTGACCGCCCCGACTATGCCCTGCAGCGGTTCCTGCAGCGCCTCCAGTATTTCATTGCTATTCAAATTGAAACTGCGCGGCACGCCTTCGGACAGATTTCGTCCCTTGACCGAAATTTCGTTGACTTCTTGACCCGGGTACGCCGATCCGACCTCGTGCTTGATTCGCTCCGCCGTCGCCTCACCGATCAAAATACCGTAGTTGCGGCGGACATAGGCGATGATGGCTTCGTCGAAGCGGTCGCCGCCTATTCTTACCCCTGCGGCGTAGACGATACCGCCCAGCGAGATGACCGCAACCTCGGATGTGCCGCCGCCAACATCGAGCACCATGGAGCCGCGCGCTTCCTGCACCGGCAGGCCGGCACCGATGGCTGCGGCCATGGGTTCCTCGATCAGGTATACCTTGCGGGCGCCGGCGCCCTCGACAGATTCGCGGATGGCACGGCGTTCGACCTGGGTCGAACCATAGGGGACACAAATCAGGACACGCGGACTGGGTCGAAAAAAGGTTCCGTCGTGTACTTTCTTGATAAAGTACTGGAGCATTTTCTCGGTTACCGTGAAGTCTGCGATAACGCCGTCTTTCAGCGGCCGGATGGCCGTAATATTGCCAGGCGTTCTGCCCAGCATGTTCTTGGCTTCCTGGCCGACCGCCTGCAGGACTTTTCCACCCCGTCCAGGTTCTTCGCGGATGGCAACAACCGATGGCTCGTTCAGGACGATTCCGCGACCTCGGACATAAATCAGGGTGTTTGCAGTACCCAGATCGATGGACAGATCGTTGGAGAAAAATCCCCGTATATTCTTAAACATTCGAGTGAAAATCCGCGCCAAAAGGTGGCTTGAAAACAACGCGCTACTCTAGCAACGGGTGGCACATTGAGCAAGCACAGGTGTATGATTATCCGCTTGTTCCCGGCCTTTACAGGGCTTCCCTGTCGCTTTATGGAGACAAGCGCATGTCACTGAGTCGCAACGAGATGAATAACATCGCACATCTCGCTCGTCTGGAAATTGCAGAGGAAGAAGTGACTGCATTTGCAGACAATTTGTCGCGAATTATCGATTTTGTCGAACAACTGAGTCAGGCCAATACCGACGACGTCCTTCCCATGGCCCACCCGTTGGATATGGTGCAAAGACTCAGAGCGGACGAGGTGACAGAAACGGACCACCATCAGAAGTTTCAACAAAATGCCTCCAGCGTGGAAGAGGACCTGTACCTGGTGCCAAAGGTGCTTGAATAGGGTTCGCGACGGCCAGGATCCTGTCGAACTTTGGAATAATCTACTGTGGCGGCAGTTGCCAGCCCCCGATATTGAATTGTTAGCTTTTTGGTGAATCATGCACGACAAGACCATCTCCCAGCTCTCCAGCTCATTACAGTCCGGTGACTTCAGCAGCGTAGAGCTGACCACTCATTTGCTCGACCGTGTCGAAAGACTGGGTCCGCACCTGAACGCTTTCGTCACGGTGACGAGCGAGCTGGCGCTCGAACAAGCCCGTGCAGCCGATCAAAGACGTGCCGCCGGTGATGCGGGTCCGTTGAATGGCATTCCCATTGTGCACAAGGATCTTTTTTGTACCGACGGCGTACTGACAACCTGTGGGTCCCGAATTCTGGATAATTTTGTTTCACCCTATGACGCGACGGTCGTCGGAAAATTGAAAGAAGCCGGTACGGTGATGCTGGGAAAAACCAACATGGACGAATTCGCGATGGGATCGTCGAACGAAAACAGCAGTTTTGGCCCGGTAAAAAACCCATGGGATGATACCCGTGTCCCAGGCGGCTCGTCCGGCGGCTCGGCAGCCGCGGTTGCGGCACGCCTGCTGCCTGGCGCCACCGGTACGGATACCGGCGGTTCGATACGCCAGCCTGCTGCGCTGACTGGTATCACAGGGCTCAAGCCAACCTATGGCCGCGTTTCGCGCTACGGTATGGTGGCGTTTGCATCGAGTCTCGATCAGGCCGGCACGCTGACCCGTTGTGCAGAGGATGCCGCGATGATGCTCGGGACGATGGCTGGATTCGATCCGAGGGATTCGACCAGCGCTGAAAAAGATGTGCCCGATTACCGCGCGACGCTGGACGATAGTCTTGACGGGTTGCGTATCGGCGTACCAGCGGAGTTTTTTGATGATGGACTGATGCCGGCAAACAAGACTGCCGTTGAAGAAGCGATCCGCGAGCTGGAGAAGCTCGGTGCGAAAATCAGTGAAATCCATTTGCCCAACCTGGGTTTGTCGGTTCCCACTTATTATGTGGTGGCGCCGGCCGAGTGCTCATCGAACCTTTCGCGTTTTGACGGCGTACGATTCGGGCATCGGGCGGAGGAATATGATGACCTGACGGATATGTACAAGAAAACTCGCGGTCAGGGATTTGGCGCCGAAGTTAAACGCCGCATCATGACCGGTACCTATGTTTTGTCGGCGGGATACTAAGACGCCTATTACCTGAAGGCGCAGAAAGTTCGTCAACTGATCGCGGCCGACTATGCAGAGGCGTTCAAGTCGGTGGATATGATCGCAGGCCCGACGACACCGACGCCGGCATTCGAGCTGGGAGCCAAGACGGACGATCCGATCACCATGTACCTGAACGATATTTACACGATTGGCGCCAATCTGGCGGGCCTGCCGGGTATGTCGGTACCCTGCGGGTTCGTCGATGGCCTGCCGGTGGGCTTGCAGATCGTCGGGCCCCACTTTGCCGAAGCGCGCCTGTTAAACATTGCGCACCGGTATCAGCAGGCCACGGACTGGCACACACGCGCACCGGAAATGAAAGTCGGGGGTACACCGAAGGCATGACTATGGAATGGGAAGTCGTAATCGGGCTGGAGATACACGCTCAGCTCGCTACGCGGAGCAAGATTTTTTCAGGCAGTTCGACGGCCTACGGTGCGGCGCCCAACAGCCAGGCGAACCTGGTCGATCTCGGTTATCCCGGCGTCTTGCCGGTGCTCAATGGTGACGTAGTGAAGATGGCGGTGAAATTCGGTTTGGCGGCGAATTGCGAGATCGCGCGTCGCTCGGTTTTCGCACGCAAAAACTATTTTTACCCGGATCTTCCGAAAGGCTATCAAATCAGTCAGTTTGAATTGCCGGTCGTTGGTCATGGCGAAATCTATATCAATCTAGACGATGGCAGCCGCAAACGGGTAGGCATAACACGAGCCCACCTGGAAGAGGACGCGGGCAAATCCTTGCACGAAGACTTCCATGACATGACCGGTATCGATCTTAACCGCGCGGGGACGCCGCTACTGGAAATCGTATCCGAGCCGGACATGCGCTCGGCCGAAGAGGCTGTCGCCTATATGAAAGGGATGCATACGCTGGTTCGCTACCTGGAAATCTGTGACGGAAATATGCAGGAAGGCTCATTCCGTTGTGACGCGAATGTTTCCGTGAAGCCAAAAGGCCGGGAGGAACTTGGCACGCGCACAGAACTGAAAAATCTCAACTCCTTCCGTTTCGTGGAAAAGGCAATCAATTTTGAGGTAAAGCGCCAAATTGATGTGATCGAGTCTGGTGGAAAGGTAGTGCAGGAAACCCGCCTCTACGATTCCGCAAAAAACGAAACGCGGACGATGCGAGCCAAAGAAGAGGCGAACGATTATCGTTATTTTCCCGATCCCGATTTGTTGCCGCTGCTGATTAGCGAGGAGGAGATTGAGGCCGTGCGAAGAACGCTGCCGGAACTGCCGGACGAAAAACGCGAGCGGTTCAGCAGCGAGTACAAACTCAGCAACTATGATGCCAGCGTGCTGACGACAAGCCGCGAGATGGCCGATTATTTTGAAGCACTTGTCGAGGCGAGCGACGGCGAGCCCAAGCTGGCTGCGAATTGGGTTGCCGGCGAGCTATCCGCCGCCCTGAACCGAAGCGGCAAAGATATCGGCGAAAGCAACGTCTCCGCGTCCGCACTAGCGGGGCTGCTCAAGCGGATTTCGGACGACACGATCTCAGGCAAGATCGCCAAGGAAGTGTTCGAAGCGATGTGGGATGGTAAAGACAATGCTGACGATATCATCGAAAAACGAGGGCTCAGACAGATTACCGACAGTGCGGCGATCGAAAAAATCATCGATGAAGTAATCGCGGCAAATCCGGCTCAGCTCGAGCAGTATCGGGGTGGTAAAGACAAGTTGTTCGGGTTCTTTGTCGGTCAGGTTATGAAAGCGACTGAGGGCAAGGCAAATCCGGGCCAGGTAAATCAGTTGCTAAAGAAGAAGCTGGCCTGATCATTGAACGAGCTATCGCGCGACAGTCTGCACCGGTTTTTATTCGAGGACTGCCCGGTCCGCGGGAAACTCGTGCATCTCGATCAGTCCTGGCGCGCGATTCTGGAGCGTTACGATTATCCGGAACCCGTTCGGCGAATCCTCGGCGAAACCATGGCCGCGACCGTGCTGCTCGCTTCGACCGTCAAGTTTGAGGGCCAGATTGCCGTGCAGATTCAGGGAGACGGCCCGTTAACGATGGTCCTGATTCAGTGCAGTAACAAGTTGGTGCTCAGGGGGCTTGCTCGGTGGCAGGGCGAGTTCGACGATGCCTCATTCCGGCAGTTGATGAGCAATGGAAAAATGGTAATTTCGATCGAGAATGATGCAGACAATCAGCGCTACCAGGGCGTCGTCCCGGTAACCGGCGCTACAATCGCAGAAAGCCTGGGGGAGTATTTCGATCGCTCGGAGCAGTTACCGACCAGGTTGTGGCTGGCCAGCGGCGATGATGCGGTTGCCGGATTGCTGTTGCAGCGCATGCCGGAGAAAGTCGTGGCGTCTGATGAAGATTTCTGGGATCGTGTTTGTCTGCTGGCATCCACGATCAAAGCTGAGGAGCTGCTCGATCTGCCCGAACGGCAAATACTGAATCGCTTGTTCAACGAAGACGATCTGCGCCTTTTCGATCGCTTGCCGGTTTCGTTTCGTTGCAATTGCAGCCGCGAGCGAGTCGAGAACATGTTGAAAAGTCTTGGCGCAGATGAAATTCGCGGCATGGTTGAAGAGCACGGCGGCGTCATCGTGCATTGTGAATTTTGCAACAAAGGCTACGAGTTTGACCGAATCGATTCCGAAGGGCTTTTTCTGTCGGATCTGCCGGCGGGCGACCCAACCGTTCATTAGTCCCGCTTATTTCACCAGCCTTGGCGAAATATGAGGGCTAACAGTCTGTCTGGCTTAGCCGTAGCCGGTATCGCGGAGCGCGGCGAAGCGCCCGGAAAATTCCGCGGCCAACTCATAGTCTGAAAACAGCGTAATTTCCAGGTCGATCCGGGCGCGATTCCTGTTTGCCAGGCTCCTGTTAAAACGCGCTCTTTCTTTTTCGTCCGGCCAGCGGCAGCGGGCTCGCAACTGACCATTGACTGGTCGCAGAAACTTCATCTGACTGGAATGGATGACGACGTGGGTCGCGGTCTCTCCGGCCATCAGCTTTGCGATCCCCCATCCGGTCAACGTGGCCAGCGCCAGCAGGCTGCCGCCGAAGGCAGTCGCCATATGGTTGCGGTTCGGCGCGAGCGGCGCGCAGACGATCAGTTCCTGGTCATCCAGTTTTTCGATACGGGCATCCATGGCGGCAACAAGCGGGATACCTTCACGCCACCACTGTTCCATCAGCTTTGAATCCTGCGAAAAGTTTGCCGGTCGGCTCGCGCTGTCATTACTCATGAGGCCGGAGTCTGCCACAGGGCTTCATCACAGGCTAACAATGGCGGGCTTGTCTTCACATTGATGGCCGTCTATACTCACATAATGACATAAAGATGTCTTTATACATAAGCATAACGAACGCGCAGGGGCCTATCCAAATAAATACTCTTCTGACCAGCCCGGCATTACTTGCCGGCCTAAAAGCCGCCGCCGAGCCAACCCGGCTAAGGTTGTTGAGAATCTGCGCCCAGGGTGAGCTGACCGTCGGTGAAATCACCCGCGTGATCGCACAAAGCCAGCCGCGGGTTTCCCGGCACCTGAAGATACTCTGCGATGCGGGTCTGCTGGTTCGTTTTCGTGAACGCCACTGGGTCTTTTACCGGGTGCCTCAGCGCGGACCGGAAGCCGAACTGGCGGGAAACATTCTGCAAAACCTGGACATAGAGGACAGCGAATTCCTGGTTGACCAGCAGCGTCTGGAAGATGTGCTCGCTGAGCGCGCTGAATTGGCCAGCGTTTATACGGCCGACCTGCGACAACCATCGGTGAGCGACGAACAGCTTTCGGCCGCTGTCAGGAAACTTCTGGGGTCACGGTCGGTTGGGGATTTGCTCGACATAGGTACCGGAACAGGGCGCCTGCTGAGATTTCTCGGCGAGTCGGCAGACCAGGCTGTCGGCGTCGATATTTCCAGCAAGATGTTGCTGGTTGCCAGGACCAATCTGCAGGCTGCCGGCCTCAACCAGTGCATGGTCCGGCACGCCAACATGTACCAGATGCCATTTACCGATGGATCGTTCGACACGATTACCATCGATGATGTACTCAACGAAACCGAGAACCCGGCGGCGGCGGTTGCCGAAGCTGCTCGAATTCTTCGGGCAACGGGTTGTCTGCTGCTGATAGAGAAAATTCAATCCGCTGGCGGCGTTACCGATCTGGAGAACAGCGGTCCCAGGCGCTGGTTACGCGACGCCGGCCTGGCATGCAGCGCGACCGTGCTGGTGCCGGAAAAAAACCCGGCTATCGCTTTGTGCCTGGGGCAGAAAAAAGGATCTGCTGAGAGGGCCGCATGAGCGTTGCGGATTTGAAAAACCGCCTGGACGAACAGTCGACCCAGATTTCCGGTGTCAATGTATCGTTCGAGTTTTTTCCGCCGAAAACGCCGGAAATGGATTCCAATCTCTGGGACTCGATCGAAATCCTGGCCCCGCTGAATCCCAGTTTTGTATCGGTAACCTATGGAGCGGACGGCTCCACCAGGGATCGCACGCACCGTGTCGTGCGGCGGATTCTGACGGACACTGACCTGGTGGCTGTCCCCCATCTCACCTGCATCGATGCAAGCCGCGAGGAAATTCAGGATATTGCGAGAGGCTACTTCGACCTGGGGATACGGCATATCGTCGCACTGCGGGGAGACGTGCCGGCAGGCGGTACGGAATACCGGCCGAGGAAAGATGGATATGCTTATGCTTCCGACCTGGTCGCTGGTCTGCGCGAAGTGGCTGATTTTGAAATCTCTGTCGCGGCTTACCCGGAAGTGCATCCGGAGGCGCCAAATCAGCGTTTCGACCTGGACAATCTCAAGCGCAAGATAGATGCGGGGTCCACGCGGGCGATCACCCAGTTCTTTTTTTATAACGATACCTTTTTACGTTTTCGCGATTTGTGTGCTGCCAATGGAATCGACGTGCCTATCGTGCCGGGCATCCTGCCGATCACCCGCTTTTCGCGACTGGTTCAATTTGCGGAAGCCTGTGGCGCCGCAATTCCGCCGCAGATAAGTCAGCAGTTTGAAGGGCTGGAAAATGACCCGGATACTCACCAGCTGGTGGCGGCCGGTGTGGCGATCGACCAGGTGCGCCGCCTGCAACAGCATGGGGTAGAGAATTTTCATTTTTATACGCTAAACCGTTCTCGTTTGACCTACGCCATTTGCCACGTTCTCGGGATCAGGCCGCAACAGGAGACGGCGCATGCATCCGATTGAAGAAGCCTTGCGCCAGAGAATCCTGTTGCTCGATGGTGCGATCGGCACGATGATCCAGAACTACGGTCTGACCGAGGCCGACTTCCGCGGGCGGGAGTTCAAAGGCCACGACAAGCCGCTGAACGGCAACAACGACGTGTTGAGCCTGACCAGGCCGCATGTCATCCAGGAAATTCACCAGGCCTATCTCGACGCCGGTGCGGATATCATCGAGACCAATACCTTCAATGCCAGTTTCCCGGCGCAGTCGGACTATGGCCTCGAGCAGCGCGTTGCCGATATCAACCTGGCGGCGGCGAAAATCGCCAGGCAGGTGGCGGATGAGGTAACCGGGCAGAGCGGCCGGCAAAGATTCGTCGCCGGTGTCCTCGGTCCAACCAATCGCACCGCGTCGATGTCGCCGGATGTCAATGACCCGGGCATGCGCAACATCACCTTCGAACAGCTTGCCGATACCTATGCCATCGCGGCGCATGCATTGCTCGAAGGCGGCGTCGATTGCCTGATGGTGGAAACGATTTTCGATACGTTAAACGCCAAGGCGGCAATTTTTGCGATCGAGACGGTTTTCGAAGAGCGCGGACTGCAGTTGCCGGTTTTTATATCCGGGACCATCACCGATGGTTCCGGTCGTACCCTGTCGGGCCAGACTACCGCAGCTTTCTGGAATTCGATCCAGCACGCTCGGCCGCTGCTGGTCGGACTCAATTGCGCGCTCGGCGCAGAGGAACTGAGGCCATGGCTAAGAGAACTCTCAGCATGCGCCGATACTTTTGTCAGCGCGCATCCGAACGCCGGTCTGCCCAATGAGTTTGGCGAATACGACCAGACGCCCGAAGAAATCGCGGGCTTGCTTGGAGAGTTTGCCCGCGAGGGCCTGCTCAACATGGTCGGTGGCTGTTGTGGGACGACGCCGGACCACATACGCCGGATCGCCGAGGCGATCGACGGTGTACAACCGCGGGCGGTGCCGGAGATCGAATCCGCGTGCCGCCTCGCGGGTCTGGAACCGCTGTCGATCAACAGCGACAGCCTGTTCGCGAACATCGGCGAGCGTACAAACGTAACCGGATCTGCGGTTTTCAGGCGGCTGATTGAAGCGGACGATTTTCCGGGCGCGATCGAGGTAGCGCGCCAGCAAGTGGAGAACGGCGCGCAGATGATCGACATCAACATGGATGAGGGCATGCTCGATTCTGAAGCGGCGATGCAGCGTTTTCTCCGCCTGCTGGCAGGCGAACCGGATGTGTCGCGCGTGCCGGTGGTGATCGATTCCTCGCGCTGGTCGGTGATCGAAACAGGGTTGAAGTGTATTCAGGGCAAGGGCATCGTTAATTCGATCAGCCTCAAGGAGGGCGAAGAAGAGTTCCTGCGTCAGGCGCGCCTGGTCAGGCGCTATGGAGCCGCTGTCATTGTCATGGCGTTCGACGAGCACGGCCAGGCCGAGACGGTTGAACAGAAACTGGCGATCTGCTGGCGCGCATATCAGTTGCTGACCCAGGACATCGGATTTCCCGCGGGAGATATTATTTTCGACCCGAACGTTTTTGCCGTCGGTACCGGAATTGAAGAGCACAACGACTACGCACATGCGTATATCGAGGCGACCCGGCAAATAAAAGAGAGCATGCCCGGTACGCTCGTCTCAGGTGGCGTGAGCAATGTGTCGTTTTCCTTTCGTGGGAACAACCCGGTGCGCGAAGCAATGCACTCGGTGTTTCTATACCACGCGATCAAGGCCGGCATGGACATGGGTATCGTCAATGCAGGGTTGATGACGATCTACAAGGACATACCACGGGACTTGCGGAATACGGTCGAGGATTTGATTTTGAACCGCGGGGAAGGCGCCACCGAGCGGTTGCTGGAGATAGCCGAAAGCTTTCGCGACGACGGCAGCAGCAAATCCGTGAGGAAGACGCGTGATATGAGCTGGCGTGACGGGCCGGTCGAAAAACGTCTCGAACACGCGCTGGTCAACGGCATCGATCAGTTCATCGAGGAAGACACGGAGGAAGCCCGTGTGCAGGCGGTGCGACCACTGGATGTGATTGAAGGTCCACTGATGGATGGCATGAACATTGTGGGCGACCTTTTTGGCTCCGGGAAAATGTTTTTGCCACAGGTCGTCAAGTCGGCGAGGGTCATGAAAAAATCGGTCGCTCACCTGTTGCCCTACATGGAAAAGGAAGCTACGGGGGGCAGCAAGAAAAGCAAGATTGTCATGGCTACGGTCAAGGGTGATGTGCATGACATCGGCAAAAACATCGTTGGCGTGGTCCTGCAATGCAATGACTTCGAGGTCATCGATCTTGGGGTCATGGTACCTGTTGAAAAAATCCTGCAGACAGCCAGGGAAGAAGGGGCCGACCTGATCGGACTGTCAGGTCTGATCACGCCGTCGCTTGACGAAATGGTCAACGTTGCGGCGGAGATGCAGCGGCAGAAAATGAACACGCCGTTATTGATTGGCGGTGCGACCACCTCACCCGCACATACGGCGGTCAAGATAGATCCTGGCTATGACGGACCGGTGGTTTACGTCAAGGATGCGTCGCGCTCGGTCGGTGTGGCGCGGGCGCTTGCATCGACTGAGACCCGGGCTGGATTTTCCGAAAAGGCCAAGGCCGATTGCGCGGCGAGGCGCAAGCGGCACAAGGGAAAGTCCAGGAAAGCGCCACGGCTGACTCTGGAGCAGGCACGCGAAAAACGCTTACTGACCGACTGGCAGCAATACACGCCGGTCAGGCCACGAAAGCTAGGGGTGACCGCGCTGGATGATTATCCGCTGGCCGAACTGGTGGATGTCATCGACTGGATGCCATTTTTTAATGCCTGGGAGTTTCACGGGCGTTTCCCCGAGATTCTCAATCATCCGCGCTTCGGTGAAGCGGCGAGCAGTCTCTACAAAGACGCCCGCGATATGCTGGATCGTATTGTCAGCGAGCAGTGGTTGCGGGCCAGGGCGGTGTTCGGGTTCTTTCCGGCCAACTCGGCCGATCATGACGATGTTGTGGTTTACGCAGACGACAAGCGAAAACAAGTCATTGAGCGGGTGCATTTTCTGCGTCAGCAGAAAACGAAACCGCAGGGCGCGAGCCAGGACTGTCTGGCTGATTTTATCGCGCCCGAAGACAGCGGTGTCAGCGATTACCTGGGGTTGTTCGCGGTTACCGCCGGTTATGGCATTGAGGATCGAGTCGAAGCCTATCAGAAAGCCAACGACGACTATTCGGCGATCATTCTCAAGGCTTTGGCAGACCGGTTGGCCGAAGCTTTTGCAGAGCGGCTGCACCAGAGGGTGCGCACCGAATTTTGGGCCTATTCCGAAGACGAGCAGTTTAGCAACGAGGACTTGATACGCGAATCCTACACCGGCATTCGTCCGGCGCCGGGCTACCCTGCCTGCCCCGATCATTCGGAAAAAGAGACCCTGTGGCGGCTTGGCTCGGTCGAGCAGCACACCGGGATCAGCCTGACCGAAAGCTGGGCGATGTGGCCCGCGGCATCGGTCAGCGGGTTTTATTTCTCACACCCGCGGAGCCGTTATTTCGCGGTTGGCCAGATCGATCGCGACCAGGTCGAAGATTATGCGCGTAGAAGAGGCGTCAGCCTCGTGCAGGCCGAGAAATGGTTGCAGCCATTGCTCGGCTACTCCGAAAACGCGGCCTGAACACTTTAGGGTTTTTTTCTGAATGACAGGCCGGGCACCCTAGCCCTACCTGTCATATAAGCAAGACCGAGCTCTGCGAAAGTTTTTCCTGGGTAGCGGCGGTAAACCCGGCCAGCGCGAGATGTCTGCTGTAACGTCGTTCGCTGTCTTCGTTCACCGAGAGATTCCGGCGCTATTCCACTTCTACCCTGACCGCAGATTTTATGAACACGGGATGAATCGGCACGTCCTGATGCATACCAACACTGCCGGTCTCGACGCCCACGATCTTGTCAACGACGTCCATGCCTTCGACCACGGTCGCAAAAACGGCATAGCCAAAATCACGATCGCCATGATCCAGAAATGCATTGTCAGACACGTTGAGAAAAAACTGCGATGTCGCGCTGTTGGCATCCTGGGTTCTTGCCATGGACAAAGTGCCGCGCTCATTTTTCAGGCCGTTCTCGGCTTCGTTCACGATCGGCGCCTTGGTTTGTTTCTGATTCATATGGATGTCAAAGCCGCCGCCCTGGATCATGAAGCCGGGGATGACCCGGTGGAAAATCGTGTCGTCGTAAAAACCGGCTTCGACATAGTCGTAGAAATTTTTTACGCTTACTGGCGCTTTACTGGCGTGCATTTCGATCTTGATATCTCCCATTGAGGTCGAAAAAACTATCATTGGTCTTGTCCCTTTGGTTCATTTTTTTCTGATGGTAATTCAGTTTGTGTGTGATCGTCGCTATCGGATTTCGCGTTTTCGCGATCAATAAGCACGCGCACGATGTTTTCCTCCGGCATGGCGCTGGTGATCCCGCTCTCGGGGTCGTATAAAAACAGATACTTGTTGGTCGAACCCAGCAAGATGCCTTCAACGACGCTGCTGTCGCCGGCTTGGCTTTCGCCCCGGCCATCGGCGATGGGTTCCGTCAATTGCACACGGATAACCTGGCCCTCGCCCGCCTTGATTTGTTTTGCTTTCCAACCTCCAAAAATCGAAATAAACAAATAACTGTAGAGCAGGAATATGAATACCCGGGTGACCGGGTGACGACCCAGCTTTTGGCTTTTGACGTATGCCTTGGCAATTGTGCTTTTTGGCGATTTTATTTTCCAGTATCGGGTTTCATGCATGGCTAACCAGTCTAGTAACCAGGTGACCAGCAAGGCCGATCCTGCCATGACAAATGTCATCGGTTCACGCAATGCCGCCAGGAGAAAATCGCTGACCTCGGTGAAATTGAAGATATTGACATCGAATTCGCTAAACAAAGACCAGCTGAACATTAGGCCGATCAGAGAGATAGCCAGGTAGATAAGGGTAACGCCCAGCCCGGGATTTTGATGCAACAGCACGTTGATGCCGGACTGTTGCCCGGATTCGGAATTGGTATTGTTTACGTCAGTCATTGTCGGTGTCCCGGTTCGTACTGAGCCTGGCAGAAACCACCCTCGGTATTCCCGCAAGATCCTGATGGCCGCATACTTTGTCAAAGCTTGCAGCAATGAGCAATTCTATAACGGTTTTTTGCTGATCGAATCCATGTTCGAGCAGCAACCAGCCTGGTCTTTTTAAATGGGAAGCCGCACCTTCGATGATTTCGCGAATTGCGTCCAGCCCGTCTTCGCCGCTTGCCAGAGCCAGCACCGGCTCATGCGGAAGATCGCCCTGTCCAAGGTGCGGATCACCGGTAGCAACATAAGGCGGATTACTGACGATCAGGTCGAATTTTCGATCCGCGACTGCCTCGTACCAGCTGCCCTGCACCCAGCCGACATTTTGCAATGCCAGCCGGTCCTGGTTTTCCCTGGCGACCCGAAGCGCGTCTTCAGAGACATCGCTGCCGGTCACCTGGCAGTGGTCTCGTTCACCAGCGATCGCCAGGGCGATGGCGCCGCAGCCTGTTCCCAAGTCCAGGATCTCGAGCGGGTCGCCGCATGGCAGCCGAATCAGCGTCTGCTCGACCAGGGACTCGGTCTCGGGTCGCGGAATCAGAGTCGCCGGCGAAACCTTGAGTGGCAAGGACCAGAATTCACGGCAACCGGTGAGATATGCGATCGGCTCGCCGTTGCGGCGCCGCCTGAGTATGTTCTGGAAAACGTCGAATTGTTCTATGGTCAGCAAGTGTTCCGGGTACGCCAGCAATTGACTGCGGCTGACACCCGCCGCATGGCCCAGCAATATTTCCGTTTCGCGCCCGGCTTGCATGTGTCCCGGCAAATCATCACGGGCGGCCGCCAACGCGGCCGCAACAGATATCTCGACAGGATCTGTTTCCGGCATGCGCCTATCTTACTGCATGACATACAATAGGAATTCCCTGGCATACGGACTACCGATGAAGGTTTTTGAAAGCGCGTTGGAGATGATTGGTAAAACGCCTATGCTGCATATCACGCAGATCGACACGGGCCCCTGCGAGCTTTATCTGAAACTGGAGATGATGAACCCGGCCGGCTCGATCAAGGACCGGATCGGCGTGTCGATGATCGAAGAGGCCGAAAAGCGCGGCGATATCAAACCGGGTGACACCATCGTAGAAGCCACCGCCGGCAACACTGGCCTCGGACTGGCGCTGGTGGCGGAACGCAAAGGTTATAAGCTGGTGCTGGTTTTGCCCGATAAGATGAGCCAGGAAAAGATTTTCAACCTGCGCGCGATGGGCGTAGAAGTCGTCCTGACTCGATCCGATGTCGCGCGCGGGCATGCGGAGTTCTATCAGGACCTTGGGCGTTCCATAGCCGAGGAGCGCGGGGCCTACTTTATCAACCAGTTCGGCAATCCCGACAATCCGTTGGCCCACGAGACAACGACCGGCCCAGAAATCTGGCAACAGATGGGTGGACGGCTCGACGCAGTTGTTGTCGGGGTCGGCAGTAGCGGAACGATTGCCGGTCTTAGCAAGTTTTTCAAGAAAAACGCCCCGGACGTGGCAATGGTGCTAGCGGATCCGCAGGGGTCGGTGCTTGCCGATTACATCAGGACCGGCGAACTTGGAGACGCGGGTACCTGGCTGGTCGAAGGCATCGGTGAAGATTTTATCCCGGATATCTGTGATCTTTCGCTGGTCAAAGACGCTTACTACATCAGCGATGCCGAATCGTTCGATACTGCGCGTACCCTGTTGCGCAAGGAAGGAATACTGGCGGGGTCTTCGACCGGAACCCTGCTGGCGGCGGCACTTAAATACTGTCGTGAGCAGAGCAATCCCAAACGCGTGGTTACCCTGGCCTGCGATACGGGCAACAAATACCTGTCCAAGCTGTACAACGAGTTTTGGATGGAAGACAACGGCTTTATCCATCGCCCGGCCACTGGCGATCTCCGCGACCTGATCGGCAGGTTACACGAGGACCGAGCGACGATCACGGTCGGGCCCGGGGACATTCTGACCACGGCGCATAACCGTCTGCGCAACGCCGGTTTCTCGCAGCTTCCGGTCATGGATGATGGCCAGCTGGTCGGCGTGTTGACGGAATACGACCTCATCTCCTACGCATTCGGCCAGCCGGAGCGATTGACGGACCCGGTGGAAAAAGCGATGAAAACGGCTTTCGTTCAGGTAGAAAAGGAGACCACGGTCAACAGCCTGGTTTCCATCCTGCATGCACAGCCATATGCAGCGGTAGTGGACGGCGAGAAATTCCTGGGCCTGATTACCCGGGCCGATGTGTTGAACCACCTGAGAAAACAGATCGGCACGACGCCGGCCTAGCCCGCATAAAAGGAACCACGAATGAGCAAAGACCGGAAAAAACTGGGATTCAACAGCCTGACCATCCATGGCGGGCAACGACCGGATCCGACGACCGGGGCGATCATGCCACCCATCTACGCGACCTCGACCTATGTGCAGGAAAGTCCCGGCGTGCATCAGGGTTTTGAGTATTCCCGCTCGCACAATCCGACCCGGCAGGCTTTCGAGCGCTGTGTGGCGGCGCTGGAGAACGGCACCAACGGGTTCGCCTGTGCCTCGGGCATGGCGGCTAGTGGACTGATTCTCGAATTGCTCGATAGTGGTGATCATGTCGTTGCCATGGACGACATGTATGGCGGCACCATTCGCATGTTCGACAAAGTCCGCAAACGTTCGGCTGGCCTGGAGTTTAGCTTCGTGGATCTGTCTGTTGACGGCGAGCTGGAGAAAGCTCTGCGCGACGATACGCGGATGATCTGGATAGAAAGCCCGACCAATCCGACTTTGAAGCTGGTGGATATTGCGCAAGTGGTCGAGATTGTCGCGGACCGGGATATCCTTGTCGTTGTGGATAACACCTTCGCCACCCCATGGGCGCAGCGGCCGCTGGAGCTAGGGGCCGATATTGTCGTGCACTCGGTGACCAAGTACCTGAACGGTCATTCGGATATGATCGGCGGGGTTATCGTCGTTGGGAACGAGGAGCTGAACGAGAAAATCTGGTTCCTGTCGAATGCAATCGGCCCAATCGCCGGGCCGTTCGACAGTTTCCTGGCACTGCGCGGACTGAAGACGCTGGCTATCCGCATGGAGCGATCCAGCGAAAATGCGATGAAGATCGCACAATACCTGGAAGCCCACGACCAGGTTGAATCTGTCGTTTATCCGGGACTGGCCAGTCATCCGCAGCACCAACTGGCAAAAAAACAGATGACTGGCTTCGGCGGTATCGTCACGTTTTTCATCAAGGGCGGCCTCGACGATTCACGCAGCTTTCTCGAGCGATGCCACCTGTTCGCGCTGGCCGAAAGCCTTGGCGGCGTCGAAAGCCTGGTCGATCATCCGGCGATCATGACTCACGCGTCAGTTCCTCCGGAAATGCGCGCAGACCTGGGGATCAGCGACAGCCTGATCCGTTTGTCGGTCGGCATAGAGGACATCGATGACCTGATCGCGGACCTGGACCAGGCGTTTCGCTAGCCCGTATATTGCACCAAGGCGGGCTAAAGCCTCACTCTACTGCCATCGAGGCTAACTGATCCGCCTGGTATTCCTGCAATAACGGCTCGATGATGGGTGCAAGATCGCCCTCCATAATGTTTGCCAATTTGTACAGCGTAAGGTTGATGCGATGATCGGTTACCCGTCCCTGCGGGAAATTATAAGTCCTGATTCTTTCCGAGCGATCGCCGCTCCCGATTAACAGTCTGCGTTGGTCGGCCTGTTCGCTTTGTTGTTTTTCCTGCTCATCGCTTAGCAGGCGCGACCGCAGCAGTGACAGCGCGCGGGCCTTGTTCTTGTGCTGCGATCTTTCGTCCTGGCATTCAACGACGATGCCGGTGGGCAGGTGAGTGATGCGCACGGCTGAATCCGTCTTGTTGACGTGCTGGCCACCGGCGCCGGACGCCCGGTAGGTATCGATCCGCAAATCTGTGTTTTTGATTTCGATTTCTTCGACTTCATCCAGTTCGGGCAATATGGCGACCGTGCAGGCGGATGTATGAATTCGTCCCTGCGACTCGGTTTCCGGCACCCGCTGAACGCGATGCGCGCCCGACTCGAACTTGAGTTGCGAATAAACATCGCGCCCGACGAATCTGCTGATGATTTCCTTGTAACCACCATGCTCGCCTTCGTGTTCGCTGAGTATCTCCACCCCCCATTTATTCTGCTCGGCGAACCGGCTGTACATGCGAAACAGATCGCCGGCGAATATTGCCGCTTCGTCGCCACCGGTACCGGCGCGGATCTCCAGGAACACATTACTGCCATCGTGCGGATCTCTTGGAATCAGCAGCCGCGCCAGCGATGCTTCCAATTCCTCCCGAAGACTCTGGGCCTTTTGCTGCTCGTCGAGGCCAAGCTGCCTGATTTCCTCGTCGCTGTCCGCCGCCATTTCCTCGGCGGCCTGAAGATCGCGGATGGTACTTTCATACTCCCGGTAATATTCGGCGAGCGGCTGCAGGCGGGCATATTCTTTTGACAACTCGCGGAATTTGGGCTGGTCGGCAATCACACCGGCATCGGATAGCAGGTGTCCTACTTCTTCGAAGCGCTCCACCATACTGACGAGTTTGTTTTCCAGGGATTCTTTCATGAGTCGCCGTTGTCCTTGTCGTCCAGCGCAAACAGTTTTTTTGCTGCATGAACCAGTTCCATGTCGCCTTCTTCGCCCGCCTGGCGCAGGCGGGAGCTGGGTTGATGAAGGAACTTATTGGTCAGTTGTTTTGCCATTTGATCGAGAACGGTTGCGGAATCCTCGCCAGACGCGAGACGGCGCCTGGCGTCGTCGAGCACCTGGTCGGAATCGGCCTCGGCAAGCGCACGCAGGCTGCGAATCGTCGGCACGGCGTCGAGCTCGCGCATGGCCATCGCGAAACCGGCGGATTCCGCTTGTACTATATGGCGGGCTTGTTGCGCGGCTTGCTCCCGGTTCTGCATGTTTTCCTGGATGACCTCACCAAGGTCGTCCACAGTATAAAGATATACGTTTTCCAGGTCGGCGACGGCGGGATCGACATCACGAGGAACAGCGATATCGACAATGAACATCGGCTGGCGGCGGCGTTTCTTGATGGCGTCCGAGACCGCCTCAGCGGACAACAAAGGGATCGGGCTAGACGTAGAACTTATAATGATGTCGGCTTCCGCCAGGTGAGCCGGAATTTCTCCCAGCGAAATGGCATAGGCATCGAACCGCTTGGCAAGCTCACGTGCCCGGCTGACCCTTCGATTGGCAATTACCATTCGACCCAGATCGTTGCTGTGCAAATGCCGCGCGGCCAGCTCGATGGTTTCTCCGGCGCCGATCAGCAATGCGGTACGCTCGCTCAGACGAGAGAATATCCGGCGTCCCAGCGAAACTGCGGCATAGGCGACAGACACCGGACTGGAACCGATTTCCGTGCCCGTGCGCACCTGCTTGGCGACCGAAAACGCGCGCCGGAAAAGCCTGCCCAACAGGGGTCCGACGGTACCGGCCTCTTCCGCATGCTGAAACGCGTCCTTGAGCTGGCCGAGGATCTGCGGTTCGCCAAGAATCGCCGAATCAAGCCCCGAGGCCACGGAAAAAACGTGCTGGACAACCTCATGCTGCTCCAGCGTATACAAGCAGGAACTGGCATCGCCGGCCAGCTGGCGGTCTTTGATTACCCACTTTGCGACCTGGTCCGCCGCGCCCTCATCAATAGAACAATAGAGCTCGGTCCGGTTGCAGGTGGAGACGATCAGCGATTCCTTGATCGCCGGGTGCCGGCAAAGGTCCTGCAACGCCGCGGGCAGGTCTGCGGCTGCGTATGCGACCTGTTCACGAACAGCCACAGGTGCGCTACGGTGATTAATTCCAACGACAGCGAGCGACATGCGAAGCATTGTAATAAAAGCGTCCGACGATGTCCGCCTAGAAAAGGGCCAATGTAGCGCGCGGGCCGGCCAAAACCGGCACAATGGTCTGATCAGGGCACGGATTGGCTGGCCAACGGTCAAAATGAGACCATAGAGGGAGTTTTATGAAAGCCATGTCACGACCAGTTGTTTGCCTGCCATTGCTGGCTGCTTTTTGCGTCAGCGGGCTGATCGCTTGTGCCGCGTCAGGGTCATCGGACTCAACTGCTTCAGCTCCGGCAGGGATCGCGGATGCGGCCGAGTCCGATCATCACCTGTTGCTGGCGGAACTTGCCTTGCAGGATGGGGCCGTTAGAACAGCCGTAAATGAATATGTTCTGGCTGCCAAATATAGTGACGATCCCGAACGTGCCTCCCAGGCGACGCGAATCGCCTATCAGCAAGGATTTCTCCGGCAGGCGCTGGTGGCTGCTACCTATTGGCGCGAGCTGCGGCCGGAAGAAAAGGCGGCGCGGCTCAGCGTAGCGCAACTGAATCTTCATTTGGGAAACCGGAAAAAAGCGACCCGGCAATTTGCCTCCATCATCGAAACCGAGGAACAGGAACGGGGACAGTTTTTTCTTGAATTGACCGGGTTATTTATGGACGGCGATGGGCCCTGGCTTGCCAGCGAGGTGATGGAAGAACTTGCCCGGCCTTACCCGGAGTTGGCGCAGACGCATTACGCGGTGGCGTCCCTCGCGATGAACGCAAGCCGTTTTCAGCTGGCGCTCGCCGAGGCCAGACTAGCGGTGGAGCAGGATTCCGAGTGGCTCGCCGGTGCTACCGTACTGGCGCGTGCGCAAATTGCTTTGGGCCAGATAGAGCAAGGACTGCGTTATGCCGATGACCTGGTGCTGGATAGCCGGGATGATGGGGTGCGTCTGGACTATGCCTTCATGCTGATGAGCGTTGGCCGAAACGATGACGCACGGCTGGAATTGATGCTGTTGCTCGAGGAAACCGGGTCGGCGAGTGCCTTGCGGACCCTCGGATTCCTGGAAATGGACGCCGGCAGATTTGAGGATGCCTCCGCGCGATTTTCACAGCTGCTTGGCACCGGAGAGTTCACCTATGACGCCTTTTTTTACTTGGGTCTGATCGCCGAGCGGATGGAAGACTATCAGCGTGCGATGCGCGCGTATGCAAGAGTGAACATGGGATTTAGCGCAATCGCCGCCCAGGCCCGCCTGGCTCGGTTGATAAACCGGCTGGGAGATGGCGAAAAAGCCCTGGATCACCTTGCGCAATTTGGCGCTCAAAACTCTGGCTTCAGGATTGACATGATGGTGGCGCGAGCTGAATTGCTGGGCGAAATGGGGCGGTACGAGGAGGCACTGGAATTGTACAGGAAAGTCCTGGAACTGAGGCCCGCGGACGAAGGAACAGGCTATGCGTTGGCATTCATGCTGGAGTTGTCGGGCGATCTCAAGTCCAGCATCAAACAGTTGCGATCAATTGTAAGAAAGCGCCGCAATGACCCGCTGGCGTTGAACGCATTGGGCTACACGCTGGTCGCCAATACGGACAGGTTGAACGAAGCGGGCCGTTATATCAACGAGGCCGTCCGGCTGGCGCCGGTGAACGCGGCGATTATCGACTCCAAGGGGTGGCTGCATTTCCGTACTGGCGAATATGAGCTGGCGCTCGAGTACTTGCGTCAAGCCTACGCGCTGGACAACGACTCGGAGATTGCCGCTCACCTGGGCGAAGTACTCTGGGAAATGGGCGAACAAACCGAGGCACAAAAACTCTGGTTCCAGGCATTGGCAGTTAATCCGGACAGCGATGCCCTGACCGATACCATGGAGAGATTCGGACAGTGATCCGCCCGGTCCGTCTGGGCGGCTCGGTTGTCGTGCTGTCTTTCCTGGCCGCCTGCGCAGGACAGCGTGCCAGTCTGGTGCCCGACGAAGTAGCCTGGGAAAATCGCCGGGAAACACTGACACTAGCCGAGGACTGGTCTTTGCGTGGCCGCATCAGCCTGAAAAAAGCCGGTGACGGTTACAGTGGATCCCTGAATTGGAGGCAAAGGGGTGACAATCTGGATTTCCGCTTTCGCGGGCCGTTGGGCATAGGCGGCTTCAGAATATCCGGAGACCCTGATTTACTGAATATCCGGACCAGCAAAGGAGATGAGTATTTTGTCAGCGATCCGGTGGTCGATTTGGAAGACCAGTTCGGCTGGAGCATCCCGGTGCACAGTATGCGGTTTTGGGTTCTCGGTGTGCCAGATCCCGGTGATTCCTACGAGGTCAGCGTGGACGATCGCGGGCAGGCGATAATCCTGGACCAGGCCGGTTGGCGGGTCAGTTATCTCAGTTATCGTAAGTTCGAAGGGAGTACACTGCCACGCAAGTTGGAAATGACCAAAGCAGACCAGCGAATTCGCCTGGCTGTCGATGGCTGGCAGATAAATCAATAAGAAAAGGGGAGACATCACGCATTATTTAGCAGTCACCGGGTTGGCGGCGCTGACGAGAGTTATCCTCGGTGCCCGGCACTGATGACAGGCCCACAATGGGCTGGGATATAGACTGGCCGGCGCCCGCCAAGCTAAACCTGTGTCTGCTGATTACAGGCCGGCGCGACGATGGCTTCCACCGCTTGCAGACTGCGTTTCAAATCGTCGATTTGTGTGACCAAGTTCATTTCAGTGAATTGCCCGCTGGACAGTTTTCGCTGAGCGGTGGCATCCGGTCGATCTCCCCGGACCAGGACCTGTGCATGAAAGCGGCGCGACTTCTTTATCAGCGTTGCCTGCCTGAACTGGGTGCGGCTATTACGCTGCAAAAAAATATACCTGCCGGCGCCGGCCTCGGTGGCGGAAGTTCGGACGCGGCGACCACCTTGCTGGCATTGAATTATCTTTGGCAGACCGGCCTCAAGCGGGAGGAGCTGGCCGGTATCGGGCTGGAACTGGGCGCGGACGTGCCGCTTTTTGTCCTCGGTCAGTCGGCCTGGGGCGAAGAGCTGGGTGAACGGCTGACGCCGGTAAAATGGCCTCGGCGCTGGTTTCTGGTTGTGAATCCGGGAGTCAGTATCTCGACCCGGGAAATCTTTTCGACGCCTGAATTGACACGCAATTCCACGCCAATCACAATACGCAGCTTTCTCAAGAACGGTGCCGGAAATGACTGCGAATCGACGGTTCGCGGGCGTTACGGCGAGGTTGACGATGCGCTGGCCTGGCTGTCCCGTTTTGGCAGGTCCCAGCTGACCGGTACCGGTGCTTGTGTTTTTGCCTCATTTGAGCGGCGGCAAGACGCCGCAGCTGTTCAGGCTGAAGTGCCGGACAAGTGGAGCCACTGGCTGGTCCGGGGCCTGGATTCATCGCCGATGAGCGATAGTTTGGAAAACTTGGGGATCTGCGGGACTTAGGTGTTCGTAGCTGCAGTAAAAAGACCCTTATTCCGGAAGGCTCGCAGGGTCCAGACCGGTGGAACAACAGCGGCCGGACACAAACTGAGTATGACGGCTGGGGTGTAGCCAAGTGGTAAGGCAACGGGTTTTGATCCCGTCATGCGCAGGTTCGAATCCTGCCACCCCAACCAATCTGAAAAGGGACAATGGTTATGGTGAAACAGGAAGCGTCGGCGGCAACTGCCAACATGGTGGTGTTTACCGGGAACGCTAACCGAAAACTGGCGCAGAATATTGCTCATTGCCTGCATATACGGCTGGGCGACGCGCAGGTGGGCTGTTTCAGCGATGGCGAAGTCATGGTCGAACTGATGGAGAACATCCGTGGACAGGATGTTTTTATCGTTCAGTCGACCTGCCCGCCGGCGAATAACAACCTGATGGAGTTGCTGGTGATGGCAGATGCCTGTCATCGGGCTTCGGCCAGGCGAATTACGGCGGTTATGCCGTATTTTGGCTATGCGCGGCAGGACCGCCGTCCGCGAGCCAGCAGGGTGGCGATCACGGCGAAGCTGGTCGCGAACCTGATACAGGTTGCGCATATTGACCGCTGTTTGACTGTGGATTTGCATGCCGATCAGATCCAGGGGTTTTTCGATATCCCGGTTGACAATGTTTATGCCTCGCCTGTCTTGCTGGGCGAAGCGTGGCGGCAGAAATATGAAAACATGGTTGTCGTGTCCCCCGATGTTGGTGGCGTGGTGCGGGCCAGGGCGCTGGCCAAGAGGCTGGACGACGCGGACCTGGCGATTATCGACAAGCGTCGGCCGCGAGCCAACGAAGCACAGGTCATGAACATCATCGGTGACGTCAAAGGCAAAACCTGCGTCATCGTCGATGATCTGATCGATACGGCTGGCACGCTGTGCAAGGGGGCCGTAGCCTTGAAAGAACACGGTGCCGTGAAAGTGGTGGCCTACATCAGCCATCCGGTCTTGTCGGGACCCGCGGTCGAAAGTATTAAAAATTCGGTACTCGATGAACTGATTGTTACGGATACAATCCCGTTGAGTGCCGAGGCCGAAAACTGTGACAAAATTCGACAGCTGAGCACGGCGGAACTGCTTGCCGAAACGATTCGGCGCATCGCCAGCGACGAGGAGTCTGTCAGTTCGCTGTATGTAGACTGAAATGTATTTGTTGGCTTCCCGACTGGTCGCGGAAGGGAAGTTTTTTTGATGCCGGCGATGCTGGCTTTGTACCAGGAGTAGTGAAAAATGAGTGACTTTATTCTTCTCGCCGAATTGCGGGACGGTCAGGGCAAGGGTGCGAGCCGCCGCCTGCGTCGTTCGGGCAAAATCCCGGCAATTCTGTATGGCGGTAACCGGAAAACCCGTTCGATCACGCTGGACCATCAGGCGTTGCTGCACCAGATGGAAAACGAGGCGTTTTTCTCGTCTATCCTGACCGTAAAGGTCGGTGACGAGAATCAGGAAGCCATACTCAAGGATATTCAACGTCACCCGGCGAAACGCCAGGTGCTGCATGTCGACTTGCAGCGAGTGCTGGCTGACCAGGAGATCCGGGTCACGATCCCACTGCATTTCATCAACGAAGATACTTGTGTCGGTGTGAGATCAGGCGGTGGCGTCGTTGCGCATATCATTTCGGAAGTCGAGATTACCTGTTTGCCAGGGAACCTGCCGGAATACCTTGACGTCGATGTGGTCAACCTCGAACTGGATCAGATTATCAGCCTCTCGGAAATCGAGATACCGGAGGGCGTGAGCCTGACGGCGAATGTCGAAGAGTACGATCAGCCGGTTGCTTCGTGTCATATCGCCAAGGAAATCGTTATCGAGCCCGAGGAAGAAGAGATCGAAGTCGAAGAAGGCGAGATCGTCGAAGGCGAAGAAGGCGAAGAAGGCGAGGAGGCTGCGGAAGCTGCGGCTGAAGAGCCGGCCAAAGACGATTCGCCCAAGGAATCTGAGTAAACGGCCCGCGGGAATTAGCGAAACAGGAGTGAGGGGCAGGCCGGCACGGGTTCGGCCTGCCTTTGTCTTATGGCGGGAAGAGAAATCAAAATTATTGTCGGTTTGGGCAACCCAGGCTCAAAACACGAAAGTGACCGTCACAATATGGGTTTCTGGCTGGTCGACCGACTGGCCGAAAAAACCGGCGCGTCGTTCCGTTCGGAAAAACGATTTTCGGGCGATGTTGCCCGTGTGCAAATAGATCAACACGATTTTCGACTGCTCAAGCCGACGACCTATATGAATCTCAGCGGTCAAAGTGTGCAGGCCGCGATGGCCTACCATCGGATAAAGCCAGAGCAAATGCTGGTCGTGCATGACGAAATCGATCTTCCGGTCGGCACGCTGCGTTTGAAACAGGGCGGCGGGCACGGCGGTCACAATGGTCTGCGCGATGTGATCCGCCACATCGGGGCCGAATTTTTGCGTATGCGTATCGGTGTAGGTCACCCCGGGGAAAGCCACGAGGTTACCGGGCATGTCTTGAAACGGCCGCAGGCCGATGAACAAAAAGCCCTGGATGAAGCATTGCAGGATGCGATTTCGGCCTTGCCCGTGCTGCTCGATGACGGTCTGGAAAAGGCCCAGCAGCAACTTCATAGTCGCGGCACGACGCCAAAGCCATACCGCAAGGCCCAGCATACGCAAGGTGACGATTCGGAACAAAAGGCGGACGACAAAGATGGCGATTAAATGTGGCATTGTCGGTCTGCCCAATGTTGGTAAATCGACGTTGTTCAACGCGCTGACCGCGGCGAAGATTTCGGCCGAGAATTATCCTTTCTGCACGATAGAGCCGAACGTCGGTGTCGTGCAGGTGCCGGACACGCGCCTCGTGGAGCTCGCGGCAATTGTCCAGCCGAAGAAGGTGCTCCCGACGACGATGGAATTTGTAGATATCGCCGGCCTGGTCGAAGGCGCAGCCGACGGCGAAGGCCTGGGCAACCAGTTCCTGGCCAATATCCGCGAAACTCACGCCATTGCCCACGTGGTCCGCTGTTTTTCTACTAACGACGTAGTCCACGTGGCTGGTAAAGTAGACCCGGTGTCCGACATCCAGGTGATCAATACCGAACTTGGCCTGGCAGACCTGGAGACCGTCGATCGCAACCTGTACAAGGCGAATCGCAACGCGAAGACCGGGCAGAAAGAGGAGCTCGCGAAACGGAATTTTTTGCAGAAACTCCATGATCATCTCGACACCGGCAAACCTGCACGTACGCTGGAGGTCTCCGAGCTCGAACGCCCGATTTACCGGAATTTGCACTTGCTGACGGCCAAACCGGTGCTGTTTGTCGCCAATGTCGATGAAGACGGCTTCGAGAATAATCCCTTGCTCGATGCCGTGACTAAACTTGCCCTTGAGGAAAATGCAGAGGTGGTCGCGATCTGCGCCGCGGTCGAAGCGGAAATCGCCCTGTTGGACGAAGCCGACAAGAAAGAATTTCTGGCCGAGATGGGGCTTACGGAAACCGGCCTGGATCGAGTGATTCATGCCGCCTATCGTCTGCTCAGCCTGATGACCTTTTTCACCGCCAGTCCGAAAGAGGTCCGGGCATGGACCGTGCGCGAGGGATCCACCGCCCCGCAGGCGGCCGGCGAAGTCCACACGGATTTTCAGCGCGGCTTTATTCGTGCTGAAGTCATCGCATTCAACGATTACCTGCGCGATGGCGGAGAAAGCGGGGCGCGGGATTCTGGCCGCATGCGACTGGAAGGCAAGGAGTATCGGGTTGCCGAGGGCGATGTCATGCTCTTTCGCTTCAATGTGTGAGCCAGGCATCGGCGACTGGCGTACAGTAGCGGGGATTCTCCCGGCACGGCCGGTTTGCTAGAATGCGCGCCCCCCGTGTTATAAGCGGCGAAGAATATTGGTGATGTAGCTCAGATGGTTAGAGCGACGGACTCATAACCCGTAGGTCGGTGGTTCAATTCCACCCATCACCACCAAATTTAAAAGGCTGGACCCCGGAGGGGCCCGGCCTTTTAAATTAGTGGGGAGGGGGATTCACACCGATGGCGTCTCTAATTCTCCGGTTTAATTACTAAAGATCAATCGGCATCGACCTTTGTCGCGTAAATTTTGTTGGTTGGGCCGATTGGGTTCAATTCCACCCATCACCACCAGGTCAAAAAGGCCGAACCCGTTTAGGGCCTGGCCTTTTTATTATTTAGTGCCAGGAAACCTGGTCGATCAAAAAAGG
>JAPUGL010000079.1 GCA_027292775.1 Gammaproteobacteria bacterium | reverse complement strand
TGCAAAAGTTTTGCGGCGACCTCAGGATCTGTGATCGCCTGTATTGACATACGCCGAAACTCATCCGGCGCTTTATCGCCCTGCGCCGAAAAGGCGCTGGCATACAGGCGCTGCGCCTCATCGAGTTCTCCGCGCCGCATGTGGATCAGAACCCGCGGCATTACATCGGCATTCGACGCAAGTCCCAGACGGTCTGCTTCGTCGCTATAAAACAAGGCCTTTTCATTTTCTGCCAACGCCATGTACACACTAGCCAGATGGCTATTGATGATCGGCGAATTCGGTTCCAACCGGAGTGCTTCCAGGGCTTGTTCCAGCGATTTCTGCATTCGGCCGGTACGCATCAGCAAGTATGAATACCATTGGTGGGCGGTCGCATCATTTGAATCGAGGGAAATCGCGTTGTAAAAATCCGACTCCGCATCCGACCAATTCCTCTTCTCCACGTTGATTAATGCCAGCACCGAATGTGCCTCAGCCAATGTCTCATCCAACGCCAGCGCCTTGTACACAGCCTCCTGCGCCAGCCTCTGACCCTCCTCCCCCGACAGATCCGAATAACCGGAAAGCACCACATAAGCCGCGGCAAGTCCGGACGCGGCACGTGCATAACTGGGGTCCAGCGCCAGCGCTTTCTGAAACAACTCGATGCTATCCGTCAACGACCGCTCACCCCGCTGGCGCCATTTGTGGCGCGCTTCCAGGTAATACTGATAGGCCTGCAAATCGCCTGTCGGCGGCGCATTCAGTGTGGCGGCGAGCGCCGGCTGCTGTTCGCCGACGAGCTCGATTTTCAACGCATCGACGATCTTTCGTGAAATATCGTCCTGAACCTCAAAAATATCCTTGAGATCCCGGTCATAGGTTTCCGACCACAGATGAAATCCGTTACTGACATCGATTAACTGTGCGGTAATCCTGATCCGGTCGTCGCCCGACCAGCGCACGCTGCCTTCCAGCACCGTGTCCACTCCCAGGTTTCGGCCAACCTCCCGCGCGTCCACTTTTTCACCCCGATAAGCGAACGATGAGGTCCTCGCCGCAACCTGCAGGTTCGGGATTTTCGCGAGCAGGTTGAGTAGCTCCTCCGATATCCCATCACTAAAATAATCGTTTCCGGGATCGTTGCTAATATTTTCGAAGGGCAAAACCGCGATTGAGCTTTGCTGGTTTTGAGCGATCCAGCCATAGCCTTTCAGGCCAAAATGATACAGGGCCAGGGTTAGCAAGACGGTCCCGGTGACCAACAGCGCCGTGTAAACAGCTCGTCCACGGCTGCTTGCCACAATGCTCTGGCTGCTGCCGGCCTCGACCGCGGTACGCACAACGCCGCCCGGCTCAATGTCGAAAACCCAGGCCAGGATCATGGCAATGGGGAAACCGGTAATTAGAAGGACCACAACGAAAGTAATGGCCCAGTCCGGCACAAACAACGCCGGGAAAACGGTCGCCGAGACTTCAGTGATGACCCAGGCGGCGATCCCGTAAATCGCGGCGACGCGAAATACACGCCGCCGTTTGAGTTCTGCCATCAGGGCCATCGAGTCTCACCTCATGCTCTACAACCTCCGCACTATTATTGCATGAACCGTTACAAAAACCGGGCCAGCGTAGGGAAGGGGCACGTTAATCCTTACAAAGAGTCACATCGCCGTTTAATGTCTTGATGCGAATCTCGCCGTTTCCGTCGCCCTCGGTGAAACTCAGCTCCCGGCCGGGCGCGTACTTGTGGGTTCGGCGCGCTTCCGGACCGAAACAATTGTCGATTTCACCGTTAAAGGTCTCGATTTCGATATCGGCGTTCACGGCACCATCGAACATGATGTCCGCATCACCGTTGATGCTTTCCACCATCACACGCGCTCCCTTGGCCAGCTTTCCTGAAATCTCCATGTCACCGGTCGTCGACCGTACCCGGATGCTATGAATGTCTCCGAGCTCGAGACCCAGATCGCCGCTGACCGACTGCACTTCGATTTCACCGGAAACGTTTTCGATGTCGGCATCACCGCTGACCATGTTGATCGTAATCATACCGGCGTGCCCATGACCCAATACACTTGCATCGCCACTAACTGACCGGATTTCCAGGTCATTTTCCCAGACTTGTGTGTCCACTGAACCGCTGACGCTGTGCAAATGCTGCATGCCATGCACACCCAGGACCTCGATGTCCGCGCTCACCGTGATGACTTCGATTTCACTTTCTTGCGGCAACCAGATTTCCAGATCGGTGTCATGGACTCTGCGATGCTTGCCGCCTTCTATTTCGACCCGAATCTCCACATGAGACCCGTCGCGCTCAAACACCAGTTCCCGGACCTCCCTGCCCAACTCGCCGACTACCCTGACTTCTTTTTTGTCCCAGCCATGTATATCGACCTTGCCGGCAATATTGGATATCAGAACCTCGCCATCGGCGTCCGCAGCCAGGGTCTTGTCGATCTCTTCTCCTGCCAGCGCGACGGATGACAACAGCAGCCCGGCCAAAAAGATTGTCCACTTGTTCATATCTCGGTCCTCTGGGCCTTAACGGCCGCGGTAATTTGACTCAAATCGTCAAGCAGCATCAGTTCTCTCTGATACATGGTCAGCAACAACTGTTGCAGCAATATATTTCCGGGATCGCCTGTCAGCTCCTGGCTAATATCCCGAAGGGCCTGCTGGATTGCCATCAGATCGCTGGCCACTTTTTTTCGCGTCTCTTCGGGCAGCAACAGAATTTGTTGCTCAAGCGTCTGCACCAGCTCGGCGCGGTCCTGCAGGTAGCGTGCACCTGGCACCTGTGTCTCATCATAACTGGCCGGCAAAATCACGGGCCCGACCAGTGCGAAGAACTCACCATTACCGGCCAGCGCCGGCTGTCTACTCTCGCCCTGCGCTATCCACCAGCTTGTCGCCATCGATGAAACAACCACCAGTGAGGCGGCTATCGCCAGGCGCACCAATAATGGCTGCCGGCTACCCCGGCTCGACGGCTTCCGGCCATTCGCGATCGCTCGCTCGATATCCGGCCAAAGATCCCGCTTCGGCTGAACTTCACCCGGCAACTCGGCCAAAGCCCGATCCAGCCTCGCTTCTGTATCAGTGTTCGTCTTTCCTGTATTCATCTCAGTTCCATTTGGTCCTTCAGTAATCGTCTGGCCCTGTGCAGCTGTGCCTTACTCGTTCCGACGGCTATCCCGAGCATGCTGGCAGCTTCTTCGTGGCTGAACCCGCCAACGCCACAGAGCAACAAGACATCCCGTGCGCCTGCCGGCAGTTTCGCGATCGCGTTTTCGATATCGAAACCCGCGCTTTCCGGGGCCGGCGTTGAAGCGCCGGTCATCTGCCCAGCCAGCAACTCCAGATGCGCGCCCTGGCGCTGGCTGCTGCGTTTGTGGCCCAGCACCTGGTTGACCGCAATGCGGTGGATCCAGGTCCCGAACGCGCTTTGACCGCGAAAATCCGGCAATTTGCGCCAGGCGCGAATAAACGCTTCCTGAACACAATCGTCCGCTAATGCCGGCTGTCCCGTCATCCTAAGACAAAGAGCGTAAACCCGACCTACGTGCATGCGGTACAGCGCCTCGAAGGCGGCCTGTTCTCCTCCCTGCGCGCGACCCACAAGATCTTTTTCAGCCTGTCTTGATTCAGGTTCAGTCATCAATAGGGCCGCCAGACTGACACCCATACACACGCCAGCTTTTGTTTACTGGTTTTTTGACGCTGCAGGACATACAAGGGTTTAAAAGACGAGGCAGAGTGATTATGTTAAATAAAACAGACTCGACATTGGTCTGACTGTCAGCCCGCCATCGACCACTCTTCGCGGATCTTCTTTTCCTGTTCCTCGACGTGTTTCGCCCAGCGCGCTAGAAAACGATAGGCGCGGTCTTGTGGCAACGGTTTACAGACGTAATATCCCTGGGCGATATCACAGCCAACCGAGCGCAGGAAATTCAGAGTTGGTTCCGACTCCACGCCTTCGGCGCAGACGTTCAGCCCGAGCGCGTGAGCCAGGTTGACGACAGCGGCGACCACGGACCTGGCCTCCTCACTGCGCCGGACTTCGAGAATGAAGCTGGTATCGACCTTGACCTCGGAAAATGGCATCCGGTAAAGCATTATTAAGGGCGAGGAAGCCGTACCAAAATTATCGAGGCAAAGTTCCACCCCCTTTTTACGTAATCGTTTCAGAATCTCAAGGCTTTGCTCTGCATCGGTCATCGCCGAAGTTTCCGACAGCTCCAGCATCAGACGGTCGGCCGGAACGTCATAGCGTGACAGCAATTCCTCGACCATGTCGGGGAAATCGTCTTCCACGAGCTGGCGAGCCGACACATTCACACCGACGTTGACTTCCTCGCCTTTTTCCGCCCAGGCTGCATTCGCTTCAAGCACTTGCTCTAACACGCAACGAGACAATTCACCGGACAAGCCGAGTTCCTCGGCCTTCGCCAGGAACGACCCCGGCATCATCAAGCCCTGGACCGGGTGCTTCCACCTCACGAAGGCTTCCGCGCCGCACATATAGATGGGGCCGGTCAGGCGCAGACGCGCTTTCGGCTGGTAATGCACCACCATCTGGCCATCGTCGATGGCCTTCACGATCAGCTCTTTGGTCAGCCGCATTTCACCGCCGGGTACAGCCGTCAGCAGCGTTTCCAGATCGTCCAGCATGACTGGCTTGGTCAGGCAACCGGCCATACGAAGCCCCAGGCTGCGTCCCAGTTTTTCGGCCGATTTCAAAACCCGGTCATCCAGACCACTGATCAGAAGGATAGCGGCCTGGCATTCCTCGTCCGCGAGATAACGAATCAGCTCGATGCCGTCAGCGTCTGGCATCTGCAGATCCATGACGATATAGCTCGGGTCAAACTCCTGTATCGCCCGCCTGAACTGATCGGCAGTACCGGTCAGCCTGACCTCAAAACCTTGCCCGGTCCCGACCTCTCCGATAAAACGCATAATTTCTGCTTCATCGTCAATTACCAGCAGTCGTTTTTCGGGTTCAGTCAAGACTTCTCTCCGTATTCACTGTCCATCTGCCTGAAGCTAAGCGCAGCGGAGTGGAAAGTGCAAGGAATTCGATTATTTCTGCACCGCCAGGAGCCTGTCAAACCGTCTTTGCTGGTGGCGACTACCTGCCGTCGGGCCTGATCTCAGCCATTGGCAGAAATCAGCCCTTCACGAATCGCAAAACGAGTCAGATCGGCCAAGGTATTCAGTTCAAACTTTTTTTATGATATTGCTGCGGTGCGTCTCAACGGTCTTGGCGCTGACGTGCAGCAACTCCCCGATATGAACAAACCCTCGAAACTGGCGTCGCTCATGAGCTTCAGCCAGGCCTGGCTCGTCTGCAGTCCCAGTTTGGCCTCCTTAAGACGACCTACAAAACCGCTGGCAGCCATGCCCAGCAGCAAAAAGGTGATCGTCGCAATAACCCTGTACTCCATATCAGGGTCGCCGGGATTAGCCAGTCCATCCACAAAACTGTCGTAATGGCCGGTCGAAAACCCGATCCAGGCCTCGAGACACCAAAACAATATTGCAGCAACAATTACGCCCCGGAAAAAACCGCCAAATAGCAGCTTTACCAGCGGAGTTTTCTCTGCCGGTGAAACAGGCAATTGGGAGAGTTCGCTCATAAGCGTTGCCAGGGCATCGGGTATTTACGGACGCCGGGTCAACAGGCGCGTCCCACTAATATTTATTGATTATAGCTTGTGTTACCCGGCTTTCTTGGCCGCATTGACGATTTTTGCGTCCAGCACCCGGCGGATTTTCCGGGCCAGTTCATCGTGACCATAGGGCTTGCAGATAACGCAGTCTGGACCGGCTTCCGTGCCTCTAAACATGATCGTGCTTTCAGCAAAACCGGTAGCAAACAATACCGGCAGCTCAGGCCGAATTTTTCCGGCTTTCTGCGCCAGCACCGGTCCTCGCATCCCGCCCGGCATCATGACATCGCTAAACAGCAGATCGATTTCCGGGTGCGCCTGAAGCACGCGTAGCGCAGAAGGTCCGTCCCCTGCCTCCAGCGTCTGATAACCGAGATCGGCGAGCAGAGCCAGCGTTGTTTTCCTGACCTCGTCATCGTCTTCGACGACGAGAATACACTCATCGCCTTTTGGCATTTCAATTTCAATGATCTGCTGCCTGCTGCTCGCAGCGTCGTCATCTGACTTGGGGAATAACAGTCGGACGCGAGTTCCAACACCTTCGCTGCTCCTGATACTGGCAAATCCACCGGACTTCTCGACGAAACCATGGACAATGCTCAGGCCCAGACCACTGCCCTTGCCGGCATCCTTCGTCGTAAAGAATGGCTCGAAAGCCCGATCGGCCACATCGAACGGCATTCCGCATCCAGTATCGCTTACCGCCAAATATACATAGTCGCCCGGTGTCGCCTGAGGAAACTCGGTGGACCCGCCTTCGTCGATGCTCAGGTTGTTGGTCGCGATCAGGAGTTGCCCGCCTTCCGGCATTGCATCGCGTGCATTGATCGCGAGATTTAGCAGGGCGCTTTCCAGTTGCCCGGGATCGATGGTTACAGGATGCAGGTCTTTTTCAAACTGGGTTTCTATGTCAACGCTGCTGCCCAGCGTTCGCCTCAATAACTCGTCCATTTCCATGACCAGCTCGTTGACATCCAGCAATCTGGGTTCGAGTACCTGGCGGCGAGAGAGAGCGAGCAGCCTCTTGGTCAGCTCCGCACCCCGCAACGCCGCCTTCAGCGCGGAATCGACCAGGCCTTTGAGTTTCTCCTGCTCTTTTAGTGGCCGCGAAAGCAGCTGGAGATTGCCAACGATAATGCTCAGAAGATTATTGAAATCATGGGCTACGCCCCCGGTAAGCTGACCGACAGCCTCCATTTTTTGCGCCTGGCGCAACTCCGCTTCCAGCCGGAGATGCTGCGTCATATCCTGGACCACGGAGAAGAAACCTATGACGTTACCGCTGTCGTCACGATGCGGAATATATGTCACTTCAAACTCGAAATCCTGCATGTCCCGTTCTGCGCCCGCAGAATAGGTTACAAGCTCGCCCGCAAGGACTTTGTCAATTCTCGGCCTTATTATCCGGTATGACTCCTCCGTTGTAATGTGCTGGATTTTTTTACCCATCAATTCAGCCTTTCCTACCCGAAACCAATCGAGATAATTTTGATTGGCGAAAGTAATGGTTTCGTCTTTTTCAACATAGGCGATGCTGATCGGCACCGAATCCAGAATAAGCTGAAAGAATGTCTTGTCTACGGTCATGTGAGTCTTTCCCAAAAATCCCCGGGTTGTAAAGAACACGCAGAATTTAGCATGGCGATTCCGGCCATTGGTGGCCCTGGTTCACATAATTCGGAGCGAGCAGAAATTTCGTAGCCAGGTGCTGCGGCCCAGGGGACTGCCATGTGTCCTGAAGATCCACCACGCTGGCCCGCAAGCAACCTGCCACGGTATAGTGGGTGGATACAGTACTTTGGGGGATATCCTATGTTGTGGTGGGGATGGATCGTACTCGGCGTGGTTATTCTGGGCGCCGAGATGTTTGTGA
This sequence comes from Gammaproteobacteria bacterium, assembly GCA_027292775.1. Taxonomy (GTDB): domain Bacteria; phylum Pseudomonadota; class Gammaproteobacteria; order Steroidobacterales; family MnTg04; genus MnTg04. The sequence goes on along the minus strand of JAPUGL010000079.1, from coordinate 5,305 downwards.
TCGACGCCCAGTTCTTCCTGGTATTTATCGGTTTGTCGGCTGTCCTGGTCGGAGTATCTGAGGTGCTGGGGCTAAACCTTCCCGAGTGGGGGCAATGGATGATGTTTGCCGCGCTGGGTCTGATCTCAATGGTAACGTTTCGCAAGAGTCTTTATCTCAAGATCAAGGGAACTGCTCCCGGTTTTCGCGCCGGCTTGAATGGTGACATGGTCCAGGTTTCGGACGAGCTAGCGCCCGGCGCCGAGAGCAGGGCCAGCCATCGCGGCACTAAATGGACCATTCGAAACGTCGGTGGCGGTATCATCCCGGCAGGACAAAGAGCTCGTGTAGTAAAAACCGATGGCCTCGTCCTGCATGTATCCAACGATCCGGCGGACTAGAGCCGGACAAACCTGACGGAGAAAAAACCATGGATTCATTGATTGTCGCACTGGGGATTGTTGTCCTCGCCGTTATCATCATCGCCAAGACCGCGGTAGTGGTACCGCAGCAAAACGCCTACGTGATTGAAAAGCTGGGCAAATTCAGCCGAACGCTCAGAGCCGGTTTTCATATTCTGGTCCCGTTTTTCGACCGGATCGCCTACCGGCATACCTTGAAGGAACAGGCGATCGATATTCCCGAACAAATCTGTATTACCAGGGACAACGTACAAGTGGGCGTTGACGGGGTCCTTTATATGCAGGTCCTCGATGCCAGCAAGGCATCCTATGGAATCTCCGATTATATCTGGGCCATCATTCAGCTGGCACAGACTACTTTGCGTAGCGAAATCGGCAAGATAGACCTGGATCGGACATTTGAAGAACGCTCGATGATCAATTTGAACGTGGTCACCGAGCTCGACAAGGCGTCCGATCCCTGGGGAGTCAAAGTCCTGCGCTACGAGATCAAGAATATCAACCCTCCGCAAGATGTATTGACCGCGATGGAGAAACAGATGCGCGCCGAGCGTGAAAAGCGTGCCGTCGTCCTGACCTCCGAAGGCGAACGAGATGCCAAGATCAACGAGGCTGAAGGTGAAAAGCAGCGGGTGATCAAGGAATCGGAAGCGGTCAAGACAATGCAGATCAATGAAGCGGCCGGTGAGGCGCAGGCCATCATGGCCATAGCAACCGCGACCGCTGAAGGCATGCGGCGTATCGCAGCCGCCGTTGTAGAAAAAGGCGGCGCCGAAGCCATGCAATTGCGCATCGCGGAGCAGTATGTCGAACAATTCGGCCGGCTGGCCAAGGAAGGCAACACCCTGGTCATCCCGGCAAACCTTGCGGATCTGAGTTCCATGATCGCGCTGGCAACCAACATCGCCAAAGGAGAGAAGACCGTTGCCGGTTAAGACGCTTGCAGATCGCACGCTGGATATGAAACCTACCTGACCCGTATCCCGATGAAAAAAGTCCTGCTGATTTTTTCCATTGTCATGGTGCTTTTTCTGATCTGGCTGTTCTTCTGGCCAGTTTCGATTTCTCCGTCCGGCTGGCAACCGGATGCCGATCCCGGGATGACCGGCGCATTCAAACGCAACGACGCTCTGGCGACCGTGGTTCGCCTGACACCTGGCCTGGGTGAGGGACCCGAGGATATTGCGTTGGGCCCGAGCGGCCTTCTATATACGGGCCTGCAGGATGGCCGCATCGTAAGGTTCCTTTCTGACGGAACGGTTATCGATGAATGGGTCAATACGAATGGCCGGCCGCTGGGCATGCAGTTTGATAGCCAGTACAACCTGATCGTGGCTGATTCGACGCGCGGTCTCCTGCGTATTTCGCCAACCGGCGTAATAGAAGTCCTGACCGCGTCTGTCGACGGAAAACGAATGATATTCGCGAATGATCTGGATATCGCAGACAACGGCGTAATCTGGTTCACCGATGCGTCACAGCGGTTCGGCCAGGATGAATGGCGTCTGGATCTTATCGAAGGCAGCTTTACCGGCCGACTGCTCAGTTACAACCCGCAAAGCGGGGAGACCCGGGTCCGTATCGACAAGCTCGGATTTGCCAATGGCGTCGCGTTGGGACCCAATGACGAATACGTACTGGTCAACGAAACCCTTATGGCGAAAACTCACAGACTGTGGCTTAAGGGGCCGCTGGCCGGAACCCGCGATGTCTTCGTCAGCTCATTGCCTGGCTATCCGGATAACCTTTCCTTCAACGGCGAGGACATGTTCTGGGTCGCCCTGCCATCGCCCAGGCAAAAGGTTCTCGAGCGTCTGGCCGGGTCCCCATTCATGCTCAAGGCTCTTGCCCGACTGCCGGAAAGCATCGGACCAACTATTCCTCCACTGGGCTGGGTGATCGGCATCGATCTGACCGGGCAGGTCAGATACAGCATGCAGGACTGGTCCGGCACCTACTCGGGCGTTACCAGCGTCAACGAGATTGATGGGCGGCTTATTCTTGGCAGCATCGCCATGCACACTGTTGGCGCAATCGACCTGCCCGAGTGATCACACTGGAAACCGATATGACCGAACAAAAATCAAACGACCGGAAAATAGATTACGTCGAATTCCTGACGACCGATATTGAAAAAACCAAGAAATTCTTCAACGTCTTGTTTGGCTGGAAGTTCACCGACTATGGGCCGGATTACACAAGCTTTGACGATGGCCGGATGTTGGGTGGATTTCGCATAGCTGACGCGGTGCCCGCCGCCAGTCCGCTAATCGTCATTTACTCAACCGATCTTGAAACAATGCTGGAAAGCGTTCGCTCAAATGGTGGCACGATTGTAAAGGAAATCTTCGAGTTTCCAGGCGGCAGGCGCTTTCATTTTGTTGAACCGGGAGGCAACGAACTGGCCGTCTGGTCAGACGGCGTGTAGCAACCTGCCTCGCTACGATTGCCTGATTCCGACAGGCCGCCATGGGCTCCGGTCACGTTATTTCGTGATTTGACATAATCTGGCCCGGGCCGGATTTGTGATCCGGGTTCAGGCCGGGTTAAGCAGCCGTTGCTAGAGTCATAAGAGTCTCAAGCTGGCAGGACCCACGACATGAACCACTTGACTATCCGGTGGCCGACCGCGGCAACCATCGCAATCGCCATGACGATGCTCGCTGGCTGCGCCAGCCAACCGTCCGCGCCGGTTTACATCTCAAAGGAAAAATTTCGTACCGTGTCCCAGGCTCGCGAGTATCCGCGCGAGTCATCGTTGGGCAGACGACTCGCGCGCACCGCGACTGAAATGATCGGTGTGCCCTATGTTTACGGTGGGCGTACGCCGAAAGGCTTCGACTGCAGTGGACTGGTCTACTACTCCTACCAGCAGGCCGGATTGAAGGTCCCGCGAACATCGCGAGAACAATTCAAGGCTGCCAGACACGTTTCGATATCCGACGCGCAGCCCGGTGACCTACTGTTTTTTCGCGGCGGTCGCAAGATTTCACACGTTGCCATCTATATCGGCAACGGGTATTTCGTGCATGCCCCTTCGAGCGGTAAGAATGTGTCTGTCGCCAACCTAAATGACTCTTACTACCGTAAGCATTTCGATCGTGCCGGACGCCTGCATCGAGACGATTAGGTGCGCTTGTCCAGTTTCGGGGCAAGGCCTTCAAACAACGGAGCAATAAAATCTCGATAGTGCTCTTTGCTATCGATTCTTCTTTTGGTCATCGGCTGTCTCGCCTGCCAACTGCTCAGTGTCAATACTGGTTGTGGGTTTTGTGCCGGTGACAAACAGGCATCGTTCCAACTCAGTCCGCAATCCGTGAGCAATTTGCGCATCACGGTTGACGGATCATTGACCAGGTCTTCATAACTGACGGCGAAAATCGAATCCCCGTAAACCAAATGCCAGTGATCCATTAACCGCCGGTAGTCGCGGAAATAACTGACGATATCGGAGAAATTGGTGGCGTAGGTTTGTTCACTTTTGAAGTCCTGTTGATAGATCGACCAGGCGTTATCCACGGGGTCCCGGGTGACATGAACAAACCTCGCATTTGGAAAAACTGACCGAATCAACCCAACGAACAAGAAATTGCCCGGCATTTTGTCGGTCCACACCGATTGCCCTTCAACCAGGCCGCACGCTTCGTCGCCATAAAGCCCGGCAAGAGTTTTCAGTTTTGCATCGTCAAGATCCGCGGTCGATTCAGGATACCCGAGGAGGCGAGTTTGCGTAATTGCCGAGAAAAAATACACCTCCCCCAGACCCTGCACATCGGGATGATTCGACAGCAGTCTTTCGACCAGCGTGGTTCCCGAACGCGGCATCCCGATAACGAAAATCGGGCATCGGCCATCCGCACTATTGCATTCGCCCGGCGAGTCGCAAACGCTAATAATCCGGTCGATCCAGGCGCTGTGTTGCTTTGGATCGAAAGGAGAAATCAGCGCGCGCCTTGCTTCGTTCGCTTGCTGAAAATGGGAGAAAGCGGACCTAAAGGATCCACAATCATCCAACGCCTTACCCAGTGCAAAATGGAGATTGGCCCGCATACCTGGATTCAGTGATTTATCCTCCAAGAGCTCCAACATGGTCACAATATCCGGATCGTCGATCGAATCGAAGGTTTTGATCATGGCGATGAGCCGCCAGACCTCCGTCACTGCAGGATGGCTGTGGGTGATCGAGCGATAAATCTTTTCCGCTTCGTCGAACCGGCCAGTTGCCGTCAACGCGGCACCCAATCCCAGCGATGCCCCGCAGTGGTCCGGATTGGACGAGATTTCGCTCTCGTAAATATCTATGGCGCCGACAATGTCCCGCGCCTGTAACAGAACTCTTGCCAGCCCGAGCATTGGCCGCCCTTCGGCATCTTCGAACTTGCTTATAGCTCGTTGGTAGGCGGTGATGCTGGATTGCCAGTTGCCCACCCGCTCGTTGACCCGGGCTCGCGCCAACCAAAAACGACTCTCGTTCGGATATTTCTCGGTCAGTTGCCGGAAGACCTGGTCCGCGGTATTCAGATCCCCGGTGGCCATCGCCAATTCGCCAGTTTCCGAAAACACTTCGACCGAGTCCGGCGCCAACCGGTTCGCCCTGCGCATCAGCTCTCCCGCCGCACCTAAGTTTCCCATTTCCCGGTTAGCGCGTGCGCACAGGCACATGACCCGAGTGTCGTCACGCCGATCTTCGAGGACGGCCTGATACAGGCTTAACGCCTCTGCCAGCCTTCCCTGGTCGTGCAGTTTCACTGCCCGATGCAAATGCGAATTTTTTTGCTTACCCGATGCCATGACTACACTCGTGATATGAGTTATTCATCGATCGCCAATCAGCGTGTACGATATACAGTCACGGCAACCGCGACAATGCAAACCATTTTCTAGGGATCGTCGGGAAGATATTT
>JAPUGL010000078.1 GCA_027292775.1 Gammaproteobacteria bacterium | reverse complement strand
CCAGGCAGATGGTGAAATCACGCGGTCAGCCGGTCTGGCGGCAGGATTTTGTAACCGACAACGGCAATCACATCATCGACGTATACAATCTCCAGATCGTGAATCCGCAAGAAATGGAGAGCCGGTTCAACCAGATACCCGGCATTGTCGCGGTCGGGATATTCGCGAACCGCCCCGCCGACACCCTCTATATAGCCAGCCGCGCCGCGGTACGGCGGGTAGATCGTTAATCCAGCGGTATTTTTCTCGCTGAGCGATGCTCAGCGGTATCTGCCAAGCATTTCCGCCAGCACATCCGCGCCCGGACAAATATCCTCATGATCAAGGTCGATTAGCGGCGTTTCGATCGTGTTGTTGCGCTCATGAAAATCGATGCTGTTTTCGTCGATAAACAACAAACCCGTCGGTATCTCGCCACGTAGCTGGCAATTTTTCAGATAGGCAAAAGCGCCGGCCTGGTCGCGCGGGTCATAATCTTTCTCAACATTACGCAAGAGAATATGGCTGCCATCATGCAGCCTGACCGGGGTCAGCTCCCGGCCCTCGCTGCTCACCGTAATCTCCTCCGCCGGCGGGACGAAATCCGTTTGTTCGAGTTGGTGATAGTGCTCACGCGTATGTGCATAGCTCTTCGTCGAACCCTCGTGATCGTTAAAGGTCACGCAGGGCGAAATAATGTCGACCAGGGCCATGCCTTTGTGTCTCAGCGCGCCTTTGAGTAGCGGTACGAGTTGCTCCTTGTCGCCGGAGAATCCGCGCGCAACGTAACCCGCACCCTGGTTGATCGCGGTCAATGCCGCATCGATCGGTTTCTGGTTGTTGACCTCGCCTTTTTTCGCGGTGCTGCCGATATCGGCGGAGGCCGAGAACTGCCCCTTGGTCAGCCCATAGACGCCGTTGTTTTCGATGATGTAGGCCATGTTCAGATTTCGCCGGATCGCATGACAAAACTGACCCATACCGATGGACAGGGAATCACCGTCTCCCGAGATACCCACGAAGATCATGCTGCTGTTGGCCGCATTAGCGCCCATCGTTACCGATGGCATGCGGCCATGCACCGAGTTGAACGCATGCGACTGACTGAGAAAGTATGCCGGCGTCTTCGATGAACAGCCTATGCCGCTGGTCTTCGCCACGCGATAGGGCTCGATACTCAGCTCAAAAAATGTCTGGATAAGCGCCGCCGAGATCGAATCGTGGCCACATCCGGCGCACAAGGTCGAGATCGTACCCTCGTAGTCCCGTTGCCACAGACCAAGCTCGTTGCGCTGCAGCGCCGGGTGGCCAACCTTGGGTTTGGAAATAAAACTCATGCGGCGGCCCCTCGGGCGGACATCGCGACCTGGATTTGCGTTATTACGCTGTCGCTGCTCAGCGGGAATCCGTTGTAATGGAGCACTGAAATCAATTGCTCCCGTGTCGCCGTGCTTTCATTTAGCAACAGCATCTTCAATTGCCCGTCGCGATTCTGCTCGACTACAAAGACACGTTCGTGTTCAGCCAGGAACGCCTCGACCTGCTCATTGAATGGGAACGCCCGAACGCGCAGGTAATCCATCGGCACGCCCTGCTCTTCCAGCCGATCCAGCGCCTCCTGCACCGCGCCGTCGCTACTGCCACAGGCGAGTACGCCGGCCACCGCCTTGTTACGGGAATGCAGAACAGGTTCGGGCATATAGCTCTTTATGGTTTCCCACTTGCGCCTGAGACGATCCATCAGATCGGTGTATTCATCCGGGTCTTCCGTGTACTTTGCGTTGGCCGTGTGTCCCGAACCGCGCAAGAAGTAGGCGCCTTTCGGGTGATCGCCAGGATAAGTGCGATAACAAATTCCATCGCCATCCACATCCAGGTATCGGGAGAATGAATCCGCAGAATCCAGTTCTTCTCTGCGTAGCACCTTGCCGCGATCAGGGCGGTAGTTATCGTCCCATTTGAACTCCGGGCACATCCAGTCGTTCATGCCGATATCAAGATCGCTAAGCACCATCACCGGTGTCTGCAGCCGGTCGGCGAGATCGAAAGCCTCGACCGTCAGGTAAAAGCATTCCTCCGGGTCTTTTGGGAACAGCAGTACGTGCCTCGTGTCGCCATGCGAGGCATAGGCGGCCGCAATAATATCGGACTGCTGGGTCCGCGTAGGCAGGCCGGTGGACGGGCCGGTGCGCTGGACATCAAACAACACCAACGGCAATTCGGTGAAATAGGCCAAGCCCAGAAACTCGCCCATCAAAGAAAGGCCCGGACCACTGGTCGGCGTAAAGGAACGCGCTCCACTCCAGGTCGCACCAAGCGTCATGCCGATCGCCGCCAGTTCGTCCTCGGCCTGGATGATGCAGAAGCGGTTCTTGCCGGTCTCCGGATCAATGCGATAACGCTCGCATAGCGATTTGAACGCATCCATCAACGATGTGGACGGCGTGATCGGATACCAGGCGCCAACGGACGCGCCGGCAAAAAGACAACCCATGGCAGCCGCCGTGTTGCCATCGATGACCACGTGTCCTTTGGTTTTATCCATCGGCTCGACGCGAATCGGCAGCGGGCATTCAAAATGCTCGAGCGCATAGTCCCGGCCTAAAGCGACCGCCTGGTGATTGGCCTCGAGTAAACTGGTTTTCCTGGCGAACAACTGATCGAGAATCTCATCGATCACCGCCGGGTCCAGGTCCAGCAGCGCGCTGAGGACCCCGACATAGGCGATGTTCTTGAACAGAATGCGCGACCGCGGATCGCTGTATTGCTGGTTGACCATCTTGGCCAGCGGCACACCCAACAGATGAATATCGTCCCTCTTGAGTTGCCGGTCGCGTGGCCAGGAAGAGTCGTACAGCAGATAACCGCCGGCTGTGACTTCGGCGAGGTCATTGGCATAGGTCTGTGCATTCATCGCCACCATCAGGTCGACGCGGCCGGAACGCGATTGATAGCCGTCCTTGCTGACCCGAATCTCATACCAGGTCGGCAGGCCCTGAATATTCGATGGGAAAAAGTTTTTCGCCGTGACCGGCACGCCCATGCGGAAAATAGTCTTCATCAGCAGACCATTGGCACTGGCTGAACCGGTGCCGTTTACGTTGGCGAGCTTGACAACGAAATCGTTTACGCGTTGCGGCGTTTTTTCTGACATACCGGTTGATCCACGGCCAGGGGAATAGAAATCAGGGATTTTTGCATGTCCCACGCGGCGGTCGGACAACGTTCCGCACAAAGGCCGCAATGGACACAAAGATCTTCGTCCTTGACCATTGCTCGACCGGTCTGCGGTAGTGCCTCGGAAACATACAGCGCCTGCTCCATGTTGGTGCTGGGCGCATTCAAACGGGTTCTCAACTCCTCTTCCGGCCCGTCTTCGGTCATCGTCAGGCAATCGACCGGACAGATATCGATGCAGGCGTCACACTCGATGCATCGCTTCGCCTCGAACTCCGTTTGTATATCACAATTCAGGCAGCGCTCGACTTCGGCGATCGCCTGCTCCGCCGTGAATCCCAGTTCGACTTCGATATTGAGTTTCTTGAAGCGCTCCTTGAGGCTGACGTGCGGAACCAGTCTGCGCGAGCCCTCATCGTAGTCGTTGCTGTAACTCCACTCGTGCATGCCCATCTTGGTGCTTTCCATCGTTACCTTGTCCGGAAGGCGCTCCGTCATGTCCTCGCCGTGGCAATACTTGTGAATGGAGATAGCGACCTCGTGGCCGTGCGCGACCGCCCAGATGATGTTTTTCGGTCCAAACGCCGCATCTCCACCGAAGAAGACACCTTCGCGGGTCGACTGGAAAGTGACCGGATCGACGACAGGCACATCCCACTGGTCGAATTCGATGCCAATGTCCCGTTCCATGAAGGAAAAGGCGTTTTCCTGGCCGACCGCAAGAATCACGTCGTCGCATGGCAGAATGACCCGGTCGAGTTCGGTAGACTGCAGCCGGCCGTTCTCATCTTCATGCCACTCGACAATCGCAAATTCCATGCCGGTCAGCTTGCCGTCCTCGATAATCATCCGCAGCGGCGCATGGTTCAGCAACAGTTCGATCTGCTCTTCCTCGGCGTCTTCGAGCTCCCAGTCGGATGCCTTGAGCAGGTGTCGCGGCTTTCGCGCCGTAACCATGACTCGTTTTCCGCCCAACCTCAGTGAAGTGCGGCAACAATCCATCGCGGTATTGCCACCGCCGACGATTACCACGTTTTCGCCGATCGAATCGGTGTGCTCGAACGCGACCGACTCCAGCCAGTCGATACCAATGTAAATACGGTCGCTGTCATAGCGGCCCGGGACGTCCAGGTTTCGGCCACGCGGCGCGCCCGAGCCGACAAATACCGCATCGAAATTTTCCTCGAGCAGGTCTTTCATACTGGTGATCTCGTGGCCAAGCCGCAGGTCCGCGCCCATGTCCACGATCATGTCGATTTCTTCATCCAGCACCTTCGGCGGCAGGCGAAACACCGGAATATTGGTGCGCATCAGGCCGCCGGTTGTGTCGAATTTTTCGAAAATCACGACCTCGTAACCCATAGGCAACAAGTCATTGGCCACCGTCAACGATGCGCAGCCAGCGCCAATCAGGGCAATCTTTTTGCCGTTTTTCTGCTTCGGCGCTTTTGGCAAGCGATCGCTGATGTCGTTGCGAAGATCGGCTGCTACACGCTTCAGGCGACATATCGCGACCGGTTTTTCCTCAATCCGGACACGACGACAAGCCGGCTCACACGGCCGGTCGCAGACTCGTCCCAGGATGCCAGGGAACACGTTTGACTCACGATTCAGCATATAGGCATCGTCGAATCGACCCTGGGCGATCAGACGGATATAGCCGGGCACATCCGTGTGCGCCGGACACGCCCACTGGCAATCGACCACCTTGTGGTAATAATCCGGATTTTTGGTATCGACAGGACCCATGATCCCTTTTCCGACAACGGTTACGACAGTCAACGGGCCATATATAGCCACATCCGCGATAGGCAAACAAGTACCGGATTTTGGCACCTGTTTGCGGGTCTTCCTGCCCGATCCGGGATGAATTTCGGCATCACTTACGGCCCGCGGAAGCCGGTTCGTTGTTGTTGCCAAAAGCCCGTTTTCCAAGTGAATACTTTACTAAATGCGAATGATTCCTATTTACATTTGATGCTGCAGCCCATAAAATTCAGCGCAAATCCAATGAACCCGGAGAACCCGATGTACCGTACGATCGCCTTGGGGGCGTTTTTCCTGTTGGCCATGCCTGTTTTTGCGCAACAAACGCCGCCAACCGAATCCGTTGTCCCCAGCGGGCCAGAAGCAACCGACAACCGGTCGCTTACTCTGGACCCGTTCAGTATTCTCGGCCGCCGCGACCAATTCGAGAATATTGCCGGCTCCGCGTACACCGTAGACCAGGAAAAGCTCGAAGAATTCGACTACGACGATATTCTCCGTGTGCTGCGTTCGGTGCCCGGGGTCTATGTACAGGAAGAGGAAGGCTTCGGTCTGCGGCCAAATATCGGTATTCGCGGATCCGGGCTGGACCGCAGCGCCAGGATCGCCGTGCTGGAAGACGGCGTCCTGATCGCGCCGGCACCCTATTCTGCACCTGCGGCCTATTACTTTCCGACCCAGCGCCGTATGAAAGGAGTGGAGGTATTAAAAGGACCGGCCGCGATCAGCGTCGGACCGAGGACCACGGGAGGCGCGATCAACCTGCGTTCGACTGCTATTCCAGACGAAACCAATGTCTTTCTTAGCCCGGTGCTGGGCAGCGGCGGCTACCAGGAATTTTATGGTTATGCCGGTGGCAGTGGCGACCGCACGGGCTGGCTCATCGAAACGGTACAACAAAAAAGCGACGGTTTAAAACGACTTGCCAGCGGCGACACCGGCTACCGGTTGAAGGATTACCTGGCCAAGATTCGGGTTACATCGGATCCGTCCGCGACTTTTTTCCAGACGCTCGAGTTCAAACTCGGCTATACGGACCAGGCTGCCGACGAAACCTATCTCGGCCTGACTGCCGATGACTTCGCCAGCGATCCGCTGCAGCGCTATGCAGCCTCGCAGAACGATCACTTCGAAGGTCGTCACCGTCAATACCAGCTGACCTGGACCGTGGAGCCGGCCAACGCCGACTGGAGCCTGATCACGACGGCCTATAACAACGATTTCAGCCGCAACTGGTTCAAACTCGGCCAGGTAAACGGCACCGGCATAAGCAATATTCTGGCCGACCCGGACAACTTCATGCAGGAAATGGACTGGATACGTGGCGGTGATAGCCCCGATGACGCGTTGACCCTGCGCAATAACAATCGTAAGTATTACTCGCGGGGCGTTCGCTCCGCGGTAACCAGGACTCAATGGCTTGGAGCCGCGCGTTGGCAGGCAACCCTGGGCGCCAGCTACCACGAGGATGAAGAGGACCGTTTCCAGGACGAGGACGGTTATCGGATGACCGCCGGCATGCTCGAACTGACCACCGACAACCCGGGCGGCAGCCAGGCCAACCGTGTCAGCTCGGCGAAAGTCGTTAGTGTCTGGCTGGACAACGACATCGAGACAGGCAACTGGATCTTCCAGCCGGGCGTGCGTTTTGAAAGCATGAAGTTGCAGCGCCTCGATTACGACACCATGGACCCGGGCAGGCAGGCAGGCCCGGCTCAGCGGCGCGTAAACAACATCAACGTCGTTATCCCCGGCATAGGCGCGACCTATGTACTCAACGATGACTGGCGATTATTGGCCGGCGTCTACCGCGGCTACAATCCGCCGGCTCCGGGCAGCACGGCCAGCGAGGAAGAAAGTACCAACTTCGAAACCGGTATCCGCTATCGCAGCGGGCTGACCTCCGTCGACGTGGTTTATTTTTACAACGACTACGACAACCTGGTCGGCACCGTGACCGCGTCGACCGGTGGTGGTAGCCAGATCGGCGACCAGTTCGATGGTGGTGAGGCCGTTGTAAGCGGAATCGAGTTGTCGGCAAGCTACGTTTTCGACGGTTTGTTCAGCCGTGGCTGGAGCATGCCGGTCAGCCTGGT
>JAPUGL010000077.1 GCA_027292775.1 Gammaproteobacteria bacterium | reverse complement strand
ATGACCAGCCGAGCCGTGCCGCTAAGCGCATCCCGCCCTTTGCCTTGCAGAAAGTTATTGATGATATTCAATGGCGTTCCAAGGTTGGCAAAGAAATTTGAAATCCCTCTGCGCACGAACCCGGGCGCTATGATTTTATAGCCCTTGGCGAGAGGTTTCAGGGTGACGGAATCCAACCCGTCATTAACGGCGTATATGCCACGATTGAGGGGCTCCCAGGGATCGGCAGCAGAGCGAACTTGCGCGTCTCCTCCGGCGACCTCGGGCGAACTCGCGCAGGCGCCCACATGCATCAATACCAACCCAATGACAATGATCTGGCACGCGCGGTACCTCATCGGATTCTCCGTCGATCGCCTTACCGATCGCAGCCATTGATTATTCATCAGACCGTTTCCCGGCACATCGCCTGCTGAACCGGCAGTTCATCGCTGCATTCCTCACGTTTGCGTGCGTTCTTCAATGCATTTTCATACCACTCGAACTCATCCAGGAATTTGACGATCCGCTGGTCGTACGCGGGGTCCAGCGGCTTGCCGTCATCGTCAAAAGCGTTGTGGATTTGGGAAATCGGGAAGGCACTGGGAATGCTCGGCGTGCCAAGTTCCGCAAGGATGCCGCGGAGGTTTACCAAGGCACGAACTCCGCCAAACGGACCGGCAGAGTAGGTGACGATGCCACTGGGCTTGTAGTGATACTCACTCTGGAAATGATCGAGCAGATTTTTTAGCGAGGCCGATATGCTGTGGTTGTACTCAGCGCTGACAATGATGTATCCGTCAGCCTTCTCCAGAATCTGACTGACTTTTTCCATCGCGTCGGGCGCTTCGCCCGGTCCGTATTCCTTATACATCAAATCCAGAAACGGTAGCCGGTATTCATCGGGATCGATCAGCGTGACGATGTGGTCGCGCTCTTTCAACTTGTTGGTCACGAAACGCGCCGCCTTGATGCCCTGGCGGCCTCGGCGAACGCTGCCATATATCACGGCGGTGTTTAGTCGATTGGAGTCTGCCATAGCTTTCTCGCTCCTCGTCACGTCGCTGGACCTGTGCACAACAGTATAACTGCTCGGCGGCTGTTCCTGCGTAGCTGTTTTTCCCGCACCCCCGATTCACAAATATGCGCCCGCCTGTTCCTGCCGGTCAGACCGGAAAAAACACGATAGGCCGGCAGCAAACACCGCAACCAGAAAACTGTAAGCCCACTGTAAGCCCGCCGTAATGCTGCGGTAAGTCCGCGGCCCCTACCTTCGTACTCGCAAACGAAAAACGACACGCGCGAACGAATGCGCAACCGGAGGTAGTCATGATCAGGAATATTACATTGGCAATGTTGCTTTGTACTCAGCTAGGTGCGTGCGCGAGCAATATGAGCGTATCCGAAGCATCCAGCAAGTACGTCGAACTCGGAATGTCCAGCCTGAAAGTTTCCGAGATAATGGGAAAACCGGTAGCCATTTCCTTCGACGTCGATCGAAAGAAGTCCTGGGCCTATCACGATCTCAGGTCTGATATCCGTTTCGCACGGGGCCAGAACCGGCTGTCTTCCATGCTCTCCACGGGGAATTTCATCTACGCCACCGAGGCGCAAATGCGCTTGCCCAAACCACCGAAATTCGTGGTCAATTTTGACGATGAAAACAGGGTCGAGAGCTACGCCTACCTGGTCAAGCCCCCACGAGCCGCCAGTGCCCCCACTGCGACCGTTGCCAGTGTTGTCGGCATGGGAATCCTTTAAGCGGTTGATTTATCAGGCAATTTTGTATCTGTATGCAATCTGTAAGTCAGCTGTACCCAAGGCGTAAGCGAGTTGGCCGCATCGTAGACCCGGCAGCAGAAACCGTACCGAGCGATAGCGAAAGGAATGCGACATGAAGCCTGGAAAGTGGACGAAATACATCATCGGTTTTGGGTTGGCCATCGGCTCGCTCATCACGATTTCTGCCGATGACGAAATGCCCGCCCTGGCGCTCATGCCGTCTGGAATCTCAACCATGCCAGCGGACTGGCCAACCAGCGACGGCGTGCAAGGCACACACTATTCACCGTTGCACGACATCACGCTGGAAAACGTAAACACGCTAAAGGTCGCCTGGACCTACCGCACCGGCGATGTCAGTGACGGCAAAGACGGCCTGGTCGGAACCGCGTTCGAAGCGACTCCGCTAATGGTTGACGCAACGCTTTTCGTTCCCACGCCCTACAGTCGCGTGATCGCACTGGACGCAGAAACCGGCGATGAACTCTGGACCTTCGACGCGAACCTGGACAAGACCGACCCGAGTCACATCATGGCAGCCACCCGTGGTATTTCGACCTGGCTGGACGAGACCACAAATCCTGGCGAGCTATGTAACCGGCGCATATTTCTTGCGGCCTACGATGCGTATCTGTTCGCGCTGGATTCAAAAACGGGAACTGTCTGCCGGGACTTTGGCAATGACGGTCGAATTGATCTTGGCGAAGGTGTCGACTTCGTGGCTGGCAATCGGCATTTGTACAAGCAATCAGCGCCGCCAGCTGTGATCGACGATCTGGTTATCGTCGGCTCCAAGATTATCGACAGCCAGGTCGTGGCTTCACCCAGCGGCGTGGTGCGGGCTTTCGATGCCAGCAGCGGCCAACTTCGTTGGCGTTGGGAGCCGCTTTCAGGCGTCAGCGGCATCAATGACGATGGCGCTGAAGTGCCGGCCGGGGCGGCGAACACCTGGGCCACGATTACCGTCGATAAAGAACGCGGCCTGCTTTTCGTTCCGACGGGCAGCGCAAGCCCCGATCACAGGGGCGGCCTGCGGGAGGGCAAAAACCTTTACGCCAATTCATTGGTCGCCCTGCGTGCCTCGACGGGCGAAGTTGTCTGGCATTACCAGATCGTCCATCACGACCTGTGGGATTACGACCTCGCGTCACCCCCCGCGCTGATAACCATTCGCCGTAACGGTGAAAGGATTCCGGCCGTGGTCCAGGGCACCAAGATGGGGTATCTGTTTATCCTGCATCGCGAGACCGGCCAGCCCCTGTTTCCGGTCGTGGAACGGCCGGTTCCGGCCAGCGATGTACCCGGTGAGATCGCCTGGCCAACCCAGCCGGTGCCGCTGCTTCCCAGGCCGCTCGGGCCGGAAGGGCTGTTCCCGAACGATGCCTGGGGCCTGACGCCGATCGACCGTTCGGTTTGCCGCAAAAAAATCGAGAGCCTTCGACACGACGGAATCTTC
>JAPUGL010000076.1 GCA_027292775.1 Gammaproteobacteria bacterium | reverse complement strand
GACGTGCCCGCGGAGACCCAGGTAAGGGAGATCAACAGTATTGCGGTTATCGGCGCCGGCACCATGGGAGCCGGCATCGCACTGACATGTCTCAATGCGGGTCTGAATGTGTCCCTGCTCGACAAGGACAGACAAGGCCTGGAGCGTGGCCAGGCCACGATTCAAAAGTTGCTGGCCGCAGCCGTCAGCAAGGGCAGACAAACAGATGCGCAAATGCAGGAGCAGTTGTCTCGCCTGGAACTCATCGATAATTTCATGGCCCTGGCGGATGCCGACCTCGTCATCGAGGCCGTATTCGAAACCATGGCGATCAAGGAAGAGGTGTTTTCCACTTTGGATCGAGTTTGCCGCGATGGCGCGATACTCGCGAGCAACACTTCGACCTTGGATATCGACCGGATCGCGGCAGCGACCTCCCGACCCGAAGACGTTATCGGTTTGCATTTTTTTAGCCCCGCCAATGTCATGAAGCTGCTGGAAATCGTCCGTGGCGAAAAAACTTCGGCCGATGTCATCGCCAGCTCGATGCGTTTTGCGCGGCAACTATCGAAGATCGGCGTCCTGGTCGGTAACTGCTTTGGTTTCGTAGGCAATCGCATGCTGTATGGCTATGGTCGCGAGAACCAGTTTCTGTTGCTCGAGGGCGCCCCGCCTGAATATATTGACAGAGTGCTGACAGACTGGGGTATGGCGATGGGGCCGAACGCAGTCGGCGATCTCGCCGGTCTGGATGTCGGTTTCAAGGTCCGCCAGGAACGCACCGACCTGCCCGATGATCCACGCTATTACCGGGTCGCAGACATGCTGGCCGAACAGGGCCGCTATGGCCAGAAGACCGGTCGCGGCATATATTTGTACGAAGAAGGCTCACGCAAGCCGATACCGGACCCCGAAGTGAGCGAAATTATCCGCCGCGAAGCAGAACGCCTGGGCGTGGAGCAACGCGAGATCGGCAAGGATGAGATCATCGAACGATGCATTTATGCGCTGGTCCTGGAGGGAGCGAGAATACTCGAGGAAGGTCTCGCCATGCGCGCGAGCGACATAGACGTGGTATGGGCGAACGGCTACGGATTCCCGCGTTATCGCGGCGGCCCGATGTTTTATGCTGATACTATTGGCGTGGACAGAGTGCACGACGCAATTTGCAGATTTCGCGAGCGCTTCGGCACGCAATACTGGTCGGTGCCCGGACTGCTGGAAAAACTGGCACGCGATGGCGATACATTCGCCGGGCAGCAGGCTGCTAAATAAGGAATAAACCATGAGCGATGCATTTATCTGCGATGCGCTAAGAACCCCGATTGGCCGTTATGGCGGATCGCTGGCCAGGGTTCGCACCGATGACCTGGCTGCCAGGCCGATGGCCGAGATTCTCAGCCGGAACGGCGACATGGATCCGAAAGCCATAGACGACCTTTACTACGGTTGTGCCAATCAGGCCGGCGAGGACAATCGAAATGTCGCACGCATGGCGGGTCTGCTCGCCGGTCTGCCGGTCGATGTCCCTGCCTGTACCGTGAATCGGCTTTGCGGCTCAGGCATGGATGCGATCGGGATGGCCGCACGCAGCATCAAGACCGGTGAAGCTTCACTTGTCATGGCCGGTGGCGTCGAATCCATGTCGCGCGCACCGCTGGTCATGCCAAAACAGGAAACCGCGTTCGGGCGCAGTTCGGAGATGTTCGATACCACGATGGGCTGGCGGTTCATCAATCCATCGATGAAAGAACAATATGGCGTGGATTCGATGCCGGAAACCGGCGAAAACGTCGCCGAACAATACAGCATCAGCCGTGCCGATCAGGACGCGTTTGCTTTTTCGAGCCAGCAGCGGGTTGCGATTTCACAGAAAAAAGGATTTTTCGCTCACGAAATCATTCCGGTCAGCGTCCCGCAGCGCCGTGGCGATCCGGTCATCGTGGATAGCGACGAACACCCACGGGCAGACACCAGCCTGGAAATATTGTCGCTGCTACCGACACCGTTTCGGAAGGACGGCACCGTGACCGCCGGAAACGCTTCGGGGATTAACGATGGAGCCTGCGCCTTGCTGCTCGCGTCTGGCAAGGCAGCCAGAAAGCACGGCCTGAAGCCGCTCGCCAAGGTGGTCGGCATGTCAGTCGCCGGTGTCGAGCCACGCATCATGGGCATCGGCCCTATACCGGCGACACAAAAAGTGCTGACGATGACCGGGCTTGAGCTGGCGCAGATGGATGTCATCGAGATCAACGAGGCTTTTGCCTCACAGTCGCTCGCTGTCATCCGCGAACTCGGTCTGCCGGATGATGCCGCGCATGTAAACCCGAATGGCGGCGCCATTGCATTGGGTCATCCGCTTGGCATGACCGGTGCCCGCCTGGTTACGACCGCCGCGTACCAGTTACGGCAAACCGGTGGCCGTTATGCGCTGTGCACGATGTGTATTGGCGTCGGCCAGGGAATCGCGATGATTATCGAAAGCGTTTGAGACTGCTACAAAGATGACTTCTCGCTGAATTTTGGCGATCGCTTTTCCTTTAGCGATCTAAGGCCTTCGCGAATATCGGCTTGCCTGAACCCCATGAATTCGAGCGCCAGCGAGGTATCGAAGTTTGGACCCGCCATCCGTAGCCAGTTGTTCAACGAGTACTTTGTCCAGCGTATCGCGCTCGGACTGCCATTCGATAACTCGATGGCGGTTTCCAGCGCTGTTGAATATAGTTTTTCGTCTTCGACGCAGAGCGACACCAGGCCGATTCTCTCCGCCTCCTCGCCATTTATCGGTTTGTTGGTCAAAAGATAATATTTCGCCTTTGCCATGCCGCACAAAAGTGGCCAGATGATCGCCGCGTGGTCGCCGGCCGCGACGCCCAGCCGGACATGCCCGTCCAGAATGCGGGCGTTTTTTGCCGCGATGGAAATATCAGCCAGCAGACCGACCGCCAGCCCGGCCCCGACCGCCGGACCATGAATTGCTGAAATCACAGGCTTGGAACAATTGATCAGGTTGTAAACCAGATCGCGTGCTTCCTTCCAGACGCGCGCCAGCGTGTCATCGTCTTCGATCATCGAATCGATCAGATCGAAATCGCCACCGGCTGAGAATCCCTTGCCGGCGCCTTTGACCAGCACGGCATTTACCGAATCGTCCATATCGATATCGCGCCAGACGTAAGCCAGGTCGCGATGCATGTCCGCGTCCGCAGCGTTGAGTTTCTCCGCAGCCTCGAGTGTGATTTCCAATACTTTTTCGCTGGGCGCCGAAAACCGGAGTGACGGGAAGTCTTCCTGGTACTTGCCAATATTCATCGTCTGATAGGGTCCTGTGTTACCGGGTTTCGTTTTTCAACTCCCGCAGCAACCTGGCAAACTCCGCGGGCCGAAAGCGCTCATCATCCTCGACCGCTGCCGCCAGAATGTCCAGATAATTTTGCATGGACTGGTCACCGCTATCGAACGCCAGCATTTGTATAGCCATAAAGGCCTGCTCCGCACCAACGTAGTCTGCAAATTCTCCTTGCGCACCCGCCTCAAGTAGCGCGGTCAGAACGACTCGGCTGTCGATTCGGCCGGCCTGAGCCCGGACTCGCTCTTGTAATTGTCGAAGCACACCATCAAGCGTGGCCGCTGCCGATTGCATTTCGCCGGGACTTGCCGCCGTCGCTGCATGCAAGCCCGAAATGGCCGTAGACAGCTCGGCATCCAACTCACCATCGATGCCCTTTGCTACCGCTATCGCCATCACGAAGCTGCTGTCATTGATATAGGGCATGCCGCGCGCCAGCCCCCGGTGGCGCTGTCGCGGCTGCCAACGTACGACTTTCATCGTGCGGTGACAGGCGTGACAATCGAAAAGCCCAAGCTCCGGAAGCAGACCGCCGCGCAGGAAGGTCTGGTCCTGGATCAGGGACAGGCGTTGCCTGCTATCGGCGAGCAAGCCCGAAACCCAGGTGAGTACGTGCCCGGCAGCTTCCTTGCGCTCACCATAATCCTGATCAATCTCGTAATGGGGCTGGCGGCCCGCAGTTCGCCAGAGTTCAGTAAAAGTATCCAGCTCAAATGCCAGCCTCGGGTGACCAGCCGCCATGAGGCTGTGTGTGGCAAACTTGTTTTTTGTTCCCAGGTGGCAGGAAAGACACAGCCTCGCCCTTTCTGCCGGCCGGTCAGCCGGATACATTCCGGCTTCGATGTTGGCGGACCGGCTGGTCCCGGCCGCGTCATCATGTGTACTCAGCCATTGCCCGGCTCCGCCATGACAACTCTCGCAGGCAACCCCATCGGAAATCTGAAAACGCTCACCACGCAAGCTGTTGGCTACATTATCGGCGTGGCAATCCAGGCAAAGATCGGCTTTCTCAGCGGCACGCAGGCCGAGCCGGGCCGCTATGGCTTGCGACTTCTTGCCAAGCAGCGTCTGATAGGCGCCCGAATGTGGGTCGGTGCGGGTCCAGCTCACATACTCGGTCTGCAGCACACGAGAACCACTGCGCGTCGTCGCCGATCCATGGCACTGCGAAGCAGCACAAGACGCCACGCCCACATGCTTCCTGCCATCCTCAGCGGGCAAGGTCCCGGACCACGCGATCACCGGGAACAAAAACGCACCGACCAGCAAGCCCCCCGAATGTGCGGCTGCGAGTCTGCTTTTGTATTTATTCATCATCGACATACCATGGATTTCCTTCCGCATCGAGATAAAGAGCTTCCATCTCCTGGCGGTTCAACGGCCTGGATCCTCTGCGGCCAAACACGGCAATCTGCCCGCCCGTTTCATCCACGCCACGATCCCGGTCAAGGCCCTTGGACAGGGATAGCGCAGCGCTTCGCGTCGGATAAGTCGCAATGAGCTCTGGTTTCGGTTCCGGACTAAACCCGTAAAAGTTTGGCTGTGATTCCGGTGAAGTCAATTGCAATACTTTTAATCCGCCTTTTCCATCGGCCAGGTAAGCAAAAAGCGACGCATTGGTGGATGCGGCTATGACGTCGTGCGCATCAACAATTTGCCCGCCTGCATCGAACATCGTCAACAACCTGGGTTGTTCCGGGTTCCAGGCATCGATAATTGCAAGACCATCTCTGCCGGCCGCAACATAGACATAGGTACGGGCGACGTAAAGTTTTCTCGCCTCGCGCAAGGATACGCCAGCGCCTTCGACCAGCACCGGGTTTCCCGGATTGGTGACATCGACGACACGCATGCCGGTACTATCGGTGACAAACAAATATCTAAACTGCAAGGCCGATGCGTAACCGCCATCGAGCGGCAGTATTGCCGAGATCTCGGGTTCTAGTGGTTTGTCGAGATTAACGATGACCAGCCCCCGCTCGGCCATCACGTAAGCATAATAACCACCCAGTGTGACATGCCGTGCGCCGGCCAACGCACCAGCACCATCCCAGGTCAGCGTGCGCGCCAAAACATTGTTGTTCAGATCACCATCGGAAAAAGTATTGATATCAACGAGTATCAGCCCTTCTGTCCGATCGCTAATCACCGCGTAGTTGTAAATCGGGTGAAATGGCTGCTCCTGGTTTTCCGTCCGCATCAATTCGCCCTGGTTTCTCGGCGGGTAAATCGGCTGATTAGTGGGCAGGGCTATGCAAGATGCATCATTACTCGGCAAATGCGAGTCATGCCCGAGCGGACTGAACGGAGCGCCAACGATACGCTGACTGAAACCCTTGTTGGCCACGTTCGCCACATCGTAAACCCTGACACCGTCGACGCCCTCGGCCGTGTAGAGATACTCGCCCCGAAGCTGTACGCAACTGGCCGCACCCGCTTTGTGGTGATGTTCATGCTCGAGGATGCCGTCATTGTCCTGGTGAGCGCGGTAATTGTCAGGATAGGCATAGCGTTGCAAGTAACTTCCAATGACAGCCTGGGGCTCATCCCACTCAGTAACCTGCACGGCGGACACCGCGTCTTCCAGCCCGAGCCAGACATTGAAACCGACAAAGTTGACGAAATTTGTTCCCAGCAACAGCAATTGAGCCATCGCGGCATTGTTGTTTCTATCTCCTGATAAATGACACTGTGTGCAGGTCTTGGTCTCCGTCTTGCGTGTCGTGTGCGGGAAATGCGGGTTAAAGGCCTGCGAGCTGTAGCCACTTGCCGCGACGGGTGCCTG
>JAPUGL010000075.1 GCA_027292775.1 Gammaproteobacteria bacterium | reverse complement strand
CTGGTCGGCAACCCGGGTGAAAATTTCGAAAACCGGCAGACGGGTCCACGTCATCAAAACGGATGGCACATCGCGCGAACTGGGCCGCAATATTCTGGGACACAAAAGTGGTCATGCCTAAGTGCAGGAGACGTAGATGAGCTCAGTCTTGGACAAATTCAAGAAGTACACAAAGCCCGGGTATTACGACAAGTTCGATTACCACTGGACCATGACTATTGACCTGGATCGTTGTACCGGCTGCGAGGCCTGCGTTGTCGCCTGCCAGGCCGAGAACAATCTGCCCATCGTGGGTGAGCAGCAATTTGCGATGCGGCGGGAAATGAAATGGATCAGGATTGAACGTTACTGGGAAGGCGAGTACCCGAACATCAAGCTGCAATTTATTCCGATGCTTTGCCAGCATTGCGATCAGGCCCCATGCGAAATCGCCTGCCCGGTTTTTGCGACCTATCACAATCAGGATGGACTCAATACGCAGGTCTACAACCGTTGTATCGGTACCCGAACCTGTGCTGTTTATTGCCCTTACGAAGTGCGTTACTTCAACTGGTTTACCTACCACTGGGATGAGCCGCTGGAGCAGCAGTTGAACCCCGATGTCACCGTCCGCGAAAAAGGAGTGATGGAAAAATGCACCTTTTGCATTCAGCGGATTCGCCAGGCCAAGGACGCAGCCAAGGATGATGGCCGTCGCCGGGTTCGTGACGGTGAAATAACGCCGGCCTGCGTGCAAAGTTGCCCGGCGGAGGCCATGGTTTTTGGCGATCGCAACGATCCCGACAGCCAGGTCTCGAAGATGGCCAGAAACTCTCGTGGCTACCATGTCCTGGAGGAGTTGAATACGAAACCGTCAATCGTGTACCTGAAGCGGGTCCAGCCAGATGGCTGATTACATCGAACCGACTTACGCCGAGGTCAATAAGGATGTCCTGCGGTCGATGATGGAGACCGGTCCGAAGTACTGGGCATTGCTCGGAACTTCGATCTCGGTCGCCGGCATCTGTTTTTTCATTCCCTGGTTTTACCAGCTGGAGGTTGGAATCGGCGCCTCCGGGATGAATCGCAGCGCGGTCTGGGGGACATACCTGTCCAACTTTATATTCTGGATCGGGCTGAGTCACTCGGGCACCTTATTGTCGGCGGTATTGCATATCACCAACAGTTCCTGGCGCAAGGCGATTTATCGCAGCGCCGAAGCCATGACCCTGTTTTCGCTGGTTACTGCAGCGCTTTTTGTCATGGTGCATCCGGGCCGGGTCTGGTTCGTTCACTGGACTGTCCCGATACCTAACCAAATGGATTTATGGCCGAATTTCCGGTCGCCACTGATGTTTGATGTGATGGCGATCACCACCTACCTGACGGCCAGCTCGATTTTCATATACATGGGATCGGTACCCGATTTTGCAGCCGTGCGCGATGCAAGTACCGGGCTGCGGCGCAAGCTCTATACCATATTTTCCTTCGGCTGGAGGGGAACCGCCAAGGAGTGGCACACGCTGGGCTGGGCCTATACTTTTTTTGCGGTGCTGGTTATTCCGCTGGCTGTATCGGTGCACAGCATCGTGTCCTGGGACTTCGCGATGTCACTCGTGCCTGGTCTGCATCACACCGTCTTCGCACCTTATTTTGTGACCGGGGCGATTTTCTCGGGTACCGC
Source organism: Gammaproteobacteria bacterium (assembly GCA_027292775.1). GTDB lineage: Bacteria > Pseudomonadota > Gammaproteobacteria > Steroidobacterales > MnTg04 > MnTg04. The sequence continues at coordinate 7,111 of JAPUGL010000075.1, read as the reverse complement.
GGGTATCGTCACGGTCATGTTCCTGCTGCGTAAATACATGAACTTCGAGCGTTACATTCGCGAAATTCACCTGGTTAACCTGGGGAAGCTGCTAGTCCTGCTGTCGCTGATCTGGACTTATATCAACATCATGGAGTTGTTTACGACCTGGTTTAGTGGCAGTTCTTACGAACTGGAAGCGCTCGAGTGGCGGCTCACCGGTTTTTACGCGCCGATGTACTGGGAAATGATCCTGTTTTGCGCAGTCGTTCCGATGCTGATTCTGTTCAAGAAAATCCGGACATCGTGGAAGAGCATGCTGATAATCTCGATCCTGATCAACATCGGCATGCTGAGTGAAAGGTTTATCATAGTCGCGACTTCGCAGCCGAGAAAGTTCCTGCCCGACGCATTCGGCTTCTATTTCCCGTCGATCGTCGAAATTGCGATCACCATCGGTTCCTTCGCGGTTTTCTCAACTCTGTTCCTGATATTCGTCAAATGGGTGCCGGCCGTGTCCCTGTACGAAGTAAAGGAAACGCTGAAACCATTGCTGAGGACGAGCTGAAATGAGCACCAATTTAATGGGTATTTTCCAGTTCGAGGACGAATTCATCAGCGCACTGCGTCGGCTGAAAGAATCGGGTTTCGATGGCTTGACGGCGATGTCGCCGATACCGCTGCATGAGGCCGATCATATTCTCGGCTTCGGCAAGTCACCGGTCCGTCGCTTTACACTGGCAGGAACTTTGATCGGCGCGGCCAGTGGCTTTGCGATGGCCGTCGCGACGGCAATAACCTTTATCCTGCCAACGTCGGGACGCCCGATTATTACGATTCCGCCATTCCTGATCATCAGCTACGAGATGACCATCCTGTTCGGCGTGCTGTTTACGCTACTCGGTTTTCATGTCGTCTCCGGTCTGCCCGCCTGGCGGGACAAGATCTATCATCCAGCGTCCAATGTGGACCGGTTTACGCTTGTCGTCGAATGTACCGACCGTGAAAACAGCAAGCTGGCGGAAAATATCATCCTTGAATCCGGCGCCGAGGAAGTGAGCCGGGTGGAGGGGGACCGATGAAGCGGTCCGAAGCTGTCCTTTCCCTGCTGGGTCTTGCCCTGGTAATGGGGGTCATACCCCGTTCTTCAGCCTTGCCCTGGGATGAAGACATGCGTAACCAACCCTCGATCAAGCCACAAGAATCCCTGGTCGAGACCAATGCGAGTTCTGTGCCGACGAAGAACAAGGAGACCATTCCGACTCCGAAGGACATTGGCGAACTGGTGTTGGCCAGACTGTCGGCCGGCGAGCTTCAAAATCCGGTTCGGGCCACGCCCAAATCGCTGGACCTGGGTAAATCATTGTATGAGGTCCATTGCCAGACCTGTCACGGTGGCCAGGGCAGGGGGGATGGGCCTGTCGGGCTGAAGTTTGCTGTGGCGCCGATGGATCTGACCATGGACTATGTACAACTCCAGCCCGATGGCCAGATATTTTTCACGATCAGCCACGGTAGTATCGCCATGCCATTTTATCGCGACTCTATACCGGAGGATGACCGGTGGCATGTGGTTAATTATATCAAGCACGAACTGGGTAAGAAATGAACGGTGTTCCGGAAGTAGCACTTGGTGTGCAGGCGAAGAATGGCGGGTACGGCAAATGGCTGCTGTTCTTTGCCGTCGTATTTATGGTCTGCACGGGAATGCTCGCTTATGCGCTGCAGACCGGTTCAGCTGAAGTACCCTGGGCGTTTCTGACTGCAAACTTTATTTTCCTGCTGGGTGTCAGCCAGTTTGGCGTGGCGTTTACCGCCATGATGCGCATAATTGGCGCCAAGTGGGCACGCCCATATTACCGCTTGGGAGAAGTCCTGACGCTTGCCTATATGCCCATCGCTATTGGCGGCTTGCTGATTATTTATTATTTCGGGAGGCACGACCTTTTCTATTGGCTGGACCTCGCGCCTGGCGAACACCAAAGCGCATGGCTGAATGAAACTTTTTTGCTGACCAGGAATCTGGTTGCGCAGATCGTTTTTTATGCCCTGGTTGTCGTGTCTTTCATTTATGGCCTGCTTCCCGATGTGACACAGGAAAGTACCGGGAGCGGTCCGGAGTGGAGGCGTGCAATGTACCGCCGCCTGCTGAATATGAAGGCAGGCAGAGACGAAGCGAAGCTCAAACGCTTTGTTTACTTTTATTCACCGGTGATTTTGCTGAGTTGTGCTGTCGCCAATACGTTCATCGCCTGGGATTTTGGCATGATGCTGACTCCGCACTACCACAGCACCGTTTATCCCCTGTTTTTCATTGTCGGCAATATGTTCGCGGGAATTGCCGTAATGCTTCTGCTCAGCGTATTGTTGCGCCGGGTGCTTGCTGTCGATGAATATTTTTCGACGCTCCATGTGAAAAGCCTGGGTATCATGCTGACTGGCTTCTCCCTGCTTTGGCTGTATTTTTTCTGGGCGCAGTTTTTCGTCAGTTGGTTCGGCAATCTGCCGCAGGAATATGGGCCGCTGTGGAAACAAATGCATGGATTCTACGGGCCATACTTCTGGGTCATGCTGAGCTGTATTATCGCGATCCCGATCGGCAGTTTGATTTTCGCCTGGGTTAAAAGATCCTGGTGGGCGATGGTCATCGTTACGCTGATCATGACCCTGGGCATCTGGATCAACCGCTACTTGATGGTAGTTTCATCGCTTTACGATGAATACACGCCATTTGCCAGTATTTCCGACTACTTCGCGTTTGCCGGGCTTTTCGCGGGATTTTTGATGATCCTGCTCTTCCTGTTCAATGTTTTTCCCATGATTTCCATGTGGGAGTTGCGTGACGCCGCCAAACAGGAACATGATAGCGGCGGTTGAATATTTCCCGCCGTTTTAGAGCGTCAGCAAAGGTTAACGGAGACGATGTACCCATGATAAAAACCGGAAATTTCGCATTGATACCGGTTTCGCTGGCTTTGCTTCTGGTTGCATGCGAAGGTGGTCAGGAATCGGTAATCGATGAAGATGTAGACCGGATTACGCTTGCCGATCACATTAACCTGATCGATTTTGGCGACTACGTCGTACATATAAATGCGATCACGACCAGCCAGGTTCCTGCCGATGTTGCCCGCAACCTGGGGATAACCCGTAGCGACAACCGGGCGATGCTCAATGTTGTGATTACCCAGAAAGTTGGCGGTGCGTTCGGTTCATCGGTCAAAGGCACCGTAAGTGGAACCGCAGTCAACCTCGTTGGACAGCTAAAGAACATGGCGATAAGGGAAGTCACCGAGCATGACGCCACTTATTACATCGGTGAGGTCGTTGTGGTGGATGGGGAGATTTTATTCTTCAACGTCGATGTAACACCGGACGGCGAGAGCCGGACTTATTATCTGAGATACAAAGGCCAGTTTTACTCGAACTGATCCAGAATCCGCGGTTTTGTTTTAAAAGACCGGTTCCCTTGGTAAAAAATACCGCATGTCAGCTTTATGACTAAATCCCAGAATCATCCTGCACTGCCGCCCGAGGCAATGGCCAAGATTCTGGAAGTCACCCAGCAACTTGCCGCACCATTTGAACTGATCAACATGCTGGCGGAAGTCGTCAACGCCAGTCAGTCGGTCCTGGGGGCAGACATGGCGGCCCTTTGGCTTTACGAAGCGGATTCGAAAGATCTGGTTATCAAGGTTCCCGAACTCGACCCGCCTGCGCGGGTTGCGGCGGGGGATGGCCTGGTCGGTGAATGCCTGATGTCACGACAGATTATCAACGTAGCTGATTGCTACGCCGATCCCCGGTTCCAGGGAGCAGTTGACAAGGCGACCGGTTACCGGACCAAAACCATGCTTTGTGTCCCGCTGGTGGGTAGTGGCGAAGCACTCGTAGGGGTTCTCCAGCTTTTGAACAAGAATTCGGGCGAGTTTGACGACGGCGACGAGTCGATTGCCCGAGCTCTGGCAGCCCAGTGCGCGGTCGCGTTGCAAAGAACCCAGCTGACCGAGGAATTATTCGAAAAAAGGCGTCTGGACAAGGAAGTCAATATCGCGCGCGAGATTCAGATGAGCACCTTGCCAACACAGATGCCCGTGGTGCCTGGTTATGACCTGCATGGAAGGTTCCTGCCTGCCTCACAGACCGGTGGAGACATGTTTGACCTGGTCATGCTCGATGGCCAGTTGTTTATGCTGATGGGGGATGCTACCGGCCATGGATTTGGGCCTGCATTGTCGGCGACGCAGATGCAGGCGATGCTACGTGTCGCCTTCCGTGCCGGGGCAGACCTCGATTCGGCATTCATGCATGTCAATAACCAGCTTGCCGAGGATTTGCCGGATGACCGTTTCATCACCGCGTTCATGGGGTTTCTTAACCCCGACACCCATGACGTGAGATTCCATTCCGGCGGACAGGGGCCAATTCTGCATTTTCACGCCGAAAGCGGCGAGTGTGAATGGCACAAACCCACCAGTTATCCAGTCGGCGTCATGGAGATGGATGCCCCCGGAAAAGCGAAATTGCTCGATATGCAGCCCGGCGACATTCTCGGCCTGATCTCGGATGGCGTTTTCGAGTATGAAAACAAGAAGGGACAGCAATTTGGCGAGGATCGTGTTGCCGAGGTCATGCGGAATTTCCACAATATCGCCATGGCCGATCTCAGCCAGCAGTTGCTCGATGCCACCTTCGCATTCGGCGAGGAAATCCCGCAGGCGGACGATATCACCGTGGTATTGCTCCGCCGGCTGCCGATTTCGGGCATGTGAGGGCTCCACATCGCCTGAAACCGAGGCCGGCAAGTCTTTGCGAGGGGCTTTGGCTGGTCTACACTAGCCCGGTACGAAAAATCGCCGGACACAAGAACAAGACGTCGGCGCGGGGGAGATCCAGTCACCGTTGAACGGCTACCTTCCAGTCGGCGGCGTGCTGGGCGTTGGCATGAGCTATCGGGGGCCGATCCATGGAAAAAAAGTTCAAGAGAAGCTTTGATGAAATCCGCAACATCGTATCCATGACCGCCGATTTTTTTGCGCAGGAAAACCTCGACAATTCCCTGCGCAATGCGGTTGACCTGGCCACCGAGGAATTGTTTGTCAACATGGTCACTTACAACACCGAGACCGAGGCCGATATCCTGATCGAGATGCAGCCGGCCAATGGTGGTATTGAAGTCAGCCTGACCGATTATAACGTCGATCGTTTCGATCCCACCGAAGCAACATCTTTGGATATTGACGCCTCACTGAACGAACGGAGTCCGGGTGGCCTGGGGCTCTACCTGATCCTCAAAATGGTCGATTCCATCCACTACGAGTATCACAACCGGACCAGCAAAATCACGTTCAGGCAGGGGAGTGACCCAGACGATGTTTGAGATCGACTTTGGCGAAGACGGAGTGATTATTGTCGTGGGACGGCTCGATGCGGCGGAGGCGGAGCGGGCCCAGGCTTTTCTGGATGAAGTGCCCGAAGCCTGTGTGCTCGACATGGAAAAGCTGGAATACATATCGAGTGCCGGCCTGGGAGTCTTGTTGAAGACCCATAAACGGCTGACAGCAACGGGCTCAGGCCTGAAAATGATCAAAGTCAGCAGTCATATCAACGATATATTCAAGTACTCGGGCTTTGACCGCCTGTTCGAGATCGAAACCGCCGATGGATAGTCCCTGCTGATGGAATTTTATGAATCACGGTTGGAATCGGGTATGAATGGCTTGTCTCCCCCTTGCATCAACTTTTTGGCCGCCCGGCAGTAGTTATGAGTAAGGATCGTGATACGGCGCTAATAAGCGACTGCAGAAAGGGTGATCGGAATGCCCTGGAAACACTGGTCAGACGCTACGAGAGGCCGGTTTACAATGCAGCTTACAGGATGCTTGGAAATCCTGATGATGCAGCCGATATTACGCAGATCGCGTTCCTCAAGGTTTTTGAAAACCTTGATCGGTACAACCCGAAGTTCAAATTTTTTAGTTGGATCTACCGGATCGCAGTCAATGAATCAATCAATCTTCTCAAACGGCGTGGTAACCAGGAGCCTCTCGATGACAGGCAGGCATCGAGCTTGCGTGGCCCGGAAGCGCTGGCCGAAGCCGGTCGTGTTTGCGATTGCGTCCAGGGGGTCTTGATGGAATTGCAGGAGGAGCATCGCGCGGTCATCGTGTTAAGGCATTTCACGGAGTGCAGTTATCACGAGATCGCTGAAATTCTGCAGATTCCGGAGAAGACCGTGAAATCCAGGCTATATACGGCGCGACAGATTATGAAGGAAAAGATTAATGCATTGGGTCTGGTTGGCAAATGAACGACAATAAATACATTGAGCTGATCCAGGCCGAGCTCGACGGCGAGCTGAATGAGGATCAGAAAGCCGAGCTGGATTCCCTGCTGGATGAATCCGCCGAAGCCCGTACCACGAGGAAGGACTTCCGTGATCTTGCGGGCCTGATGCGTCAGATACCCTCGCGTGAGCCTCCCGAATCCCTGCGCCAGAGTATTCTTGCGCAGATAGAGCTCCCCGCCGGCCAGAATCGGCCGGCGCCGTCCCGTTGGGCAATGCCCGTGACGGCGCGCATGGCCATGGCTTTTGCCGCAGGCATCGTGGTTATCATTGGGCTGTTCCGGCTGGCGCCTGTGGATATCGGCCCAACCGATACCCGGAGTCTGGTCGGATCCATGGTCCGAAACCAGGCGCTGCCATATGAATTGCCTCGGGATCGGCTTGAAGTTGGACTCGATACTGTGCAAGGTTCGGTTGAGCTGCACCGCAACAATAATCTGTTGATGCTCGAGTTCGAATTCAATTCAACGGGACCGGTAATCCTGGCGTTGGATTTTGCGGGTCAGGGCCTGCAATTTGAAGGATTTGCACATCAGTCGGTTCCGCCGCCAGGTTTGCAGGTATCGACGGATTCAATCGGTATAACGGCGAGCGGCGATCAGTCGTTCGTGGTTTTTCTGGCCTATACCCACGAAAAAGACATGGGTTTTGAGGCCAGCATAGCGCTTGAGTTTCAATTGGCGGGAGGGCAGACCCACCAGTTCGTATTGACTGACCGGTAGGATTGCCAACTTTTCAGGCGATAGCATGTATTTGAACTAGAATCGTAGAAACCCCTAACTGGGG